>JAKRWE010000085.1 GCA_024712425.1 Chromatiales bacterium
GCCTGCAGCCTAGAAAATAGCCCTTCACGAGCCTTTCCACGTCCCGTTCGAGGCACCACATCTTCCATCCACTGACCGCCCGGAAAAGCGAGAAGCGGATGAAATATTCGGGTTAGAGCGCGAACCCAAAGACATCCTTGAAGCGCGCCTCGAACGCCTCCCGCGTGAAATGATGGTTCTGGAGCCCCTGGCTCTCGATCTTGATCGCACCCATCAGCGAGGCGATCCGCCCGGTGAGTTCCCAGTCCACCCCCTGCATCAGGCCGTACAGCAGGCCGCCGCGATAGGCGTCACCACAGCCGGTGGGGTCTTTCAGTTCACGTGCCGGGGCAAGGGGGATATCCAGCTGCTTTCCGCCGGTGTGGATGGTCGACCCCTCGCCGCCGCGGGTCACGATGACCGCCTCCACCTGCGCCGCCAGCTGTTCCGTGCTGCGGCCGGTGCGCTCCTCCATCAGCTTGGCCTCGTAGTCGTTGAAGGCCAGCCAGGTCGCCTGCTCGACAAAACGCATCAGGTCGTCACCATCGAACATCGGCATGCCCTGGCCCGGGTCGAAGATGAACGGGATACCCGCCTCGGCGAACTGCTCCGCGTGTTCGATCATGCCCTGGCGTCCGTCCGGCGAGACGATGCCGATCCGGATACCCGAATGGTCGCCAACCCGGTTGAGATGGGCATGGTTCATCGCCCCCGGGTGAAAGGCGGTGATCTGGTTGTCGTCCTGGTCGGTGGTGATGAATGCCTGGGCGGTGAACTCCCCTTCGATCTCCTTCAGACCGGCGCGCGACACCCCCTTGTCGTCCATCCAGCGGGCATAAGGCGCGAAATCCTCGCCCACGGTGGCCATGGGGATGCCCTTTCCGCCGAGCAGGTTCAGGTTGTAGGCGATATTCCCGGCGCAACCGCCGAAATTGCGCCGCATCTCCGGCACCAGGAAAGAGACGTTCAGGATATGCACCTGCTCGGGCAGGATGTGGTTCTTGAAGTGGTCCTGGAACACCATGATGGTGTCATAGGCCATGGAGCCGGAAATCAGGGCTGACATCGATAATTCCTCTATCGGCGGGTAGTGAAAACAATGAGCCGGGATGTTACCTTATGTCCCCACGATCCGCCGTGTGCGGACACAAGAAGGGTCACAGACCCCATAAGCATAATCCACGAACCAACAAAGGAACCGGAGATAACATGAAGACATCGATCAAGAAGATGCTGCTGTCAGCGGCAGTCACCTCCGCACTGATGCTGTCCGGCAGCGTATTCGCCGCCAGCCAGGCCGACTTCGACAAGGCCTATTCCGCAGCCGTGGCCGCGGTCAAGAAAGCAGCCTCCATGAAAAACGAGTGGCGCGACAGCGGCAAGATCCTGAAGAAGGCCCAGCAGGCCGCCAAGGCAGGCAACTTCGACAAGGCCATCAGCCTGGCCAAGGCCGCCGAGTTCCAGGGCCGCACCGCGCAGGCCCAGGCCAATGCAGGCAACCCGGACTACCTGTACAAGTAATCGCGGGGACACCCCCATCCCGAAACAAGCCCGCGGCATTGGCTGCGGGCTTTTCTATTAGTGGGGAAAACACTCAACCACAAAGAACACGAAGGACGCAAAGAGTCGCAAAGAAGAAGAAAGCTCTGTGCGGCGCAGCTGAGCTACGCAGCGATTAATCCGCCAACAACAATCCCCACACCAGCAGCGCCAACAAGATACTCAGCAGCACCGCCGCCGAAGCGATGTCCTTGGCCCGCCCGGACAGTTCGTTCTGCTCCGGCCCGAAGCGGTCGACCGCCGCCTCGATCGCCGAGTTCAGCAGCTCCACGATCAGTACCAGCAACCAGCTGCCGGCCAGCAGCGCCTTCTCCACGCCGCCCTGGCCCAACCACAGACCCAGCGGCACCACGACCACCGCAAGCGCCACCTCCTGGCGAAAGGCGGACTCGTGACGGAACGCGCTGCGCAGGCCGGTCAGCGAGTAGCCCAAGGCGCGCCAGGCCCGCAACAGGCCCCTGTTTTCGAAGTATTCAGACATTGCAACATCTTCCAGAGTGCCTACGGAACGCTGGCTGGAATCCCGTGAGCTATAGGCACGGCTATCCCCACACCCCGCCCCTCGTGTAACGTGGCGTTGAAAACCATTTTCGTGCTGTAGGAGCGGGCTTGCCCGCGAAGAGGCCAACATAGGAACCGAATTTCCCACACCCATATTCGCGGGCAGGCCCGCTCCTGCGACTCGCCTCTGTCCGTACAGGACGAATCAGCATCGATCGCCCGGGATCCATCTCAGGTCGGGCTCGCGCGCGGCGCGCACGTCGTCCAGGCGCCGCACCGGCAGGGCATGCGGGGCCGCCTTTACCGTGTCCGGCTCGCTTTCCGCCTCTTTCTGGATCGCCTGCATGGCCGCTACGAAGCCGTCCAGTTCCTCCTTGGCCTCGGTCTCAGTGGGCTCGATCAGGAAACACTCCGGCACCAGCAGCGGGAAATAGGTGGTTGGGGCATGGTAGCCGTAGTCGAGCAGGCGCTTGGCGAAGTCCATGGCGTTGACCTGCAACTCCTTGGCCTGTTTCTTCAGCGTAACGATGAACTCGTGGGTCGCTCGCCGCTCCGGATAGGCCAGCTGGAAACCGGCATTGCGCAGGCGCGCCGCCATGTAATTGGCGTTCAGGGTGGCATACTCCGCGACCCGGATCATGCCCTCGCGGCCCAGTATGCGCGCATACACCCAGGCCCGCAGCAGCACTCCGGCATTCCCGGCGAAGGCCATCAGCTTGCCTATGGTCTGTGGCCGCTCCTTCTCGGTCAGCCAGTAGTAATCGCCGTAGCCGTCCCTGGCCACCATGGGCACCGGCAGGAAGGGGCGGAGACGCTCGGAAACACCCACCGGCCCGGCACCCGGCCCACCACCACCATGCGGTGTGGAGAAGGTCTTGTGCAGGTTCATATGGATGACGTCGAAACCCATATCGCCCGGGCGGCACTTGCCCAGGATGGCATTCAGGTTGGCCCCGTCGTAGCACAGCAGGCCACCGGCCTTGTGCACGATACGCGCGATCTCGGCAATATTGCGCTCGAACACCCCGACCGTGGAGGGGTTGGTCAGCATGATGCCCGCCGTGTGCGGTCCCACGGCCTCCTGCAAGGCCTCGAGGTCCACGTCGCCATTGGACAGGGTCGGGATCTCGCGCACCTTGTAGCCGCACATCACCGCGGTTGCCGGGTTGGTCCCATGCGCGGCATCCGGCACGATGATCTCGCTCCGTGCCCGATCCCCGTTCGCGTCGTGGTAGGCGCGAATCATGGCCACCCCGGTGAACTCGCCCTGCGCACCGGCCGCGGGTACCAGCGACACGTCGTGCATGCCGGTGATCTCCTTGAGCATCTCCCGCAGCTCGTACATGCAGCTCATGAAGCCCTGACTGTGCAGCTCCGGGGCCAGCGGATGCCGTCCCAGCATGCCCGGCAGCATCGCTAGAGTGTTGCAGGCGCGCGGATTGTATTTCATGGTGCAGGAACCCAGCGGGTAGAACTGGGTGTCGATCGAGAAGTTTTTCTGCGACAGGCGGGTGTAATGGCGCACCGCCTGCATCTCCGACACCTCGGGCAGGGCCGCCTTCTCCCGGCGCAGAAACTCTTGCGGAATACCACTCAATTCGGGCGCTGCCTTGGGCGCCTGGGCAAAGGCCCGGCGACCAGGCCGGGACTGTTCGTATATCAGCATCGATTCGCTTCGTCGTTTAGTTCTACTTTGTCAGATTTACGGCGGGGTAACGTGAAATGTAGGAGCGGGCTTGCCCGCGAAGAAACACTGCCCCTATCGGGAACCGTGCCATCGTCATTCGCTGCCAAGGCAGCTCCTACACACCGTGCCCGCAAAGATTCCCCGCCAAGGCCGTTCCTGCGAACATGGCGCTCAGTCCAGCGCAGCGATGGCCGCGTCGTAGTCCGGCTCCTGGCCGATCTCGGGCACCAGCTGCGCATGCAGCACCTTCAGGTCCTCGTCCAGCACCAGTACCGCGCGCGCGGTGATGCCGGCCAGCGGACCGTCCTCGATCAGCACGCCGTAGTCCTTGGCAAACTTGCGCGAGCGCATCATGGACAGGGTCTTCACCTTGTCAGTATTCTCCGCCTCACAGAAACGGCTCTGGGCAAATGGCAAGTCGGCCGAGATCACCAGCACCACCACGTCGTCGCGGTCGCCCAGACGCTCGTTGAAGACCTTGGTCGAGGTCGCACAGACCCCGGTATCCAGGCTCGGCACGATATTGAGCACCTTCTTCTTGTCCGGGAAATCGGCCAGGCTGACTTCCTTCAACTCGCCATCCACCAGTGAAAAGGCCGGCGCGACGCTACCGACCTCCGGAAGTTCACCGTTGGTGTGGATGGGATTGCCCTGCAGTGTGATTTCGGCCATCTTGTTCTCCTTGGGTTATTGATCGAACTTGGGCTCGATGGGGCACTTGGCCCGGCCCTGTGCGACCAGGATACGCGACAGCTTGGCCGCGTAGTTGTCGATATCTTCCGGAGTACGCACCTCGGTGGCGCATACCAGCAGACAGTCTTCCAGTTCCGGATAGTCCTGTGACAGATCATAGCCGCCCAGCACGTTGTGCGCGGCCAGTGATTTCAGGACATCGGCTGGCGGCACGCACAAGCGCAGCACGCGCTCGTGGAAGGCAGGTCCGCCGAACACGTTTTCGACCCCGTCCAGCGCGGTCAGGCTTTCGACCAGGCTGTTGGTGTTGGCATGGCAGGCCGCTGCCACATTGGCCAGTCCGTCGGCCCCCAGCAGCGACATGTGGATGGTGGCCGCGGTCACCAGCAGGCCCTGGTTGGTACAGATATTGGATGTCGCCTTGGAACGGCGGATGTGCTGCTCACGCGCCTGCAGGGTGAGCGTATAGCCCGGCCGCCCGTCCAGGTCGACGGTCTTGCCGATGATGCGTCCGGGCATCTGGCGTACCAGTTTCTGGGTACAGCACATGAAGCCGAAGTAGGGACCGCCGGATGACAGCGGCGCACCCAGCGGCTGGCCCTCGCCCACCACGATATCGGCACCCACCTCGCCCCACTGCCCGGGCGGTTGCAGCACCGACATGGCGAGTGGGTTGACCACCCCGATGGCCAGCATGCCGTTGGCATGCGCCCAGTCGGTCAGCGCATCGACCGGCTCCAGCACGCCGAAGAAATTGGGTTGTGGAATCACCAGGGCGGCAAAATCCTCGCCGACATGGGCCGCCAGCGCGGCCTGGTCGGTCTGCCCCGATGTCATGTCGAACGGTACCTCGACCAATTCGATGCCCTGGTTCCGGACGATGGTATGCGCGACCTTGCGATATGCGGGATGCAGGGTGCGCGGCATCAGGATGCGTTTCGATTTCGACTTTCGGTTGCCGCGCACCGCCATCAGCACCGCCTCGGCCACTGCGCTGGCACCGTCGTAGAGGGAGGCATTGGATGTCTCCATGTCCATCAGCGCGGTCATCATGGACTGGTATTCGTACAGCAGCTGCAGCGTGCCCTGGCTGGCCTCGGCCTGGTAGGGTGTATAGGCGCTGTAGAACTCCCCGCGGGTGGTGATCTCCCACACCGCGGCCGGGATATGGTGCTCATAGGCACCGGCCCCAATGAAGCAGGTGGCGCGTCCGTCCTGCCGGGCCCGCGCGTGCATCAGGGCGCCGACCTCCATCTCGGACATGCCGTCCGGAATGCCGGGCAGATTCCCGGCCCGCAGAGCGGCGGGGATCTCGTCGAACAGATCGTCGATCGAGGCGACACCGATCGCCTCCAGCATCTGTTGGACCTCTTCTTCGGTGTGGGGAATGAACGGCATGGGCGCTTTACCGACTCAGTGCTCTTCGTTTTCGCAATGCTCGGCATAGGCCTCGGCATCCATCAGGCCGTCCAGCTCACCAGCATCGACCAGCTGGAGCCTGAACATCCAGCCCTCGTCGAAGGCGTCGCTGTTGATGGTTTCAGGGGCATCGGCCAGCGCCTCGTTGACCTCGATGACCTCACCGTTGAGGGGACAGTACACGTCCGAGGCGGCCTTGACCGACTCCACCACGGCACACTCGTCACCGGCATTGATCTCGGCACCCACTTCCGGCAGCTCCACGAACACCAGGTCGCCCAACAGCTCCTGCGCATGGTCGGTGATGCCCACGGTGACCTTGCCATCACCCTCATCACGCACCCAATCGTGGGTCTTGGTGTATTTCAGTTCACTGGGGATATTGCTCATGGTTGCTTCCTCGAAGTTGCTTGCCCCCCCGGCCGTGGACGGGGGCCTGATCTGTTTTGTGTTTGGCGACTACAGCTCGATCTGCGCCTTCCCGTTGCGCACGAGCGGCATCTTAACCCGTCTCAGCGGCAGCTTCTTGCCACGGATATCCACCTGCAACTGGTCGCCGGCATCCGCCGCCACCCGCGCCATGCCGATAGACCGCTCCAGGGTCGGGGAAAAGCCGCCGGAGGTGATCTCGCCCACCTCGCGCTCGCCATCGAGCAGCTTCTGGTGCGAACGCAGCACACCGCGTCCCTCCAGCAGCACGCCGATGAAACGCGGGATATCGCCAGCCGCCTTCTGCGCCGCCAGTGCCGCACGACCGATGAAATCCCGCTCGCCGTCCATCGCGACAGTCCAGGCCAGACCCGAGGCGAGCGGCGTGACCGTCTCGTCCATGTCCTGCCCGTACAGGTTCATGCCGGCCTCCAGGCGCAGGGTGTCGCGCGCGCCCAGGCCGCAGGGCCGTACCCCGGCAGCGGCCAGCCGGCGCCACAGGTCCTCGGTCTCCGATTCCGGCAGCACGATCTCGAAACCGTCCTCACCGGTGTAGCCGGTGCGCCCGACGAACCAGTGACCATCGGTCGCCGCATTGAAAGGTTTGAGCCCCGCCGCAGCGCTGCGCATGTCGTCGCTCATCAGGCCCAGGGCCCTGTCACGTGCGTTCGGGCCCTGTACCGCAATCATACCGAGATCGAAACGCGGCTCGACGCTGGCATCAAAGGCCGGCGCCTGTTCCTGCATCCAGGCGATGTCCTTCTCGGTGGTGCCCGCGTTGACCACCATGCGGAACCAGTCATCGGCCATGTAATAGACGATCAGGTCATCGATCACGCCGCCATCCGGCCTGAGCATGCAGGAATACAGGGCCCGACCGGCGGTCTTGAGCTTGGCCACGTCGTTGGCCAGCAGGTGAGAAAGGAACTCGCGCACCCGCTCGCCGCGCAGATCCACCACGCTCATGTGACAGACATCGAACATCCCCGCGTCCCGGCGCACCGCATGGTGCTCCTCGATCTGCGAGCCGTAGTGCACCGGCATGTCCCAGCCACCGAAAGGCACCATACGCGCACCCATCTCACGGTGCACGGCGTTCAAAACGATCTTCCTGTCTGCGCTCATCCGGGTCTCCAAGCATGAAAAAAGGGCGGATGGTCTTCACTACATGACTGCAGTCAACACCATCCGCCCCTCTGTCCGGTAACCTGAGAGTTTACCCCGTCGGTGGGCACACAGGATGTGCCGCTCTCCAGAGCCGGCCCCGAGTCCGATGACTCCGCCTGCATGGTCTTTTTGCCTGAGCGATTCCGGGCGGAATTTGCGCCTTCGGCGCCGTCGCTGCGACGGACTCTCCCATGCGGCTTGTGGCCGGGAGGGGAACTATAGCCAACTCGGCACCATAAGCCAAATACCCGCTGACGTTCATGCCCCTGATCGCACCTCGGATCATGGAAAGCCCACGGGCGAGTCCAAACCTGGCCCGATGAATAATGCGTTTCAAACCGCCAAGGACGCCAGGTTACGCAAAGGTTCCCTGTGAATTTCCCACTGTCAGATCAACCACGAAGAGCACAAAGAACACGAAGAGGATCGATTAAGGTACCGGCAAGACGAGCTGGCAACGCACTTTGTGTCCTTCGTGTTCTTTGTGGTTGGGTGTTTTCCACACTGACTACTGCGTGAGCCCCCGACCATACCCCCAATCATGGCAAAACGGGTAGGATGGGTTGAGCTCCGCGAAACCCATCGCCTGCGGACCCAGTCAGGGACAGTCGCTGCGAATCCGCGCCAGGCCGGACAGTTCCATCCCCTGCCCCAGCGCCACCTGCTCGAACTGGCGGCGCAACGGCGGAATATGATCGGCCAGCCCCAGGCCCAGGTTGCGCAGCAGGTGCAGGGCCGGATTCTGATTGCCGAACAGGTACTTGAAGGCATCCATGACCATCTGCACCGCCAGGTTGTGACCCTTGCGCGCCCGCTCGTAACGTCGCAGCACCCCGAGCGCCCCCAGGGCCTGGCCACGCGAGCGGGCTTCCGCGAGCACGTCCATCAGCACCCCGGCATCCAGCAGGCCCAGGTTGACCCCCTGCCCGGCCAGCGGATGGATCACGTGTGCCGCATCACCCACCAGGGCGAGATTCGGCTGCACGTAGGCATTGGCATGCTGCAGACGCAGCGGGAAGGCCGCCCGCTCGCCGAGCAGTTCCAGATGCCCGCAACAGCGCTGACTGGCCGTGCTGAGCCGCTCGTCGAACTGCGCCGGCGGCAGCGCCGTCAGCTCCTGCGCCGCCACCGGCGAGGTGGACCAAACGATGGAGAACAGATCGCTTTCCAGAGGCAGCAGGGCCAGGGGACCGGTCGGCATGAAGCGCTGCCAGGCGGTCGCGGCATTGCCCCGTTCCGCCCGCACCGTGGCCACCACCGCGTACTGATCGTAATCACGGCCCGCGAGGCCGATACCGGCCAGCTCGCGCAGCTGCGAACGGCCGCCGTCCGCGCCGACCAGCAGGGCCGCCGAGAGCGGCTCGCCGTCCCTGAATTGCAGGTGCGCGACATCGCCGTCCCGCTCGATGCCCGTCAGCTCCCTGCCGAAGAAGGTCTCGATGCCCGCCTGGGCCCCGATCTCGCGCCACAGCGCCGCTACGATCACCCGGTTCTCGACGATGTGCCCAAGGTCGGGCTCGCCGATATCCGCGGCATCGAAATGGATCTCGCCGATCCCGCGTTTCTCCCATACGTGCATGTGTTCGTAGGCCGTCACGCCCATCGCCTGCATGTGTGACCAGGCGCCGAGGTTCTGCAGGATTAGCTGCGAGGCCCGGGTCAGGGCGGAAACCCGCTGGTCATGGCTCGATTCGGGCCACTCCAGCGGCGGCGCCTGACGCTCCAGCAGAGCCACGCGCAGACCATCACGGGCGGCCGCCAACGCCACACTGGCACCGACCATGCCACCACCGACCACCGCGATGTCGAACGCATTGCCGCTCATGTCGGGCCCAGCCCCCGACCCAGCCGCGGCAGCCTTCCCGCCAGCCCCATCGCTGCCCGCGCCAGGGCATGCCGGGCCGGTGGCAAGAGGTCCATCGCCAGCAGGCCGAGATTGCGTCCCAGGCGCAGCGGCGGCAGCGGATTGCTGAACAGACGCGCCAGACCGTCGGTGGCCAACGCGACATTGCGCTGCTCGGCCAGGCGCCAGTCCTCATACGCCGCCAGCACGCTGTCGGCGCCAATGTCCTGCTGCGCCTGGCGCGCCTGTGTCACCTCCTCGGCCAAGGCCGCGACATCACGCAGCCCGAGATTGAAGCCCTGCCCGGCAATGGGGTGCAGGGTGTGCGCGGCATTGCCGATGATGGCGATGCGCTGGCGCACCGACTCCTGCACCCGCAGCAACTGCAACGGGTAACTGGCCCGTTTGCCCACACGCCGGAAACGCCCGAGCCGGTAGCCGAAGCGTTCCTGTACAGCGGCGACAAAGCCCGTGTCGTCCAACGCCATGACCCCCTCCAGCTGCTCGTCACGCACCGTCCACACCAGCGCACAGCGCCCCTCGCTCATGGGCAGCATGGCCAGCGGCCCGGAGTCGGTGAAGCGCTCGTAGGCCACGTTGTGATGCGGCTGCCCGGGGGTGACATTGGCGATAACGGCCGACTGCCCGTACTGCCACTGGCGCATCGGCAGCCCGAGCTGCTCACGCACGAAGGACCTGCCGCCGTCAGCGGCCACCAGCAGAGCCGCGTTCAGTACCCGGCTCCCGCTCTGGTCCTCGATCGTGACGTGCGCCGCGATATCGTCGGAAGCGACCGCCACCACCTGTGCCGGCGCGATCCAGTCCACGTCGGCACAGGCGCGCAGGCGTGCTAGCAGCGCCTGGCCGATCCGGCGTGCGGTGGCGACATAGCCCAGTGCCGGCACCTGTTCCTCCGCCGCGGAGAGCCGGGTGAACCCGAAGTGTCTGCGATCCGAGACATGGATATCGCAGATCGGCTCCGCACCTGGCGCCATGGCGGGCCACAGCCCCATGCCCTCGAAGATACGGCGGCTACCATAGGCCAGGGCAATGGCGCGGTCGTCGTAACCGGCCTGCCCGGGATCGCCCGGCGCATGCGCATCGATCAACGCCAGGCGCAGGCCCTGCCCGGACAGGGCGATGGCCAGGCCGGCGCCCACCATGCCGCCACCGACGATGATCAGGTCGTAATCGTGCACCGGGTTCATGCCATCAGCGCCTCGATCTCCTGCACCGACTTGGGCACATCCCGGGTCAGCACGTCGGGGGCGTCCTTGGTCACCAGCACGTCGTCCTCGATACGGATGCCGATACCCTGCCATTTCTTGGCCACGCCCTTGAGGCCCCTGGGGATGTACAGGCCCGGTTCTACGGTGAGCACCATGCCCGGCTCGAGCTCGCGCCAGTGGCCGTCGATCTTGTAGTCGCCCACGTCGTGCACGTCCATGCCCAGCCAGTGGCCGGTACGGTGCATGTAGAACTTCTTGTAACTCTCGTTCTTGAGCGCCTTCGCCAGGCTGCCGCGCAACAGGCCCAGCTTGAGCAGCCCTCGGGTGATCACCCGCACCGCCGCCTCGTGCGGATCGTTCCAGTGATTGCCGGGCCGCACCTTGTCGATGGCCGCCAGCTGCGCGTCCAACACCAGCTGGTAGAGCAGGCGCTGCGGCTCGCTGAACGTTCCATTGACCGGGAAGGTGCGGGTGATGTCCGAGGCATAGCATTCCAGCTCGCAGCCCGCATCGATCAGCACCAGGTCACCGTCACGCAGTTCGTCGCTGTTCTCGATGTAGTGCAGCACACAGGCATTGTTGCCGCCACCGACGATCGATGGATAGGCCAGCTCGGTGGCCCCGCGCATCTGGCAGTAATGGCTGAAGCGGGAAGCCAGCTGGTATTCCATGTCGCCGGGCCGGCAGGTGCGCATCAGCTCCCTGTGCGCCGCGGCAGAGAGTTTCGCGGCCCGGCGCATCGTTGCGACCTCCGCCCGGCTCTTGTACAGGCGCATGTCGTGCAGGTAATGATCCAGCGCGATGAATTCAGTCGGCGCATGTGCCCCGGCACGGGAACGAGTACGCACCTGCTTCACCCAGGCGGAAACGCGCTGATCGAAGTTGCTGTTGCAGCCCATAGCGTAGAACACCCGCTCCCGCTGCTCCAGCAGGCCGGGCATGATGTCGTCCAGGTCGGCAAAGGGGAAGGCATCGTCCGCGCCGTAGATCTCCACCGCGCCCTCGAGCCCCGCGCGCCGGCCGTCCCACAACTCCCTGGTCTCGTCCCGCTCGCGGCAGAACAGGATGTACTGGGCATGCCGGCGCCCGGGCATGAGCACCGCCACCGCCTCCGGTTCGGGAAAGCCGGTCAGGTAGTGGAAATCGCTGTCCGGGCGGAAGGGGTGCAGGACGTCACGGTTGCGCGTCTGCTCCACGGCGGTTGGCAGGATGGCGATCGCATCGTTGCCCAGCATGTGCATCAGCTGGCGCCGGCGGCGCTGGAACTCAGTGGACTTCATGGGAGGCCTCGCCGGTGGGCCGTGGCGCATGCATGTCCTCGTGGATCAGCATCGCCGCCACCCTCACGTATTCCTCTATCTCGGCCAATGCCTGCTGCTCCTCTTCGTCCGGCGCCTGCGCGGCGATTTCCATGTTGCCGATCTCGTAGAAGTCTCGCAACGTCTCCTGGCCCTCCGGCGACAGGCGCGCCGCGTTTGCCTGGCCGGCGAGACCGAATCCATACAGGAACCCCTGCGCCCAGTCCCGCAAGGCCATGCGCTCGTCGTATTCGTTCAGTGCCTGTGGCGGCATGAACAGCTGCAGGCCGAACCCGAGATCCCCGGCCTGCCCGATGGTGGTCTGGAAGAGCTGATCCAGGCAGTGGCGGCATTCCTGCGCCAGGGCATCGGCAGGATCGAGGTCGGCATACATACTGGCCGCCCACTGCTGCTCGGGTGCCGGCACATCGCCTGCCAGCAACCCCACCGCGATAGCATGGGCCTCGGTCGGGGAGAAAGTCAGCTTGCATCGCCGCATCGCTTCGAAGCAGCTCACATAATCCAGGGATTCAAGGGATGACACGTCACTCATCGCGCAGTTTTACAGATCCGATAATGGTAGCATGTGCCAACATTGACCCGCCGCGGCACACCTATCTATAGTTACCGGGACATGGCCGACAAAGACATCCCCATTCAGGAGCAGGACCTTCGGGCACTCGAGATCCGGGTGGAAGAGCTCATCCGTGCCTGCGCGCACCTCAAGGACGAAAGCAAGACCCTGTGCGCCCAGGTCGAACAGCTCTCGGTGGAGCGTGACCACCTGCTGGAGAACAACGCCGCGGCACGCGCCCGCGTGGAATCCCTGATCACGCGCCTGAAATCCATCGAGGCCGAATCATGAACGCCAAACGGGATGCGGTCGCGGTCAACATCCTGGGCAAGGAATACCGTATCGGCTGCCAGGAAGGCGAGGAGGAGGCTCTGCTCAAGGCGGCGCGCTACCTCGACAGCAAGATGAAGGAGATTCGCGGCAGCGGCAAGGTCATCGGCACCGACCGCATCGCGGTCATGGCCGCGCTCAATATCGCCCACGAACTGCTGACCCGTGAAGACAACGCCGATGCCGCGGCCGGCACCGCCAACAAGCGCATCCGCTCCCTGCGCGAGCGCATCGAGATCGCCCTCAACGACAGCGCCCAGCTGGAGCTGTAGCACATCGGGCGCATTCGCCGCCAAGGCGGCTCCTACACACGCATCCCGTAGGAGCTGGCTTGCCAGCGAACAATACTGACGCCACCCCCTGTCAACCCAATTCTAAAATGTCCCCTTTTCTCCCAAGCTGAAATGTCCCCTTGGTGAGTCCGGGGTCATGAGGGGACGAGGGGGCGCCTCATCTCCAGGGATGGTCCGGTGCAGG
>JAKRWE010000086.1 GCA_024712425.1 Chromatiales bacterium
ATCAAAGCTTTCTTGGGTACATTTTGTCACGGGCAAAACCTTGTTCGGATCCAGTATAACCAACTGAATTTTAACGAACTACACGGGTTTTGCCCTTTTTATTTGTGAAATATTCGGGCTAACCGGCACGTGATCTGGTGGGAAACATCCTGCCAGGACCTCTCAACCGCGCAGCGTAGACGCAGGAGAACGACGGTGAACTTCCTGGACAAACTCAACCACAAACTGGTATTGCTGATCGCCATACCCCTGTTGGTGGTGCTCTATTTTTCGGTCAATCAGACATTCAGTGCATTGACCCTGCGCGGTGAGAGCGATCGTCTGATCGAACTCGCTTCCCTGGGCAGGCATGTCAGTTCCCTGGTCCACGAACTGCAAAAGGAGCGTGACGCCACTGCTGGCTTCCTCGGCAGCAAGGGCAAGAAGTTCGGTCCGGAGCTGGCCAGACAGCGTGTCGAGACTGACGCCAAGGCGACAGAGTTGCAGACCTTCCTGACCGGTTTCGACGCCGCCGCCTACAACGACAAGCTGCAGAACGGTCTGGGCAAGGCGTTGCAACAGCTGGGGCAACTGCGGGAGAAACGGGGCCTGGTCGACCAGTTCCAGTTGCCCCTCAAGCAGGCGCTCAGGTATTACACCGGCATGAACGGCGACTTCCTTGGCCTGGTGTCGGAGATGTCCAAGATCAGCCCGGACGAGAAGCTGTCGGTCATGACCGCCGCATACGGTGACTTCCTGCAGTCCAAGGAACGTGCCGGCATCGAACGCGCGGTGCTCGCCAACACCTTCGCAAGGACCGGTTTGGCGAGGGCATGTTTTTCAAGTTCCTTGGCCTGGTGACCACCCAGGACACCTACAGCAAGGCCTTCCTGGCACTGGCGAACGATGACCAGATCCAGTTCTACAAGGACACCATGAAGGATGAGGCGGTCGATGAGACCACGCGCATGCGCAGGGTGGCCATGGACAAGGCGGCCAGTGGCGGTTTTGGTATCGACCCGGTGTACTGGTTCAAGATGCAGACCCGCAAGATCAACCTGCTGAAGCGGGTCGAAGACCGTCTCGCCGGTGATCTGGTGGGCAAGGCGTCGACGGTCGCGGCATCCGCCACCAACCGGCTCATCCTGACCCTGGTAATCTCGCTTCTGGGCATCGGTGTGACCGTGGGCCTGGGCTGGGTCCTGGCGCGCAACATCTTCCGCCAGCTCGGTGGCGAGCCGGCCTACATCGCCGAGATCGCCGACCATATCGCGCACGGCGACCTGGACATGCCGCTACAGGACAATGGCGGGAAGCGCCAGGGCATCTATGCCAGCATCGTTTCCATGCGGGACAAGCTGCGCAAGCAGATCGAGGCGGATCGCAAGGCCGCGCGTGAGATGCAGCGTATCAAGACCGCTTTGGACTGCGTCAGCACCAACGTCATGGTGGCCGACGACGATTACAACATCATCTACATGAACAAATCGGTGCAGAAGATGTTCCATGAGGCAGCGGACGATCTGCGTGAGTCCATCCCGGGCTTCAACCCGAATGACCTGATGGGCCAGAATATCGACCGCTTCCACAAGAAGCCGGCGCGCCAGCGCAGCATGCTGGCGAAACTGGATGGTACCAGTGAATCACAGGTCACCGTCGGGCCGCGCACCTTCCGCATCATTGCCAATGCGGTGATCGACGAACAGGGGAGTCGCCTTGGAACGGCGGTGGAATGGACCGACCTGACCGAGCAGCTGGCCATGGAGGCCCGCGAGCAGGCCCGCCAGGAAGAGGAAAGGGAGCTGGCCGCGGAGAACACCCGCATCAGGAATGCACTGGACAATGTCTCGAGCAGCGTGATGATGGCCGATACCGATCGCCGCATCATCTATATGAACAAGACCGCCGCCGAGCTGTTCCGCGAAGCGGAAGCGGATATCCGCCAGGATCTGCCCAACTTCAGCGCCGAGGGGCTGATCGGTGCCAGTATCGATGACTTCCACCAGAACCCGTCCCACCAGGCCGGGTTGCTGGATAACCTGAACCAGACCCACGATTCCGAGATGGTGGTCGGTGGACACACCATGCGTATCGTGGCCAACCCGGTCATCGACGCGAACGGCGAACGTCTGGGTACTGCGGTGGAGTGGACCGACCGCACCGCCGAGGTGGCCGTCGAACGGGAGATCGACGGTATCGTCGTTGCAGCCGGTAATGGCGATCTGTCCAGGCGCATCAGCCTGGATGACAAGGCGGGTTTCTTCCGGCAGCTGGGCAAGGGCATCAACGCCCTGATCGGCACCGTCGACACCGCACTGAACGATATCGCCGATACCATGAAGGCGCTGTCCCGCGGCGATCTCACCCAGCCGATCGACCGCGATTACCAGGGCACCTATGGGCAGGTCAAACAGGGCATCAATGACACCATTGCTCGGCTGGAGCAGATCGTGGGTGATCTGCGCGATGCGTCCGGCGTTATTTCGACCGCCTCGGACGAGATCTCGGCGGGCAACAGCAACCTGTCGGCCCGTACCGAGCAGACCGCCTCTTCCCTGGAAGAGACCGCGGCCAGCATGGAGGAACTGACCTCCACGGTGCGCAACAATGCCGATAATGCCCGCCAGGCCAATCTGCTGGCCGACAACGCCCGGCAACTGGCGGAGAAGGACGGTGAGGTCGTTGGCGAGGCTATACAGGCCATGGACGAGATCAACAGCTCGTCCCACCGGATTGCCGAGATCATCGGGGTGATCGACGAGATCGCCTTCCAGACCAACCTGCTGGCGCTGAAGGCCTCGGTGGAGGCGGCGCGTGCCGGTGAACAGGGCAGGGGATTCGCGGTGGTGGCCTCCGAGGTGCGCAACCTGGCCTCCCGCTCGGCCCAGGCCGCGAAGGAGATCAAGGAACTCATACAGGACTCCGGTCGCAAGGTCGAGGGCGGTTCCGAGCTGGTCAGCGAATCTGGCCAGACCCTCGGCGAGATCGTGGAGGGTGTGAAGAAGGTGGCCGACATCATTGCCGAGATCACAGCGGCCAGTGCCGAGCAGTCGGCCGGGATCGACCAGGTCAACCAGGCCGTCACCTCCATGGACGAGGGCACTCAGCAGAATGCGGCACTGGCCGAAGAGACCTCGGCGGCGGCGCAGTCGCTGAACGAGAAGGCGCGCGAGATGGACAACATGATTAGCTTCTTCAAACTCAAGAATTCGCCGGCGAGAAATGCTCCGGCAGCAAAACCGGCTGCGAGCAGTACATCTGCCCAGCCAAAGCCGGTCGCTGCAGCAGCGCCCAAACCGGCAAATCGCCCCGCACCCGCACCCCCGCCGACGAGCAAGCCGGTGGCAAGGTCCACGCAGGCGAGCAAGCCGGCGCCTGTTCCGCAGGTCAGTGCGGATGACGATGACGAATGGGAAGGGTTTTAGAGTCCCCGATAGGGGATCCGTAAACCCGCCGCCTTTAGGCGGCGGATAGGTCCGGTGGTATAACCTCGGGGTATGGAATCGTACAAAAGTGGAAGTCATACGGTCTGGGAGTGCAAGTACCACCTGGTGTGGACTACGAAGTACCGGTATCAGGTGTTGGGTGGAGATGTTGGGCTGCGTTGCTGGGAATTGCTGCGCGAGATAGCGCGCAGCAAGGAGATGGTGATCTATGCGGGTTCAATCAACCGGGATCATGTGCATGTCAAGTCCCGCATGGTTATAAACCTTCTTTACAAAAATCTCAGGGCGTTTTTGTTGCCATTGCTTGAGCGCCTGAATGGGCGTGACATGGCCCAAGGCACGCTGGGGGATGTGATGGTTGTAGACCTCCCGGTAGTTGAGGAGGGTTTGTTTGAGATCCTTGGATGAGTCAAATCGGGTGGTCTGCAGAATCTCGGCGATACGCCCGTTGAATCGCTCGACCATGCCGTTGGTCTGCGGCCTTCTGGGCTTGATGAGGCGGTGCTCAATACCGTGGGCCTGGCAGAGGACATCAAAGGGATGAGTGCCCGTGGGTTTGCGTTCTCCAGCGGCCGAGAACCGGTCCGTGAAGGCCTTGTCGTTGTCGGTGAGGATCTTCTGGATCTTGAAGGGGGCGGCCTGGATGAGCTTGTTCAGAAAGGCGCGCGCGGAGCGGGCCGACTTGTCCTTGCGGATCTCCAGGTAGACCCACCGTGTCGCCCGGTCGATGGCGACAAACAGATAGCTCCGGGCGCTTTCGCCGGCCATCTGAGGCAAATACTTGATGTCCACATGCACAAAGCCCGGCTCGTAGTCCTTGAACGACTTGTAGGGCTTGTCAGAAGCCGCCTCGCCCTCCTGCTCGCGCAGCATCGCTTTCAGGTTGTTTACGCCGTGTCGCCGCAGGCAGCGGTCCAGCGCAGAGCGGCTCAGATTGGGGTTGAGGAACTCCCAGGCCACCACCAGCAGGTCATCGAGGGGCAACAGCAGCAGTTCACGAACCGCCACAACAACCGCTTCCTGCGCCTCGGTCAGGGTGGTATTCAACCGATGCGGACGATGCGAGCCATCATGCACCTGATCACGACGCCGCCACTTGGCAACGGTCGCCTTGGTGACGCCGAACCGTCTGGCGAGCGCCGCATTGCTCACGCTCGGTGGCGCCGCCTGGATCTCGGCGCGAATCTTAGGGGTGGTTCTGGCGTTGGCGTGGATGGTTGCAGCCATGGTCTCTATACTGCCTCCTCACAGGAAAGGAACACATCGATCAGCTCTCGAGCCAAGAATAACCGTTCCCGGCTTCGAGGGATATGATCACACGGGACCTGACAGTTATATGTGGGTACGCGAGCCACTGCCCGGGAACGTCTTCGATACCGAAGGCAGCGAGCAGTTTGCCGACAAAGCTGAAAAAGCCGTCACCAGGTATCGCGCAGCCCGGTTCGATGCCGTCGTTGCTCCGGTTCTGGCAGTTCCGGGGTCAGGGGCTGGGGGCCTGGACTTTGCAGGTCACCTACAGGTTTGACCCGGATCCGCCTTATCAATCCGGCAATATGGTAATCCCCGGTGTCAATGGCCAATAATTTTGACCCCCCCCTCGGCCAATAAAATTGACCCGCCCGGGGCGACAAAAAAATCAGCTCTCGCGTTTGTGCTTCAGTCGATAGCTCTCACCTCCCAGCATGAAGATGTGTGAATGGTGGATCAGCCGGTCCACGATGGGCACGGCCACGTTGTCGTCGGCGAAGAACTCGCCCCAGGCGGTGAAGTCCTTGTTGGTGGTGATGATCACCGAGCGGTACTCGTACAGGGCATTGACCAGCTGGAACAGGTTGTGGCGGGCCTGGCGGTTCATGGGCAGGTAGCCCAGCTCGTCGATGATCAGCAAGTCGAACTTCTGCAGGGCGGTGATCTGCTTCTTCAGCTCGCCCTTGATATCGGCCAGCTCCAGCTTCTCCACCAGGGCCAGGGCGGTGGTGAACAGCACCTTGTAGCCAGCCTCGATGGCCTCTTGGCCGATGCCGATGGCCAGGTGGGTCTTGCCCACCCCGGGCGGGCCGATGAACACCAGGTTGGCGCGCTCGTCGATGAAGCGGAAGTCCAGCAACTGGCTGACCTGGCGCTTGGTGATGGTGGTCTGGTGGCGGTAGTCGAACTCGGCCAGGCGCTTGTCCACCGGGAAGCCGGCCTTGCGTCGGTTCATGTCGATCCGCCGCTGGTTGCGCCGCTGCAGTTCTTCGGCCACCAGGGCCTCGGCGAAGGCCAGGTAGGAGACCTCGTTGGCCTCGGCCTGACGCAGCAGGTCGGCCAGGCCCTGGGCGATATGATTGCAGCGGATACCGCGGTACTGACGGGCGATCTGCTCAATGGAGGCCACAGGTCACCTCCTGCACCGACGGGAGCACCGCGGCATAGCCGCTCAGGCGGTCACTGCCGTCCGTAGGGGGCGGTGGGGTTGGTGAGGCCGGCGGGGCCGCCGGTGGATCGACAAAGCGCCCGGGGTCGGCGGCATAGGCCTCGAAGTACGCCCGGCATTGGCTGGTGGTCAGCGCCGGGCGCTCGATCAACTGATCCAGCAGCGTCTGCGGCAGGTCCGTATGCTGGCGCAGCAGCCCCCGGAGGGCAACCAGCTGGTCCTTGTGGATCCGGGGACTGGTGGCCTTCAACTGGGCGCACAGGCGCGCGCCGGTGGCCTGGCCGACCTGCTCACCGATGGTGGCCTCCAGATCGGCGACCCGCGCCGCCTTGTCGCGGTAGTGGTCGTTGTTGCGGATGACCGTCCCCTTGTCGTGGGAGATGACATGGCGGGCGATCGCCTGCCCCGTCTCCAGGTCAGAGAGCACCAGCTCGCCGGCCTCGGCCCGCACCCCGACCCGGCTGCCCTGGTAGGCCATCGGTGCCGAGTACTTGTTGGCCTGCCACGAGAGCAGGCCGGTCTTGTCCGCCTTGCGGGTCTCGGTGGGTACCTGGGGCGCCAGGGCGGCCGGGGTGAGATAGGGACCGAGCTGGTCCTGCTCGTCGCGCTCGAAGCGCACCCGGGGCGCCTCGCCGGTGGTGCCGTGCTGGCGGACGTTGGCGACCCCATCCAGCCACTGCCGTACATGCGCCTCAAGGTGGTCCCAGTCGTCGAAGACCTCGCCGGCCAGCGCGTTGCCCTTGACGTACTTGACCCCGGCCTCGACCTTGCCCTTGCCCTCGGGGTCGTAGCCCTCGCAGGCATAGATGCGGAACCCGGCGGCGGTGGCGTAGGCGGCAAAGGCCGGGTTCGGGTCCAGCTCCCGGTACTGCTCGTGCAGCACCACCAGCTTGGTCTGGTCATAGACGCACTCCTCGGGGCGACCGCCAAAGTAGCGGAAGGCGGCATCGTGCAGGCGGATGAAGGTGGCGGTATCGATGGGCCGGGGCGAGAGCCCGACGTACATCAGGCGCGAGTACGATAGGACGAAGACCACGAAGTGCACCGTGGTTGCCTCGCCACCGACCGACAGCCCCCGCAGCTCGCCGCCATCGACCTGGCATTGCACCCCGGGCGGGCTCTCGACCGGCTCGTAGTAGCGCTTCTGGCGCAGGCTGACCGTCTCCTTGAGCGCCTTGATGTAGCGCCGTGCCGATCGGTCCGAGACGCCCAGCTCCGGGTGCCGCTCCTTGAGCTTGCGCAGCACCTTCACCGCGCTGAGGCCGGGGAACTGCCCCAGCAGGGTGACGATGTAGTCCCGATAGTCATCCAGCTGCTTGCGCCGGGTCCGGTTCGCCTGCTGCTCGCCGATGGCGACCTCGTCCATGCGCAGGTACTTGCGGACGGTATTGCGGGAGATGCCCAGCTCGCGGGCGATCGACCGGATGCTCAGTCCGGCTCCCTCGTTGTGTAGTGCCTTGATCTTGTGAATCACAACCCACTCCTTCAAAAGTGCCTCCCGTCGCCCGTGTCAAAAAACGACGGAAAGGGTACGGCCACATGGCCCGGAATGCCCCGATGGGTGGGTCAAAATTGTTGGCCATAGGTGGGTCAGAATAGATGGTCATTAACAATTACAGGACACGAAGGCGATGAGCCGACTGTTTACGTTCGGGGTGCTACCCGGCCATGAGGTGAATTTCCCACCGGCTGGAGCCGGTGGCTTCGGGTTAAGGCGCGAGAGGCGATTCGGGAGGAACGGTGTGGTTTGAACGGTTACATCGCAGCTATTCAGGAGGCGGGCGGGGTCAGGTATGGGCCTCTATCACTCGCGGCCAGGCCCAGCGCCAGGCGATACGCTCCTGCTCCAAGCGCACCCCGGCGCGCCAATGATCTTCCTTGAGGCGGGTGTAGAGGGCCTGTTCCTCGGTACTCAGGTGTTCGAGTTCGTAGGCGGAGGCCGGGTCTTCTTCATGGCTCCATAGCTCACGATGCGCCAGCAGGGTGGCCTCGTCCATGAGCAGGGCACGGGCCTGCGGCAGGTGGTGTCGCAGGCGGTCGAGGATGACAAATCCATGGGTGTCGATGTCGCCCCAGTAAAATACCGTGGCGTCCTGTAGCCAGGGGATGTCGCCGTAGGCGTCCACGGCGTAGCCTTGGGCCATGAAGACCACGGTGTCCGGCAGATCATCGAAGGCGAGGCCCGAGCGCAGGTTCTCGACGATGAAGACGCGTCGTGGCCGGATGGGGAGGGCTGCGATCTGCTCCACCGGGGCGCTGAGGTCCTCCAGGCCACCGACTGCCGAGCGCAGCGCGGGGTCGAGCAGGCGCAGGCGCCGAGGTTCGCGGCGCAGGCCGGCCAGCATGAGTAAATCGCCCTCGGTTACGCCACGCAGTGCGCGCAGCAGCCGGGTCAGCAGGGCGCGGTGCGCCTCGGCCCACTTGCTGTCCAGTCCGGTGATAGGCAGCTGGCGCAGATAGAGACCGCTGTGCGGATGCGCCGCCAGCCAGTCGAGCAGGGCGAACAGTCGCTGGAAGTCGGCATCCGGTACCTGAGCCAGCCAGTCGTAGTGCCGGTTCGCGGCGTGGGCGAGGGCGGGATGGTGTTGGATCAGTAGGGTGTGGCGTTGTTGCGCCTGGCGCCATGCCGGGCCCTGTTCCAGCCACCCGGCCACCTGTTCGGGGCCGTCCAGCCGCAGGCGTTCGGGGAGCCGCTGCACACCGGCCCGCCGCCAGCGGCGCTCGGTCCACTGTACCGATCCCAGGCCCTCCCAGGCGCGCCAGGTGTCGGCCCAGCGGCGCACGGCGTCGAGGTTGGCCAGGACGGTGTTCTCGGTGGGCAGTCCCAGTGGAATGCTCCACGGCCAGTCGCCGCCGCCGTCCAGCCAGTCGCCGCGTTGGCGCTGGAAGCGTCGGCGCAGGCGTTCGCGCACGGCCGCGATATCAAGCAGTTGCGCCATGCTCGGGCAGGTCCAGGCGCTGTTGTTCCTGGTCGTAGGCGATGGGCAGGGTGGCGGAGCGCTTGCGCTCGGCGATATCCACGAAGCAGGCGCCGCCGATAAAGCGCTCCAGGGTCATGACCGACTTCAGCGGGGTGGCGACGATCATCTGGAAGCCGAAGCGACGGAAGATGTTCATGGCCAGTTCGGTGAACTCGTTGTCCGCCTTGCCAAAGGCCTCATCCAGCACCACCGGGGCGTATACCGGCGGCTCGTCCTCGCTGCCGCCGAGCTGATAGCGCAGGGCTGCCGCCAGGCAGGTGGTGGCGAGTTTCTCGCGTTGCCCGCCGGACTTGCCCGCGCCGGAGCGGTACACCTCGACCTCGCGCCCCTCGGCGTCCAGCTCGCGGCCGATGAATTCCACGTGCTGGCGCACGTCCAGCACCTGGTTGCGCCAGCGTTGTTGTTCGGCGTCGCGCCCGCTGAGCCGGTGCACCAGCTCGCACAGCACCTGGAAGCGCGCCTCGGCCTGTTCGCGGTCGGCGGCCCAGGCGTGTTGCAACACCTCGCGCACCTGCTCCCGGAACTCCTGCACGTCCTGCAGGTGGCGGTCGGCGACCTCGATCTGCAGGTGGGTGCCGAGGTTGAACTCGGCCTCCGCCAGTCCCGCGTTGACCAGCTCCATGCGCTCGTAGATCTCCTTGCGCGCCTGGTTGAGGTGGGTGTTGAGCGCGGCCAGGTTCTCGCTGCTCTGTTCCCTGAGCAGCTCGAAGAAACGCTGTTCGTGCTGCGGCAGGCCATCCTGCTCGATGCGCGCCAGCAGGCGCAGATAGTCCGGGGCCGAGGCCGCCGAGTCGTCCATGTCGCCGGCCTCCAGCGGCCATTCACGCCGGAACTCGGCGAAGCTGCGCTCCATGACGCGCACCTGTTCGGCCAGGTCGGCGTCGATCGCCTTCTCTTCCCCGTGAATGGCCTTTTCCACCTGGTTGCGCTGGGCGTCCAGATTGGACAGGGTGGTGGGCCGGGCGAGCTGCGCGAAGCGCTGGTCCAGGGCCGTCTTCAGGGCGGGATCGAGGCGCTGTTCGCCGCGCGTCGAGCGTGGCCAGTTCCTTCTGGTATTCGTTCTGCTTGAGGGTGAGGGCCTCGCGTTGGCCACGCAGCCGGTTCATGTCTTCAGTGGCCCGCGCCAGCTGTTGCCTGCGCTGCTCCAGGCGCTCGCCCAGTTCGCGCAGGGCCTGGTCGCCCTCACGCAGCTCGGCGAGCTGGCGATCCAGGGAATGGATGCGCTCCAGCAGCGAGGCCAGGTCGATCTCGCGCCACTCCAGGTTGGCCAGGGTCTGGCAGTGCAGCAGGCGCTGGGTGCGCGTCTCGTTTTCGACGTTCAGGCGTTGCAGCCGTTCACCCAGCTCGCCGATATCCTTCCCCAGTTCGGCAGCCTGCTGTTGGTACAGGGCCAGCTTCTCGCGGTTGTCGAAGCCCAGCACCCAGCGCCGGCGGTCGTCGATGCGGTAGCGGTCGTCCTTCTCGTGCCGCCAGCGGTTGTGCTTGACCTGGCCTTCGATGGTGATGGCCCGTTCCGCCTCGCGGAAGGCGCGCAGATTGTCCACGCAGGCGTAGTCGAAGCGGTGTTGCAGTTCCTCGCGCAGCCAGTGTTCGAAGGGCCCGGGCCGGATCTCCAGCTTGGCGGGCAGGGATTGGGGGTGACTGGATCGGCGCGCCGCGCGCTCGTGTGCGCTGACCCGGTAATAGACCAGGCGCCGCCCCAGGGGATGCTGGTTCACGTACTGGCTGAGGGCCGGGTAATGGCGCTCGGCCACCAACAGCGACAGGCCGAAGCCGTGCAGCACGCGCTCGATGGCGCTGCGCCATGGGGCCTGGTCCTCGCGCACCTGCAACAGCTCGCCGGCGAAGGGCAGGTCCGACTCGTCCAGGCCCAGGGCGTCGGCGATCCCGGCGCGCAGGTCCAGCATGGCCGCATCGATGTTCGAGGGCTGGCGCTGCAGCGCCTCGATCTCGCGCCGGATGCCCACGAACTCCCGTTCCGCCTCGTGCCTTTCGTCGCGCAGGGCATCGCGTTGTTGCTTCGCCGCCTCCTCGGTCTCACGCCGGTGTTCCAGCTCGCTGCGGGCGCGCGCGCTCAGTTCGGCGCAGGCACCGGGGGTGGTGGGCAGCTCGCCTCCCAGGGCGCGGCAGGCCGGCTCCAACTGGGCGCGCTTGTCCTCGCAGCGGGTCTGTCCGGTGCGCGCCTGCTCGCGCTCCGCCTCCAGTTGTTCGATGCGCGCCCCGCCCTGGGCGCGATGCTGGTCGCGTAGGGTGTCCACCTCGTCCTGCAGACGCTGCACCCGGGACTGGGCCTCGGTCTCGCGCCCGGCCAGCGCCGCGTCCTGTTCCGCCAGCGCCGCGCTGGCCTGCTCCAACAGGGCGATGCGGCGGCGATCGCGCCACAGCTCCATGGCATCGCTCTGTGCGCGCAGCCGGGCCGCCGCCGCTTCCAGTGCCTGGCTACGCTCGTGGGCGCTGCGCGCCGGCACCAGGGTCTCCACCTGGCGGCGCGCGGTGACCACCGCCTGGTGGGCGCCATCGAGCTCGGCGAACTCGTCGACCAGGCGCTCGGCCACCTCGAAGCTGCGCGGCGGCTCCAACATGAACTCACGCAGAAAGGCGTTGAGCTCGCCCAGGTTCTTGGCCGACTGGGTCTTGTGCAACAGCTTCAGCGCCAGTTCCGAGTCGATCGAGAGCATGCGCCGGAAGCGCTCGCCGTAGGCGCTGAACTTGTCGAAATGGTGCACATCGTCCAGTCGGTGCTTGAGGGCGCGCTTGTCCAGGTCGAAATCGGCCAGCTCGCTGGCCAGCGGGAAGGGGCGCTCGGCGATCATGAAGTGCCGCGTCACCTGTGCGTTGACGCTGGCCGCGCCGCGCACCCAGAACAGCTGCACCAGGGTCACGCTGCGGCCCTGCCGGTTGGCGTATTCCAGGGCCAGGGCCGACCAGGTGGTGCCGGTGCGCAGATAACGGGTGGCGATCTCGCCGGAGGCCTCGTCCTTGCGGTCGGCCCAGGCCCCGCGCACATAGGAGAGCAGGTTGCGGTCGTAGCGTCCGCCATCGCCCTCGCGCGCCGCGGTGTTGAAGGACAGCCAGCGCGGCGGCACCAGCAGGGTGGCGATGGCGTCCAGCAGGGTGGACTTGCCGGAGCCGGAGCGCCCGACGAACAGAAAGCCCTCCTCGGCCAGCGCGATATCGTGCAGGCCGGAGAAGGTGCCCCAGTTGTAGACCTGCAGGCGGCGCATGCGCATCTGCCGGGCGCGCGCCAGTTCGGCGTTGTCCTGGAACAGGTCGGCGGTGCTCACGAGGCCTCCTCGGGCGGGCGCTCGAAGACGCGATACTGACGCGCCAGCTCGGTGACCTCCTCGGCGCCGAACATCAGTTTCAGCGAGGGCGAGATTAGGTAGCGCTCCTCGCTGCCCCGGATCAGGCCGAGGATGCTGTTCTTCTTGGCCTTCTCGATCGCGGCCCTGGCCCGCTTGTCGAAACCGGCGCGGTCGGTGTTCAGCTTGTGCTGGTACAGGCGCTGCTGTTCGAGCATGTCGTCGGCGGAGACCACCGCGCGCTCGCCGCGCGTGTCCGCGGCGGTGAGCTGGGCGCGCAGATACAGCAGCAGCACCGAATCGATGAAGGTCAGGGGCGAGCGGCGCAGCAGGATGGGAGCCTCCAGCTCGCCGGTATCGGCCTGGCGGGTGAAGGCGACCCCGTTGTCGGCATCCAGGACCAGTTCCAGGAACAGATCGGACAGGCGTGAGCGAATCGCCTGCTCGTGCTGCAGCAGCGCCGGCCACAGGCGCGAGTGGCGCTCCCGGTCCAGGGCGGGGCTGATCAGTAGCTGCACCAGCACCCGCCGCGCAGCCTCGGGCTGTTCAGTCACGATGTCGTCGTTCATGCAAATTCTATTGGCCGTACGGACTGGCCGTGCGGTCATGTGCTGTCCATTCTTTCCGAGATGTTTTCGAGCAACCTTTTGCCATGCATCACCGCTACCACCAGGACCCGTTCGGGTTCGATCCGGTAAACCAAGCGGTAGCTGTAAACAAACCGTTCCCTGATTCTATCGTTGCGCATTTCCGGCACGACGCGTCCCAGATAGGGATGTTCAGCGATGCTTCGAGTGGTTGAAAGGATACTGGAGACCACGGCACGGGCGTAATACTCTGAGTCCCTTGCGATGTATTCTGTGATGGACTCCAGGTCCTCTACTGCCTCGGGTGACCAGGTTACTTCGACATCCATCTTTCGAACTGCCTTTCGATCTCCTCCTGGGTGGTGGTCCCTTCCTTTTCGGCGCGCCCGATTCCCCGGCGTATCTTCTCAACGACGTAGAGATGGTATTGGACATCCTCCAACGAGCAATCATCAGGAAGCTTGTCTAATAGCAGCCTGACATCGTCTTTAGCAGTACTCATGACAGTGGTCCTGGCTATTCAAGGAACATGGGCAGTCTAACAGGCTGTTGAAAACCGTGCCGATTCTGCCCTGTTTTCACCAGACGGAGGGGATCGACGGCCATTGTTGCGAGTTGAGTTGACCCAAGAGGCCCAATGCACTGGAAAATGCTGACC
>JAKRWE010000087.1 GCA_024712425.1 Chromatiales bacterium
CCTCCCGTCGCCCGTGTCAAAAAACGACGGAAAGGGTACGGCCACATGGCCCGGAATGCCCCGATGGGTGGGTCAAAATTGTTGGCCATAGGTGGGTCAGAATAGATGGGCATTAACAGTCATGGGCAGAACCTTGTTCGGATCCAGTGTAACCAACTGAATTTTAACGAACTACACGGGCTTTGCCCTTTTTATTTGTGAAATATTCGGGCTAGTGGCAGGTTGTTGGCACGGATCTCCACCAGTTCCCGTTTACCTGGCGCCGGACCAGCACCGGTGGCAGCCCGCCGTTCCAAAGGGTCAGCTGGTGGCGGTCGGCCGACAGCTTCATGATGGCGGCACAGCAGAAATAACCGGTGGGCAGCAGGGTGTGCAGCTTGGCATTCAGCTCCTCGGCGATGACCGGCACGCCCAGTCCCTTGCCGACCATGGTACGGAAGACCGTGGAGGCGGGCACGGCGCCCAGCGCCGCGGGCAGCCCGTGCCCGGTGAAGTCGCCGAGAAAGATATAGATGTCGCCTTTCGGGCTGTGGGCTATCTGGATCAGGTCACCGGACAGGCTGTCCATCGCCTGGTTCCAGGTATGGACGCCGGGCGTGCCGTGATCCGAACTCAGGGTCAACTGCTCGAAGACGTGGCGGGCGATGTTCTCTTCCTGCACGATCATCTGGTGCTGTTCCGCCAGGTGCCGGTTGGCCTGTTCCAGTTCCTCCCGGGCCCGCTCCGCCTCGTGGCGCGTTTCGAGCGCGGCGTTGAGGGTCCTGTCGTAGCGCTGCGCAATGGTATTCAGCAGCAGTCCGAATACCCCGAAGATCAGGTAGGCGGGGAGGGCGTAGTGGCCGTTCACCATGGTGTAGGCGATCAGCAGTGTGGCGATCAGGCTGCCCAGGAATATGCGGTAATGGTCGGCGCGGATGCTGTAGCTCGAGAGTGCAGCCGTGGCGACGATGGCCGGGCCCAGCAAGGGATAGGAGCTGAGTGCCACGGGCAGCTCGTCTATGGGGAATAGTGCCAGCAGGCCCCACAGGCCGCCGGAGACGGCGCCGGTCCATTTGTGTCGCGCATCCCAGGTGCTCAGGCGGCATGTGGCAGGATTGCAGCTGATGAAGCGTCGGTAGAAGTGGGCGCGCGTGAACGACACCGTCGCCACCGCCAGGGTCCAGGCGAGCAGCCACGGGCTGTAGTGGTACCAGCCAAGCACCAGCAGGGTGATCGCGGCACCGGCGATGGCCACATACGACGAAGCCGCTGACTGTTTCAGCAGCAGTTTTAGTTTTTCTTCTTGCATGTGGGTTGTTGAAGCGGTTTCATGCATGCAGCCCTTATCGGCAGCCGTCGGTCGGACTTTAGGAGGGATCATTGCAATCGAATCGGGAGCGCCTGGATCAGTTGGAGGCCGACTGGCTGGCCGTGCCCGGTCGCTGCCATCTCAGCGAGGAACTGGAGCGCCAGCGCCGGGTCGTCTGGGCGGGCAGCGATTTCGTGGCCCAGCAGATGCTGCGATCGCCGCAGTTGTTGTGTGAACTGGCAGAACAGGGACTGCTGCAGCGCGCCCGGGATCTCGATGAGATGGCGAGCGAGCTCAGGGAATGGGCTTCCTCCTGCGAGGACGATGAGGGGCTGGCCAGGGCGCTGCGGCGCTTCCGCAACCGCGAGATGCTGCGCATCATCTGGCGTGACCTGGTCGATCAGGCGCCCTTGCAGGAGACCCTGGAGGAGCTCTCCGAGCTGGCCGACAGCTGCATCCGTGTCGGTCTGGAACGGCTCTATCACTGGGCATCGCAGAAGGACGGGGTGCCGCGCGATGCCGCGGGGCGCCAGCAACGGCTGGTGGTCCTGGGCATGGGCAAGCTGGGCGCGCGCGAGCTCAACATGTCCTCCGATATCGACCTGATCTTCTGTTTTCCTGCGCACGGGCACACCGATGGTCGGCGCGCGCTCGAGAACGAGGCCTTCTTCGCCCGCCTGGGCCGGCGCCTGATCCATCTGCTGGGTGCGCAGACGCTGGACGGATTCGTGTTTCGGGTCGATATGCGCCTGCGCCCGTTTGGCGATTCCGGCCCCCTGGTGGTGAGCTTCGATGCCATGGAACAATACCTGCAGGGGCAGGCACGGGAGTGGGAGCGTTACGCCATGGTCAAGGCGCGTCCCATCACCGGCATGGACGAGGATCGTCGGGCCCTGATGCAGCTGATCCATGCCTTTGTCTATCGGCGCTACATCGATTTCGGGGTCATCGATTCGATCCGGCGCATGAAGCGCATGATCGAGCAGGATCTCCAGCGCAAGGGGATGGAGGACAACATCAAGCTCGGGATGGGCGGGATACGTGAGATCGAGTTCATCGGCCAGGCCTTCCAGCTGGTGCGGGGCGGACGCGACCGGGACCTGCAGCTGCGGCGCATCCAGGTGGTGCTGGAGCGGCTGGGCGACAAGGGACTGCTGCCGAAATACGCGGTACGCGATCTGCTGGCCGCTTATGCCTTCCTGCGCCGCACTGAAAACCATATCCAGGCATGGCAGGACCGTCAGACCCAGCAGCTGCCCGGGGACGAAGCGGGCAGGCAGAGGCTCGCATCGGGCATGGGGTTCCGTTCCTGGGCGGCATTCGAATCCGTGCTCACGGAGCACAGACAACGGGTGCACTCGCAATTCGAGCAGGTGTTCGAGTCGCCGCAGGCCGAGCACCATGACGGCGCGGAATCGCCGATGCGGGCTGTCTGGTCGGCAGGGGACGATGCGGAGGAGGTGGCCGGGCTGCTCGACAGCCATGGCTTTACGGATGCGCAGCGGGTGGCGGAGAAACTGTGCGCGTTTCGCGAGGGCGCGGTGGTGCGGACCCTGTCGGCAGTGGCGCGGGAAAAGCTCGACCAGCTGATGCCGATGGTGCTCGAGGCCTCGGCGTCCACGGCCAGCCCCGGAGAGACCCTGCTGCGGCTGCTGAATCTGCTGGAGGCCATCGCCCGGCGTACTGCCTACCTGGACCTGCTGATCGAGAACCCGCTGGCACTGTCCCAGCTGGTCCGCCTGGTGGGTGAGAGCGTCTGGATCGGTACCCAGCTGGCGCGCATGCCGTTGTTGCTGGATGAGCTGCTCGATCCACGACGTCTGTACGACCCGTCTCACGGCGCGGAACTGGCCGAGGAACTGGCGGTATTGCTGCGTTCGGTGGCGCCGGGTGACCAGGAGGAGGAGATGGAGCGGCTGCGCCAGTTCGCTCTGGGCAACCGCCTGCGCGTGGCGGCAGCGGATATCGTCGGCGCCATTCCGCTCATGGTGGTCAGCGACCGTCTGACCGATATCGCGGAGGTGACCCTGCAGCAGGTCTACCGCAGCGCCTGGCGCGACATGGCGGAGCGGCATGGCAGTCCCCGCCTGGAACCCCCGATGGCGCAGGGGTTTGCGGTGATCGCCTACGGCAAGCTCGGCGGGCGGGAGCTGGGTTATGGCTCCGACCTGGATGTGGTGTTCCTGCACGGCAACGACAATCGGAACGCGGTGACCGATGGGGTGCGTCCCGTTGCCAATGAGGTCTTCTATGCCCGCCTGGGTCAACGCATGATCCATACGCTCACCACGCGCACGCCATCGGGCATCCTGTACGAGGTGGACATGCGCCTGCGACCCAACGGCGACTCCGGTCTGCTGGTCAGTTCGCTGACGGCCTTCGAGCGTTACCAGTTGCAGGATGCCTGGACATGGGAACACCAGGCGCTGGTGCGCGCACGCGCGGTGGCCGGTGATCCGGCGGTGATCGAGGGCTTCAACACCATCCGCCAGGCGGTATTGTGCCGGCCGCGGGAGCCAGGGCCGCTGCGGGACGAGGTGGTGGCGATGCGCGAGCGGATGGCCAACAGCCTGGACCGCAGCGACGACCTTCGTTTCGACGTGAAACAGGGACGGGGCGGCCTGGTGGATATCGAGTTCCTGGTGCAGTATGGGGTGCTGCGCTGGGCGCATGCCTGCCCGGGCCTCACCGAATGGACCGACAATGCGCGCCTGCTGCAGCGGCTGGGGGAGTACGGCCTGCTCGACCCGAGGGTGGCCGAGCAGCTGCTCAGCGCTTACCGGGTCTACCGGGCCATCTCGCACCGGCGGGCCCTGCAGGAGGAAAAGGCCATGGTGCCTCAGGCTGAATTACCTGAAGAGCGTGCCATGGTCCGCGATATCTGGGAACAGGTGCTGGGCTAGGGGCGGCACTCCCGCCGCGAAAATTCGCGAGCAAGCTCGCTCCTACTATCAATATTCAAACGACCGGTTGTGGGAGCGGCCTTGGCCGCGAAAGGGTTACTGGCTGAAAATCCCCGAATATGATTCAATTATCGCCTCTTTCGGCGCTGGCCAGCCCGGCTGGTCGCCGTTCCGGCAGTATTCCTGGAGTAAGCAATGCAAACCATGGCGGATCGCGATGGCGTTATCTGGCTGGATGGCGAACTGGTCGAGTGGCGCGAGGCCAAAACACATGTCCTGACCCACACCCTGCACTACGGCATGGGTGTGTTCGAGGGGGTGCGGGCCTACCATACCGATCAGGGGCCGGCGATCTTCCGTCTCGAAGAGCACACCCGTCGCCTGTTCGATTCGGCGCGTATCCTGGGCATGCCCATGCCCTTCGATGCGGACACCATCAACGAGGCGCACCGGCAGGTGGTGCGTGAGAACGGCCTGGATTCAGCCTACTTCCGCCCGATGTGCTTCTATGGTTCGGAGGGGATGGGGCTGCGTGCTGACAACCTCAGGGTGCACACCATGGTGGCGGCCTGGGAGTGGGGCGCCTACCTGGGCGAGGACAACATGAAGAATGGCATCCGGGTGCGGGTGTCGTCGTTCACCCGTCATCATGTCAACGTCACCATGTGCCGGGCCAAGGCCAACGGCAACTACATGAATTCCATGATGGCACTGCAGGAGGCGCTGAGCTGCGGTTACGACGAGGCCCTGCTGCTGGATGTGAACGGTTTTGTCATGGAGGGTTCGGGCGAGAACGTGTTCATCGTGCGCGATGGCGTGATCTACACCCCGGATCTGACCTCGGCACTGGACGGGATCACCCGCAAGACCGTCATGCAGCTGGCGCGCGAGGCCGGTTACGAGGTGGTCGAGAAGCGCATCACCCGTGACGAGGTGTATATTGCGGACGAGGCCTTCTTTACAGGAACGGCCGCTGAAGTGACGCCTATCCGTGAGGTCGACGGGCGGGTCATCGGCGCAGGCGGGCGTGGCCCGGTCACGGAACAACTCCAGAGCCGGTATTTCGACGTGGTGCACGGGCGCAGCCCCGAACACATGGACTGGCTGAGCGTCGTCTGACGAGGTAACAGAATGAGCGAAGCGGCAAGAAAGCAGATCGTACAGAAGGTGGTCCAGGTCAAGCGCTCGGAGCTGCCCTACAGTTGCCCGCCTCCCGGCAAGGAAGTGTGGAACATGCACCCACGGGTGTATCTGGCCTTCGACCGGGACAGCGAGGCACGTTGCCCTTACTGCAGTGCGCGTTATCGGCTGGTCGATTGAATCGTCCTCAGACGGCCCCCTGAGCCAGGGGATGGTGCAAGGTGGCTGATGTCGGGTCCGCAACAGACCGCTGGCTGGGGCTGGCCCGGCCGCGCAACTGGCTGCTGTTCCTGGCCGCCTACCTGCTGCTGCACATGGGCATGCGTCTGCTGCTCAGTGACACCCTGCAACTGGACGATGCCGAGCAGCTGATCCAGTCGCAGGACTGGCGTCTCGACTACGGCAACTTCCAGCCGCCTTTCTATACCTGGGCGTTGTGGGCGCTGTGGCATGTCATCGAGCCCTCGATGGCGGCGCTGTATGTCATTCGCTATGTCATCATCGGCCTGACCTTCTGGTTGTGGTACCGGGTGAGCTGCCAGCTGTTCGATGATCCGCGCTGGATCGTCGCCTCGGCCACCAGCTGGCTGTTGCTCGGGGAATTCGCCTGGAAGCTGCACCAGGGGTCGACCCATACCACCCTCTTGACCCTGGCGCTGGTGATGAGCCTGCATGCGATCGTGTCGATTCTGCGCGCAGGCTCGCTGCGCCACTATGCCTATCTGGGGCTGGCGAACGGCCTCGGCATGATGGCCAAGTACAGCTATGCGGGGTTCGTGATTCCGATGCTGCTGGCGGCGCTCATCACGCCATCGGCACGGGAGCGCCTGCTGCGCTGGCCGATATTGCTCACCCTGGCGGTGGCAGCCGTGCTCATGCTGCCGGCACTGTTGTCATTGTTCTATCCGGACGCCCCGGTGGAAGTGCGCCTGCAGGGACAGACCAGCCACCACCTGGGTGGCCTGCTCACAGGCGACCCCAGTGTGTTGGTCGAGTTCGTCAAGGGGACGGCAGCCTTCCTGGCGCCACTGTGGCTGATCTACGCGGCGCTCTTCCAGCTCGCTTCCCGGGGAGCTGGTGATTCCGTCACGCCCCTCCCCGCGCCTGCGGGGGATGGCTGGGAGGGGGGGAGGCCGGTGCGCCGCCTGCTCAACCGTTTCCACCTGCTGGTCCTGCTCGGCGTGCTGGGCATCTCCTTGTTCGTCGGCATCGATCACCTCAAATCGCGCTGGCTGCACCCGTTCCTGACCTTGGTACCTTTCTGGTGGCTGCAGCATGCCGCCCCCCGCCGGCATGCCTGGCCGGTGCTGAAATGGCTCACTGTCGGCCTGGTCGTGTTGGTGGTGGCCGCGCGTGCGTGGCAGTTGCTGGCCAGCCCCTATGTCGGTCACAAGCCCTCGCGCGTGACCTGGCCGGTGAGCGAGGCGCTCGAAATGCTTCCCCCGGAGGTGTTGGCTTCACCCCGACTGCGCGTGGCGGATCCCTACCTGGGGGTGCATGTGCGGATCCTGGCACACCGCAAGGTGATCGTTTCGCTTCCGCAGACCGGCGAACAGGATGGTGGCATCTGGCTCTGGGGTGGCGTCGAAAAGGATCTGCCCGCTTCGGTGAAACAGCTGCAACAAGGCCCCGGGCTGCGACCCCACTGGTACCATGCGACCCGGGGCAGGGCAGGGTACTGGGTCGGGTGTGTCGGGTCCCGGCCTGAGGACGACAGCCTCTGCGGGTCATTAGGAGTGCCGGTCTCGGATTGAGGCCTCCACGCAGGTCACCGGGATTGAAATGACCACCGCGTAGCCCGGGTGGAGCGCGACCCGGGGAAGTCGTGCGCGGCCCCGGGTTGCGGCCTTCGCAACGACCATTCATGTAGCCCCGGTAAGGCCCAGCGCAACCCGGGGGATCGAGCGTCATTCCGGATAACGGCCTTCACCCGGGCTACGCTCGCTGATCCATTCGTGCGGCCGGGGCGGGCATTGCGTCCACGGTGGTACAATCCGCGCAGTGATTGCTCCTTCATACCCTATGCGCCTCACATCCCAACAGATTCAGCAGATTCGAACGATCGTCGCCGCTCAGGCTGGAACGGACGCGAAGATTCGCCTGTTCGGTTCGCGCGTGGACGACCAGGCAAGGGGTGGAGATGTCGACATATTGGTTGAAGTGCCAACCTCTGTAGAGGATCCGGCGCCGCTGGCGGCACGCATTGCCGGGCGGGTCAGTCGCCTGATGGGCGGGCGCAAGGTCGACGTGGTGCTCTCCGCGCCCAATCTCCAGGAACTGCCGATTCATGAGATGGCACGCAAGCAAGGGGTGTTGCTGTGATAGCCGATGCGGCCCGCTGGCTGACCGGGACCTGAGAAGGCGTGCCCGACATTTCTGGAAATCTTTATGCATTTTGCTGTTGAAAGACCTTCATGGCCGGCAAGGCTTCTGGGTCACCTGTCGATCGCCGTTATCTGCACGGCGGGCGCGCTGGCGCCGGATCACCTGTTCGGCTGGCTGCATCCCAACTACCAGACGGCATTCGCGCCAAAGACCGTGGTGGCAGTATTCCTGGCCTGCTTCCTGGCCCTGTCGGCACGGCGTCTGGCGGCAGTTCGTGTCCTGCTGGTCCTCTTTGCGCTGCTGCAGCTGGTGCAGTTCTGGCACTTTGTCTACTTCGGGACCCTGATCTCGCCCCAGGAAGTAGGCCTGGTGAGCAGCGAGATGGATGAGATCACGGTGTCGCTGCTGGGGATCCGGCGGGCGCTGGTGCCGCCGTTGTTGCTGGTGTTTTTCAGTTATGCGCTGTTGTGGTGGTTTGTGGGAAGGACCGGGGCCTGCCGCGTGCGGATCCCGCTGGCGCCCACTCTGCTGGCGCTGCTGTTGGGCGTGGTGCTGCCGGTCAAGGCCTACAACAGCACCGGTTCGCAGGCCTTCTTTCCCAATCCACGTCATTACGCGATAAAGAATACGCTGTACGCGGTTGCCTGGTATCTCGGCAAGGAACTGCCGCGGCGCTTCACCGGCACGCATCAGACCACCCGTTACGAACCGTACCGCCTGAAAGGCATCCCCTCGGCACTGCCGGCCAATATCGTGCTGGTGATGGGGGAGAGCCTGAATCCCGATCACATGGGGTTGTTCGGTTACGAGCGGAACACCACACCCTACTTCAGCGCCCTCAAGGATGATCCCAACCTTTATTACCGCAAGATCTATTCGGGCGGCGTGTCGACCAAGGTGTCGGTACCAACCTTCTTCAATCTCAAGCGCGAACCGGACAATGTACAGGTCCTGTATCAGCGCGAGGCCAACCTGTTCAGACTGGCCAAGGCGCGTGGCCTGCGGACCTGGCTGCTATCCACCCAGAATGCCAACCTCGAGACCTATGTGGACGGCGGCGCAGTCGATCATTTCGAGTCGCGCGAGGATCACCTGGCTGAAATCGAGAAACGCAAGGACCTGGTGCTGCTCGACCTGCTCAGGCAGGTGGATTTCAGTCAGCCGAACTTCGTGGTGCTGCACGAGCGGGGATCGCACTCGCCCTACGAGCGCTATCACACCGATGACTTCCGCATCTTCCCCGAAGATACGGATGATACGGACCAGTTCCGAATCAACAGTTATGACAACTCGATTTTGTTCTCTGATTACGTGCACAACGAGATCATCAAGCAGGTAGGCGTGCGCAGCAAACTCCCGACCTATTTCATCTTTACCGGTGATCATGGTGAGCTGCTGGGCGACAAAGGGCGCTGGGGCCATTCCGTCCTCGACCCCAGGAACGCGACCGTGCCGTTTATCGTGTATGCCATCAACGGTGACTCGAGGATGCTGCGCCGTGCGCATGATCTGCCCTATCCGACCCATTACGAGATGGGGCGCTTTGTGGCGGGCCTGCTGGGTTATGACGTGATCGACCCGAATGCGAGCAAAGGCGTGTATTACGTCAACGGCAAGGACATTGCCGGCACGGGCGGCTACATGCGTCTGCAGTTCGATGCGCAGGGCGAGCTCAAGGACTGGAAGGTGACCTTGCCGTGAATGATTGCTCCCCGCCCCTCCGTATCACCCTGGTATCGGCCGATTTCTGGCCGAACGTCGGTGGCGTGGCAGCGCACGTGGTGGAACTGGGCAAGGCGCTGGCGAGGCTTGGCCAGGCGGTGCAGGTGGTGACCCTGCCGCTGGGCGATGAGCGGGCCTTCCACGCCGAGTGGCAGGGCATGCAGGTCTGGCGACCGCGTATCCCCAAGGCCGAGCCCTTGTACAGTTTTCTGCTGAGGCGCTGGTTGAAGGGTTGGCTCAGGCGCTATCCGCAGGATCTGTTGCATGTGCACGGCATGCGGCCCCTGACCGCCACGCGTGGCCTGGGCCTGCCGGTGGTATTCACCAACCATACCTCCGGTTACCTGAAACGTATCGAAAAGGGCGGGCGCGAGCTGGACAAGATCAGGCGCAGGCTGGCGCATGTCGATACCGTGCTGGCCCCCAGCCAGGAGCTGTGCGATGCGACGCGGGCTGTTGGCTATCAGTGGCCGGTGCAATTCATCTCCAACGGGGTCGATGTCGACAGCTTCACGCCGGGTGAGTCCGCGCTGAGGGCGCAATGGCGTATCGCGCCGGACGAGGTGGTGATTCTGCTGGCGCGTCGTCTGGTGGAGAAGAACGGCGTGGTGGTGTTCGCCGAGGCAGCCGCGCGATTGAAGGACCTGCCGGTGCGCTTCGTGTTTGCCGGTGACGGGCCGGAGCGCGACAAGGTGGAGCGGATCCTGGAACAGGGCGGGGTGCGCGAGCGCGCGCGTCTGCTGGGCAATGTGCCCAACAGCCAGATGCTGGATATCTACCGGGCGGCGGATATCTCGGTGCTGCCCTCGTTCATGGAGGCGACCAGCATCACCGGGCTGGAGTCCATGGCCTGTGGCCTGCCGCTGGTGGGGACCCGGGTTGGCGGCATCCCGGTGCTGATCGACGACGGCGCGACCGGGTTGCTGGTGGAACCGGGCGATGCCGAGGCGCTGGCCGCCGCCCTGCGGGAGTTGGTGACCTCAGCGGAATGCCGCCGGGCCATGGGGCAGGCCGCCAGGGCGCGAGCGGAGCAGTCGTTCAGCTGGCCCCATATCGCCGGTGAGACCCTGCAGGTCTATCGGGAACGGGTCGGGCAGGGGTGATGAACGGGCAGCAGAACAAGACCGTGATGCTGATCTTTGGCACCCGGCCCGAGGCGGTGAAGATGACGCCGCTGGTGCAGGCCCTGCGGGAACACCCGCGTCTGCGGCCGCTGGTGTGCGTGACCGCACAGCATCGCGCCATGCTCGATCAGGTCCTGGATTTCTTCGGCATCATGCCCGATATCGATCTCGATCTCATGCGCCCGGGGCAGTCGCTCAACACCCTGGCCGGCAGCGTCCTGAGTGCGTTGGCCCCGGTGCTCGCTGATCAGCGTCCGGATGCCGTGCTGGTGCAGGGCGATACGACCAGCACCTTTTGCGGCGCACTGGCGGCCTTTCATGAGCACATTCCCGTGGGACACGTGGAGGCCGGTCTGCGCACTGGCAACTATGAGGCCCCCTTCCCGGAGGAGATGAGCCGGGTGCTGACCACGCGCCTGGCGCGCTGGCACTTTGCGCCCACGTCGCTGAACCGCGATAACCTGCTGCGTGACGGTGTCGCAGAGGACGCGGTCACGGTAACCGGCAATACGGTCATCGACGCCTTGCTCTGGACCCGCGAGCGGGTCGGTGACGAAACGGCCGGCAGCGGACGGCCCTATGTGCTTATCACCGGCCACCGCCGCGAATCCTTCGGCGCCGGTTTCGAATCCATCTGCCAGGCTATCGCGCAGTTGGCCCGGGCGCACCCGGAACTGGATTTCGTCTACCCGGTCCACCTCAACCCGCAGGTGCGCGAGCCGGTGCAGCGCCTGCTGGGCGACCTCGACAACGTGCGGCTCATCGAACCCCAGGCCTACCCGGCATTCGTTGCACTGATGGATGGCGCGCATTTCATCCTGACCGACTCCGGCGGGGTGCAGGAAGAGGCCCCTTCGCTGGGCAAGCCGGTGCTGGTGATGCGTGATACCACCGAGCGCACCGAGGCACTGGAGGGCGGGGTGTGGCTGGTCGGCACCTCGGTCGGTCGTATCGTCGAGGAGAGCGAGCGCCTGATCGGCGACCCGGATCACTACCGCCGCATGGCCGAGGCGATGAACCCTTATGGGGACGGGCAGGCGGCACGACGGATCGTGGATATCCTGGACTGTGAACTGAATGAAACAGGTGTCGACCCATGAGGGTGGTGCACGTGGGCAATTTCAGCCTGCGCCGTTACGGCGCGGTGTACTACGCGGTCGAGCGCAAGCTGAGCAACGGCTTCATCCGTAATGGCGACTTCGTCTATGACTTCAGCGATCGCGATACGGCGCGCATGGAGAGCCTGTTGCGCTCCAAGCGCTTCGGCAGGAAGCACCTCAACCGCGTGTTGCTGCAGACGGTGGATAACGTGCAGCCGCACCTGCTGCTGCTGGGGCACACTGAATTGTTCGACGAGGCGACCCTGGACGAGGCGCGCAGGCTCTCGCCCGGCCTGCGCATCGCGCAGTGGAACGTCGACCCGATCTGGGGGGAGGCTATCGATCGGCACATGCGCCAGCGCCTGCCGCATGTGGACGCCTTCTTCTGCACCACCGCGGGCAACTGGATGGATCCCTGGCGGGGGTTGGGGGCCAGGGTCCACTACCTGCCCAACCCGGTCGATCCCTCGGTCGAGACCCTGCGCAACGATGAGCAGGACGATCTGCCACTGGACCTGGTGTACTGCGGTCACGACTACAAGGACGGGTCTCGGCAGGCCTTCCTGCAGGGCCTGAAGGCGCGCTCGGAACAGCAGGGGATCGCATTTCGGCACTGCGGCTGCCTGGGTGCTCCCTCGGTGTTCGGGCAGCGTTACCCCGATACCCTGGCGCAGTCCCGCATGGGGCTGAACTACAGCCGCAGCAACGAGATGCCCTATTACTCGTCCGACCGCATCGGCCAACTCACCGGCAACGGCCTGCTGACCTTCAGCCAGGAGACGCCTGGCCTGCGGGAACTGTTCAGCGATGAGGAGATGGTCTATTTCACCGATCTGGACGACCTCATGGCCAGGCTGGCCTACTTCAAGCACAACGATGACGGGGCGCGCACGATCGCGCAACGCGGGCGCCTGCGCGCGCATGCCAGCTATAACAGCCAGCGCATTGCGCGCTTTATCGGCGAAATCACCTTCGGCCAACCGCTGGGCGAGGCATACGAGTGGGCCGAGGCGTAGCGTATTCCTCATTCTACAGGGGTCGGAGTCGGTAGTGACTCCGACCCCAATTAGTTGGGTCAGCGCTTGTCATGGCTGCGCTATTTACCGATACTCCATTGTCGTTTAACAACGGTGCGGCTTATTCATCTTTTGGTTAACAAGGGGGTTCCATGGCCGAGCGTGGCGGCACAGGTGAATACCTGACCAGTGTGGCAGGCGGAGAGGCGGTTCGGGCTTTTGTGCCCACACCCCTGCCGCCCGAGCCTCCGCTGCGGTTCACGCCCGAGAGACGGCGCCAGCTGGAACGTGCCACCCTGGCGCTGGGACGGCTGGACAGCATCACGTTGCTGCTGCCAGACCCGGAAATCTTTCTCTATTCCTATGTGCGGCGCGAGGCGGTGCTCTCGTCCCAGATCGAGGGGACACAATCCTCGCTCTCGGATCTGCTGCAATTCGAGCTGAGCGAGGCCCCGGGTGTGCCTTTCGATGACGTGCTGGAGGTGTCCAACTATGTTCGGGCGCTGGAGCATGGTCTGTCGCGATTGGGAGAGGGCATGCCGTTGTGTAACCGCCTGCTACGGGAGATGCACGAGGTGTTGCTTTCCAGGGGGCGAGGCAGTGGCAAACAGCCCGGTGAGTTCCGCCGTAACCAGAATTGGATTGGCGGTACGCGTCCCGGCAACGCCTTTTTCGTTCCACCGCCACCGCAGGCAGTGGCATCCTGCATGGCCGACCTGGAGCGCTTCATTCACGACCCCGAACAGCCCTATCCGACACTGATCAAGGCGGCGCTGGCCCATGTGCAGTTCGAGACGATCCATCCCTTTCTGGATGGCAACGGACGCCTGGGGCGCCTGTTGATCTCCTTCATGCTCCATCACGAAGGCATGCTGTCGCGTCCCCTGTTGTATTTGAGTCTCTATTTCAAGGCCCGCCGGCAGGCCTATTATGAGTGCCTGGATCAGGTGCGAACCCGGGGTGACTGGGAGGGCTGGACCGATTTCTTCCTGGAAGGCGTCGAGCAAACCGCGCTGGATGCAGTGGAGACGGCGCGCCGCCTGGTCGCCCTGATGCACAAAGACGAGCAGCGTATCCACCAGATAGGTCGGCGTGCAGGTACGGCCCTGCGGGTCCATCGGATGCTCAGTCACCGTCCCCTCCAGTCGATCAAGGACATGGCCGGCAAGCTCGAGCTGTCTTATCCGGCCGTGTCAAAAAGCCTCGAAGCCTTGCAAGCATTGGGTATCGTGCGTGAGATCACTGGCCGACAGCGGAACCGGATCTATGCGTATCAGGACTTTCTCGACATTCTGAAC
>JAKRWE010000088.1 GCA_024712425.1 Chromatiales bacterium
GGTCAGCATTTTCCAGTGCATTGGGCCTCTTGGGTCAACTCAACTCGCAACAATGGCCGTCGATCCCCTCCGTCTGGTGAAAACAGGGCAGAATCGGCACGGTTTTCAACAGCCTGTTAGGTTGCGCGCCAGATCCCGCACCACCCGCGGGAAGCGTCCGAGCACCTTCTTGACCGGCTGCATACGGGTCTTCATCACCGCCAGCTGCAGATCCGAGGTGACCACATCGAGGTTGCCCACCACGCTGGCCAGGTTCTCGTCGGCCATGGTGGCCTTGAGCAGGGACAGGCGGTTACGCACCAGCACCAGCTCGCCCACCATGTTCATGATGTCGTCGAGACGCCGGGTATCGACCCGCACCGAGGTATCGCCCGTGGGTTTGGCTGGTGCCTTTGACTTGGCCGCTTTGGCCGCCGGCTTGGCAGCGGTCTCTGCAGCCGCCTTCTTGGGCGCCTCGGGCTTGGCCGTGGCGGGTTCGGCCACCTTTGCCGCGACCGCCGGCTTGGCCGGCTCGGCGGGCTGCTTCGGTTCAGGCGCCGGCGCAGCCGCTTTCGGCGTCTCAGTGGCAGCAGCGGCATTTCCGGCCGGGGTGCCACCATGCTTGCCCGGCCCGTGCAGTTGGTCCAGCAGGGCCTCGAATTCGTCCTCGGTGATCTCGTCACCGGAAGGCACCTGCGGGGATTCCGCGGCGTCCGGTTCGGCGGACATCTCGACGGGGCCTCAGCCACGGGCTCCGGTTCCGGAGCGGGCGCAGCCTCGACCACTGGCGCAGCCTCTGGGTTATCCTGCTGGCCCTCACCTTCGGATACGGCGAAGACCTCGAGCCGGGTCAGCAGACCAGGGTCGACATCCGCCGGCATCTCGCCGTTGCGCAGCGAGTCCATCATGTCATTGACCACATCCAGCGCCTCGAGGATGGGATCCATCAGATCGGGCGTGACACGCCGTTGCCCCTGGCGGAGTACGTTGAAGACATCCTCCGCGCGGTGACAGGTCTGCACCAGCGGCTCTATGGACAGGAAGCCCGCGCCACCCTTGACCGTATGGAACCCCCGGAAGATCGCATTCAACAGATCGTCGTCTTCCGGCTGCTGCTCCAGGTCCACCAGTTGCTCGCCGAGCTGCTCGACTATCTCGGAGGCCTCGACCAGAAAGTCCTGGAGGATTTCATCGTCTGCATCGAAACTCATGGTTCAAAACCCCAAACTTGATAACAGGTCATCGACTTCGTCCTGACCTTGTACGGCATCGACCTTGTCGATACCCTCGATGATCGGCCCCTGGGCCTTGATATCCGGCTCCGCCACCGTGGGAGCCGCCGGTTTGCTGGCCTCCTCGCGCTGGGCACCGGAAAGCCGCACCAGCTCGACCAGCTTCCCTTCCACGTCGTGCACCAGATCGATCACCTTGCGAATGGTCTGTCCGGTCAGATCCTGGTAGCTCTGGGCCATCAGCACCTCGGACAGCTTCCCGTTCAGCACCTCGGCATTGGCCTGGGTGTCCTGGAGAAAGACCTCCAGCTCCTTGCTCATGGAACGGAAGTCCTCCACGTCCATCTCGCGCGCCTTGAAGCGCTCCCACGAGGCGGCAAGGTGCCGGGAATCGTTGCGCAGGGTCTCCGCGGTCGGCATCGCCTCTTCAACGGCTGCCAGGGTGGTATTGGCCGCTTCCTCGGTCATGTCGATCACATGCGTGAGGCGCTCGGCGGCATTCGGCATCTCGCTTTCGGCCAGGTTGGAGTCCATGACGAAGCTGTTGATCGCGTCGTGCAACTCCCGGGTCAAACGACCGATCTCCTGAAACAGCAGGCTGTCGCGAAACCCCGCCAGCTATGCAATGACCGTCAGGGCATCCTCGTCCTGTCCGGCCTCGAGACGCGCAACCAGGTCCCGCGCCAGTTCCAGTTTTTCGTTTTCCACAATCTCTGGCTCGCCCATGTGTCCCTTCCCTTGAGGATGCTCAGGCGGCAACCCGTTCGAAAATCTTGTTGATCTTTTCTTCCAGTGTCACTGCGGTGAAGGGTTTGACCACATAGCCGTTCACCCCTGCCTGGGCCGCCTCGATGATCTGTTCCCGCTTGGACTCGGCGGTGACCATCAGGACGGGAATGTTCTTGAGCTTTTCATCGGCCCGAATGGCCTTGAGCAGGTCGATCCCCTGCATGCCCGGCATGTTCCAGTCGGTCACCACGAAATCGGAGTTTCCGTTCTGCAGCATCGGCAGGGCCGTGAGCCCGTCATCGGCCTCCTGCGTATTGGTAAACCCCAGATCACGCAGCAGATTCTTGATGATGCGCCGCATCGTGGAGAAGTCGTCCACAACCAGGATTTTCATGTTCTTGTCCAAGTTAACCTCCAGAGACTGTGCTCAGATTCAGTCGGTGTCTTTTGTGACTCGTACCGCTTATCGGCAGGAGCCGGAAAAGATTTGGGCCTTGAGTTCCTTTTTTTCAGAAATCGTGTTCTTCGCCACCGGGGAGCCATTCCCCCAGGCGGGAACGCAGACGGATGGCCGCCTGCCTGTGGATCTGGCACACGCGCGATTCGCTCACGCCCAGTACCCGGCCTATCTCCCGCAGGTTGAGCTCCTCGTCGTAGTAAAGCGCGATCACCAGGCGTTCGCGTTCCGGCAGGGTGGCAATGGCATCGGCCAGGGCCTCCTTGAAATGAGCATGCTCCAATCCCTTCAATGGCCCTTCGTTCATCTGGTTGCGTGCTGGCGCACCGTTTCCCGAACGCTCACCCGGCATCACCTCACCGAACTCGGAGAGTTCCTCGTAGCTGAAGATGCGTGCACCGGAGGCATCGGCCAGAATCTGCTGGTACTCCTCCAGCGAGATATCCAGCGCCTCCGCCACTTCCACGTCACGCGCGTCACGTCCTTCGGCGTTTTCTATCTCGCACATCACCTCCGCCACTTGCGCGCCTTTCGATGCACCGAACGGGGCGTCCAGTCCGAACGGCGGATCTCGTCCAGCATGGCGCCGCGGATACGGATCCCGGCATAGGTCTCGAAACTCGCGCCCTGCCCGGCATCGTAGTTTCCGGCCGCCTCCAGCAGCCCGATCATGCCGGCCTGAATGAGATCATCCACCTGCACCGAAGGCGGCAGGCGGTTCATCAGATGATAGGCGATGCGTTTCACCAGAGGCGCATGCGTGGTGACCAGGTCCTCATGCATGGCCTTTGCCCCACTTGCGCTGTAAGTTGCCAGGCCGCTCATAACGGCACCTCCCCGTATTCACTGGAAAATTGAATCAGACGCTCGACAAAGAATTGGACCCGCCCACTCGCACCGGTGGGCTGGGGCCAGGACTCGACCTTTCTCGCCAGGCTGCGAAAACCCTGTGCCGCGCGGCTGCGCGGATAGGCCTGCACCACGGGCTTCTGCGCCCGTACCGCCTTGCGCAGGTTGTCGTCGTAGGGCAGAGCGCCCATGAAGCTGAGCATGACATCGAGGTAACGGTCAGTTACCTTGCACATCTTGTTGTACAGATCTCGCCCCTCCTGGGCGCTGCGCACCATGTTCGGCAGGATCCGGAAACGGTGGTGCCCGTAATCGCGGTTGAGCAGCTTGATAATCGCGTAGGCGTCGGTGATGGAGGCCGGCTCATCGCACACCACCACCACGATCTCGTGCGATGCGCGGGCAAAACTCAGTACCGTATCGGATATCCCGGCCGCGGTGTCCACGATCAGGGTGTCCACGTCACCGGCCATGTCGGCAAAGGCCCGGATCAGGCCGGTATGCTCATGCGTCCCCATCTCCGCCAGTGCCTGTATACCCGACGCACCGGGGATCACCTTCAGGCCGGAAGGGCCCTCTATGGTCACTTCCTCCAGGGTGCGTTCACCGCTCAGCACATGCGATATGTCGTACTTTGGATGGAGTCCCAGCACCACATCGATATTGGCCAGACCGAGGTCCGCATCGAGCAGCATGACCCGGTGCCCGACCTCGCTCATGGCGACCCCGGGGTTCACCGAGACATTGGTCTTCCCGACGCCGCCTTTGCCGCCGGTCACCGCAATGGCGCGCACCGGGCGGGGCGACACCATGTGTCGCAAGCCGCTGGCCTGATCCACACTGCCATCAGATGCGAGCATTACGCGAACCTCCTTTGTAGGACAATGCGACATAGGATGCGTCGCAGTCGGCGGGATAGCTGTCCAGCAGCTCCGCCGCCCGTTCGATGAGCGGATGCGCGCGCGCCGGCGACAGGTCCTCCGGGACCCGTTGCCCGTCCGCCAGGTAGGCCAGTGGCAGGCCACTGTGAACAACGGCGGAGACCGCCGCACCGAGGCTGGCCGCCTCGTCCAGCTTGGTCAGTACGCAGGCCTGGGGACGAGGACCGAGAACAGGTCGATGGCCTTCTCCAGCGCCGTTCCCTCGGTGGTCGCCGACAGCGTCAGCAGGGTGGTCAGATCAGGGCCGGCCGCCCTGAGGGTCTCGACCTGCTCGTGGAACCGCTCGGTGTCGGATCCCATGCCGGCGGAATCGATCAGGATCAGGCGCCGGTCCGACAGCGATGTGATGGCATCACGCATCACCTCCGGGTCATCGGCAGTACGCACCGGCACATTGAGGATGCGGCCATAGGTGTGCAGCTGGTCGCGCGCGCCGATACGGAAATTGTCGGTACTGATCAGGGCGATGTTGCGGTGTCCGTGGCGCAGCGCAAAACGCGCCGCGATCTTGGCGATGGTGGTGGTTTTGCCGACGCCCGTCGGCCCCACCAGCGCCACCACACCGCCCCGCTCCAGCACGTCCTGTTCGAACACGCTGAGTTCACCGGCGAGGAAGAACAGCGCCTTGCGCCAAGCCTGGTGCAAATCCGGCTCCTCACCGACCCGCTGGATCAGTTTCTCGGCGATATCGGCAGAGATCCCCAATTTCATCAGGTGCTGGAACAGTTCCTTGGCCAGCGGCGAACGCTGTCCGAGGTCGTACCAGCTCATGCTGCTGAGTTCGGCCTGCAGCCAGCGGCGGAGGTTGTGCATCTCCTCGCGCATGGCCTGCAGGTCGCCGGGGGTGACCCCCTCGTCGTCAGCGACCGTCTCCACCCGCGGCGCCACACTGGCCTTGCGCTGCCGGCGGGCGCGCGCTGCCGGCTGCCTTGCCGCGGCGCCGGGTGCCGGTTTCGACGCAGCCGCCTCTTCGGTTTCGTCGGTTACCAGGTCCACGGCGGCGGTCAGCTCGACGCCCTCGTCGATGGACTTGTTGGAAAGGATGACAGCATCTTCGCCCAAGGTCTCGCGCACCATGCGAAGTGCCTGCCTCATGTCCGGCGCTACGAAGCGCTTGATCTTCATGCCCTGTGGCCCCCTTTACTCGAGAGGCCCGGGCCTCTCAGTTTTGCGTGGGATTCCGGCCGATGGTGTTGATCACCTTGATCTGCCGGTTATCCAGTATTTCGTTATATGAAAGGACATGCATACTCGAGATGCCCTGGCGGACGAACCTGGCCATCCATGGACGCACGCCTGCTGCCACCAGGAGGATGGGTTCCTGGCCGCTGAGCTCCTGCTGCCTGGCCGCATCACCGAGAGCTACCTGTATCTGCTCGAGCAAGCCCGGTTCGATACCTGCGCTGTCCCCTCCTCCACTTGCCAAAGCCTGTTGCAAAAGCCGTTCCAACCCAGGCTCCAACACGATAACCGGAATTTCTTCAATAGAACCAACGAGTTGCTGAACTATAGCCCGATTCAGCGCAACCCGTACTGCCCCCGTCAGGGTGACGACATCCTGACTCATGGGTGCCTGCTCCGCCAGGGTTTCGGCGATCGTGCGGATATCGCGGATGCTCACCCCCTCCTCGAGGAGGTTCTGCAGCACGCGCGTAATGGTGGTCAGCGGCAGCAGCTTGGGCACCAGGTCCTCGACCAGCTTGGGCGCGCTCTGGGCCAGGTTGTCCAGCAGTTGCTGCACCTCCTCGTGGCCGAGCAGCTCGGCGGCGTGCCGCTGCAGCAGTTCGCTGAGGTGGGTCGCGACCACGGTACTGGCATCCACCACCGTGTAGCCCAGGGTCTGCGCGTGATCGCGCTGCCCCGGGTCGATCCAGACCGCCTCCAGGCCGAAGGCCGGGTCGGTAGTCGGCGTGCCCTGCAGTTCGCCGTAGACCTTGCCCGGATTGATCGCGAGGTCGCGGTCGGGATAGATCTCGGCCTCGCCCAGCGGCACGCAGTTCAGGCTGATACGGTAGGCATTGGGTGAAAGATCGAGGTTGTCGCGGATATGCACCGCCTGCACCAGGAAGCCCAGCTCCTGGGACAGCTTCTTGCGCACCCCTCGATACGGTTCATCAGCTGCTCGCCCTGGCTGCGGTCCACCAGCGGGATCAGGCGGTAGCCGACCTCCAGTTTCCAGGCACGCAGCTGGAACACATAGGCCAGCAGTTGCGCCACCGCCGGGAACAGGCCTGCGGGGATGGTGTCGTTGAGTTCGGTATTGAAATAGATCGCACGCGCCAGGACCGGCGCCTCGATCAGCGGCACCTCGTGCTCGGCGCCGACCTCGCGGATATTGGCCGCCACCAGGTCCTTGCCCTTGGCGACCACGATCGGAGATGCCATGGTGTCCGGGTCATAGCGCAGGGCCACCGCGTAATGGGTCGGGTTGGTGACGATCACATCCGCCTTGGGCGCCTCCTCCATCATGCGCCGCTGCGCCATCTCGCGCTGCAGCTGGCGGATGCGGCCCTTCACCTCGGGGCGGCCCTCGGTCTGCTTGAGCTCGTCGCGGACCTCCTGCTGGGTCATCTTCAGCTCTTTCTTGTGCTGCCAGAGCTGGAACGGCACATCGATGGCCGCCATCAGCACCATGGTCGACGAGATCAGCAGGGAGGCCCATCCGACCATGCTCAGGCCATCGCTCAGGGCCTCGGTCACGTCCATGTCGGCCAGGCCGAGGATATCGTCCTGCCAGGCCCACAGCAGGGACACGGTGACGCTGCCCACCAACACGAACTTGGCCAGTGACTTGAGCAGCTCCATCAGCCCCTTGGGACCGAACAGGCGCTTCACGCCCTTGATCGGATCGAGCTTGGAGAACTTGGGTTGCATCGCCTCGGCGCTGATGTTGAAGCCCCCGAGTGCGACAGAGGCCGCCACCGCAACCACGATCATGATGCCGAAAAACGGCAACAGCATGATCAGCGCCTCGCGCAGTGCGCCAACCAGGTGCGCGAGCAGCGCATTGGGATCGAAGATATCCTGGCGACTCAGCATCAGGTGTTCGCGGAACTGCGACTCGAAACCACTACTGAAATGCCCCCCATCAACATGACGGAAGGGACCCCGATAATGGTGAGCGCCATGGTATTTAGCTCACGCGAACGGGGCACCTGCCCTTTCTTGCGCGCCTCGTCCAAGCGTTTCCCAGTGGGTTCCTGTGACTTTTCCTGGCCGTCCTCGTTCTCAGCCATGCCTCACCTCGCACCCAGCAGGTCGACACTCACACCGAGCGCCTCGTTGACCAGCGATTCGAACCCGCCCATGATCTGCGGCACCGTGATCCACATCACCAGCAAGCCCATGAGCAGGGTGATCGGGAAACCGATGGCAAAAATGTTCAGCTGCGGCGCGGCACGGGAGACCACGCCCATGCCGATATTGATCAGCAGCAGCGCCATGATCACTGGCAGCGCCATCAACAAACCGGCCGCGAACAGGCGCGAGGACCACGAGACCACGCCCCACAGGCCCGCCCGGGTCAGGCCGTCCACTGCGACCGGCAGCGCATGGAAGCTCTGCGCGATGCTGCCCAGCAACAGCAGGTGGCCGTTGCCCAGCAGAAAGGCCAGGATGGCCAGGACCAGCCAGTACTGGGATACCGTCGGCACCTGCACGCCACTGGTGGGGTCCACCATGTGCGCAAACCCGAGGCCCATGCTGTAGGCCATCGCCTGACCGCCGAAGATCAGCGCGTTGAATGCCAGCTGCACTACGAACCCCATCATGGCGCCGATGCCTATCTGCTGCAGGGTGATCATGATGCCCTCGGAACCGAACACATCGACGACCGGAGATGCTGGAATCAGCGGCTGAACCAGCAGGGTGATCATGACCGCCAGCACCACCCGGTAACGCGCCGGCACCTGACGCACACTGAAGATGGGGGCCGCCATCAGGGCCGCGCCAATACGCACGAAAGGCCAGAAGAAATTGGCCAGCCATTGTTGCAATTGGGCGTCGCTGAACTGCATGGCATACGCTCTACCCGATCAGGTAGGGGATGTTCTCGATCAGGCGCTGGGTAAAGCCCGTGAGCTGCCGCAGCAGCCAGGGACCGGCCGCCATCAGAACCGCGGCGACCGCCATCAGCTTGGGCACGAAACTGAGCGTCATCTCGTTGATCTGGGTGGCCGCCTGGAACATCGCGATCAGCAGACCGATTGCCAGCGATACCAATAGAATGGGAGCCGCCAGCAGGATCGTGACCTCCATTGCCTGCCGCCCGATACTGATTACCGAATCCGCGTCCATCGCATCCTCACACGTAGAAACTGGTTGCCAATGTGCCCATCACCATCGACCAGCCGTCCACCAGGACGAACAACATGATCTTGAAAGGCAGGGAAATGATCATCGGGGAAAGCATCATCATGCCCATGGACATGAGCACGCTCGCCACCACCAGGTCGATGACCAGGAAGGGAATAAACAGCAGAAAACCGATCTGGAAGGCGGTCTTGAGCTCGCTGGTGGCAAACGCCGGCATCAGCAGGCTGAACGGCACATCGTCGCTACGATCGAAGCCCTCGACGCCCGCGATCCGCGCGAACAGGGCCAGGTCATCGTCCCGGGTCTGCGCCAGCATGAATTCACGTACCGGCAGCTTGGCCTTTTCGATGGCCTGCTCGCCGCTGAGCTTTTCCTCGAAATAGGGTCCCAGCGCGTTGTCATAGACCTTGGTGAACACCGGCGACATGATGAAGAAGGTCAGAAACAACGCCAGCCCGATCAGGATCTGGTTGGAAGGCGTCTGCGCGGTTCCCAGCGCCTGGCGCAGAATCGACAGGACGATGACGATCCGGGTGAAAGAGGTCATCAGCATCAGCCCGACCGGCAGCAGCGACAGAGCCGTCATCAGCAACAGTACCTGGATGCTCAGGGTATAGGTCTGCCCCCCGTTACCGTCCGGCGCCACGCTGAGTGCGTCCAGCCCCGGCGCGGCCAGCGCAGCGGCCGGGCTCAGGAGCAGGAGTATGGGCCACCATCGAATCATTGCGCCGTTTCCTGTGTCTGTTTCCGGACCTGTTCCAGCGTCTGATCGAATGCCTCCCCGTCCGCGGCTTCGGCAGGCAGGTGATGCAGCATGCGGACATTACCCTGGGCAACACCGAGCAGCAGCCGCTGACCTTCCACCTCGACGATAACGGCACGTTCTCTTGGCCCCAGCGACACCCCGCCGACGACCTGGATGCGACCCTTGCTGATCCCCGGTGCTGTCATGTAACGCTTGACCAGCCAGGCCAGGCCCAACAGCAGCCCCAGCACCACCACCAGGCCGCCCACCGTATCCAGGATGTTGCTGCTGTTCAGGATCGGTGCGGGTTGGGCCACGCGCGGCGAGACCGGCTCCGCAGCCTGGGCAACCCAGGGCAACAGCAGAGCGGGGACACTCCGCAGGAGCATGGAGAAGGAACGATCCACTCCTTTCAGCCCTTGAGCTTCTTGACCCGGTCGGCCGGGCTGACGATATCGGTCAGACGGATACCGAACTTCTCGTTGACCACCACGACCTCGCCCTGTGCCACCAGGGTGCCGTTGACCAGCACGTCCATGGGTTCACCGGCCAGGCGGTCGAGCTCGATCACCGAGCCCTGATTGAGTTGCAGCAGGTTACGGATATTGATGCGGGTGCGTCCGATCTCCATCGCGATGGTGACCGGCACGTCCAGGATGGCATCCAGCTTGATGTCCCCCTGGGGACACTCTTCCGGTTGCAGCGACTCGAAATCGGCGGCCTGCGCCTGTTCCTCGTCACCCTGTTCCTCAAGGGCCGCAGCCCATTCGTCGGCAAGGGCCTCGTCGCCACCGCCTGCCTGTTCGATCTCGATATCGTCACTCATGATGCAGCTTCCTGTGTCAGCGCCGGATACGGCGACTCCTGGTTGGATTTGGAGGACTCGGACTGCTCCTCCCGGTCGAGTGCGATCAGCTCGGTCAGCCCCATGGGACGGGGCTGCTCTATCCACTCCCCGACCTTGATCGCATAATGGTTCTTGTGCACGCCGAGCGTGCCCCGGAACAGAGGCAGGCCCTCCACACTCACCTCGAGTTGCTCAGCTATTTCGATCGGAATGATGTCGCCGGCTTGTAGCCCGGCCAGCTCCACCATGCTGAGCTCCACTTCGGCCAGCTCGGTGGCCACCTCCACCGACACATCCATCAACTCGTCGCGCATGGCCTTCTCCCAGCGCTCGTCCTTCTCGCCCCGGTCACTCTGCACGCCGACATCGAGCAGGTCCCTGATCGGCTCCAGCATGGAATAGGGAAGACAGACGTAGAAGTCGCCACCACCCGACTCCAGGTCCACGTTGAAGGTGGTGACCACCACCACCTCACTCGGGCTCACGATATTGGCGAACTGCGGATTGACCTCGGACTCCAGGTACTCGAAACGTACATCCAGGACCGGCTTCCAGGCCTGTTCCAGGTCCTTGAAGGCGATATCGAGCAGCATCTGCACCACCCGCAGCTCGGTAGGCGTGAAATCACGCCCCTCGATCTTGGTATGGAAGCGCCCGGTACCGCCGAAGAAGCTGTCCACCACGCTGAATACCAGCTTGGGATCGAGCACGAACAGCGACTTGCCATGCAGCGGGGCGATCTTGACCATGTTGAGACTGGTCGGCACGAACAGACTGTGCACGAACTCGCCGAACTTGAGCATCTGCACCCCGGATACCGAGATGTCCGAGGTATGGCGCAGCATATTGAACAGGCTGGTGCGGAAATAACGCGCGAAACGCTCGTTGATCATCTCCAGGGTCGGCAGGCGCCCCCGGACGATACGGTCCTGGCTGGCGAAGTCGTAGTTCCACGCCTCGCCCGAGTCGATATCCTCCTCGGCCGCCGTCTCTATCGCGCCATCGTCGACGCCATGCAGCAGCGCGTCGATTTCGTCTTGTGAAAGCAAGTCATCAGCCATGGTATCGCTCTACTGCAGTACGAACTCTGTAAAATAGACGCCCTTGATCTTGCCCGGCTGTTCCATCTCCTCGAGCTTCTTGCTGATCAGGTCCTGTACCGCCTGCTGCAGCGCCTGTTTGCCCTCCAGGGTCATCAGATCGGCACTGGACTGGGACTCGAACAGGTTGAGCAGATCGTTGCGGAACATCGGGTCATTGGCCTTGATGAAGTCCGCCACCGGCTGCTGCCTGGTATAGACACTGATCGACAGCTGCATCATCTTGGCCGGCCCACCCGGCTTCAGATTGACGATGAACTTGGGCTCCATGGCCACGTAGACGGGGTCTCCTTCCTCCGGCTCGGCAGGCTTGGCCGCCTCCTCGCCCTTGGCGGCATCACCATCCGTGGCTTCCTCGTCGCCCCCCCATCAGGAAAAAGGCCGCTGCACCGCCGCCCAGCAGCAGTACGGCCACCGCCGCGATGATGATGATCAGTTTCTTCTTGCCGCCGCCTTCCTGCGCCTCGTCGCCAGCAATGTCCTTACCATCCTCTGCCATGTCTGTTACCTGTGAACCCGGTGATTGTGTTTCTTCCCGACACAGGAATTGCAATCGTCATGCCAACCTCAAAAGAGGGTAATAGCGACTGCTAATCAATGACTTATAATGGGACAAGAAGTACAGTGGCGGATGTTTGACGCCTACCTGCCGGGCAGCGGGGGCGGAAATCCAGCGCGGTCATCCTCCCCGGAAAAGGGACGAACCCTGCAAAATGGCATACGCGGACCTGGCCCCAGCCGTTGGACTCCAGCTGACGGACCAGCTCGTCCAGTGCGATGGGGCGGGAGAAATAGTTAGCCCTGCAACAGCCCACAGCCCTGCTCTCGCAGGTAGTTCGCCTGCCCCTCGGTCTCCACCCCCTCAGCCACAAGCTCGAGCCCAAGCTCCCGCGCCACGGCGATCATGGCCATTACCAGTGCCTTGTCGGCGGGATCGGTCTCGATATCCCTGACGAACTCCCGATCGATTTTCAAGGTGGTCACCGGCAAACGCTTCAACACCGCCAGGGACGAAAAACCCGTACCGAAATCATCGATTGCCAGCTGCAGACCGGCATCACGCAGCAATTCCATCTCGGGTATCGGCTGCGCCATGATGCTCTCTGTTACCTCCAGTTCCAGATTTGCAGCATCGATGTCGGCATCCCGTATCCGGCGCATGACGCCGGATACGAATTCCCGATTCCCGAACTGGCGAACAGAGACGTTGATCGCCATATTGAAATCAGGCGCCACTTCATGGATTCGTCGCAGATCCCGGAGGGCCTGTTCCAACACAAAGTCACCCAGTTCCTCGATCAGGCCGGATTCCTCCGCCACCGGAATGAACTCTGCCGGCGAGATAACACCCAGCGCCGCAGAATGCCAACGCACCTATGCCTCCGCACTGACCCATCGCCCGTTACGACTGTCGATCTTTGGCTGATACAGCACATGCAACTCTCCCCGTTGCCGCGCCTGGCGCAGGCCCTGTTCCAACACGACACGCCGTTCGATTTCCCGGTTGAAGCGCTCCTCGAAGAAACAGACCCTGTCCCGCCCCTCGCCCTTTGCTCGGTACAGGGCCGCATCGGCGCGGCTCAGCATCTCGCTGGCGCTATCCGCATCATCCGGGTAGACGGCCACTCCGATACTGGCCGAGTGTTAATGCCCATCTATTCTGACCCACCTATGGCCAACAATTTTGACCCACCCATCGGGGCATTCCGGGCCATGTGGCCGTACCCTTTCCGTCGTTTTTTGACACGGGCGACGGGA
>JAKRWE010000089.1 GCA_024712425.1 Chromatiales bacterium
GCGGTTTACGCTCCACGCTTCCTCCCCACGGTCGGTCACCCTTCCGCAGTTGCGCTTCACTTCACTCGCCGTGACCAGCTCGTGGCGGGACTTTCACCCGCAGGGGTGCGCCCATGCTGGGCGCACCAAAAGAAAAAGCGCCCCGGAGGGCGCTTTTTCAGGTCGGTAACGGTCGCTGCCGATCAGATGCCATAGAAGCCCTGCATGGTCTCCAGCGACTTGGCGGTAATCTTGTCCGCCATGCCCTCGGAACCAAAGGCCTGGTAGCGGGCCTTGCAGATATCGGACATCGCCTCGGTGGCCGCCTTGAGGAATTTGCGCGGATCGAAGTTGCTCGGGTTGTCGTGCAGGTGACGACGGATGGCGCCGGTGGATGCCATACGCAGGTCGGTATCGATGTTGACCTTGCGCACGCCGGACTTGATGCCCTCGACGATCTCCTCGACCGGCACGCCATAGGTCTGACCCATGTCGCCACCGTAGTCGTTGATGATCTTCAGCCAGTCCTGCGGCACGGAAGAGGAGCCGTGCATGACCAAGTGGGTGTTCGGCAACTTGGCGTGGATCTCCTTGATGCGGTCGATGCGCAGGATCTCGCCGGTCGGCTCCTTGGTGAACTTGTAGGCGCCGTGCGAGGTACCGATGGCGATGGCCAGGGCGTCGACGTTGGTCTTCTCGACGAAGTCGGCGGCCTGCTCCGGATCGGTCAGGAGCATGTCCATGTCCAGCTTGCCCTCGGCGCCGTGGCCGTCCTCTTCACCCATCTCGCCGGTCTCCAGCGAACCCAGGCAGCCCAGCTCGCCTTCCACGGAGACACCGCCGGCGTGCGCCATCTCGACCACCTTGGCGGTCACCTCGACGTTGTATTCGTAGCTGGACGGGGTCTTGGCGTCGGACATCAGGGAACCGTCCATCATGACCGAGCTGAAGCCGGACTGGATGGAGCGCAGGCAGACCGCGGGCGACGAGCCGTGGTCCTGGTGCATGCAGACAGGGATATGCGGGTAGGCCTCCACTGCGGCCGAGATCAGGTGGCGCAGGAAGGGTTCGCCGGCATAGGAACGCGCACCGGCGGAACCCTGCAGGATGACCGGGCTGTTGACTGCATCGGCAGCCTGCATGATGGCATGCACCTGCTCCATGTTGTTCACATTGAAGGCCGGCAGGCCGTAGTCGTTCTCGGCTGCGTGATCCAGCAGCTGGCGCAGAGTAATCAATGCCATGTGTAGCTCCTTACGTAGTTACGATGATTATCAGGTCTGTTGTTCAGTCTGTTTAGTCGAGGATGTGCTCACCCACGCGGATGATCTTCATCACGTTGGTACCACCGGAAACGCCGTTCAGATCGCCCTTGGTGATTATCACCAGGTTGTCGTCCCGCACCGCGCCGCGGCGCTGCAACTCCTCGATCACCTCGATGTTCGCCTGTTGCGAGTCGGTGCCGGTGACCAGCTCGAAGCTCACCGGGTAGACACCGCGGAAAAGGGTGACCCTTCTACGGGTCGCCACGTGATTCGTCAAGGCATAGATGGGAATACCCGATGAAATGCGTGACATCCACTTGGGCGTGGAACCGGATTCGGTCAGGCAGGCGATCGCCGCCACGCCCAGGTGGTTGGCGGTGTACATGGTGGCCATGGCGATCGATTCGTCGATACGGCCGAACACCGTGTGCAGGCGGTGATCGGAACGCCGCACCTTGGCCTGCTTCTCGGCCTCCTTGCACACCCGGTCCATGGCCTCGATGGCCTTGGCCGGGTACTTGCCGGCCGCGGTCTCCGCCGACAGCATGACCGCGTCGGTACCGTCGAGCACCGCGTTCGCCACGTCGAATACCTCGGCACGGGTCGGGATCGGGTTCTCGATCATCGACTCCATCATCTGGGTGGCGGTGATCACCACGCAGTTCTGGGTGCGGGCATCGTGGATCAGGCGTTTCTGCACCGCGGGCAGCTCGGCATCACCGATCTCCACCCCGAGGTCGCCGCGCGCCACCATGATGACGTCCGATGTGTCGATGATGTCCTCGATGCTGTCCAGCGCCTCGGCGCGCTCGATCTTGGAGACCACGCCGCCGGCGCCACCGGCCGTCCGGAGCAGCTTGCGCGCGATCTGCACATCGTCGGCCGAGCGCACGAAGGAAACCGCGATGTAGTCCGCTTCGATCTTCGCGGCGAACCGGATATCCTCCCGGTCCTTGTCGGTCAGCGCCGGCGCGGACAGACCCCCGCCCTGCTTGTTGATACCCTTGTTGTTCGACAGGGTACCGCCCACGACCACCTTGCAGCGGACCTCGGTTCCCGCGACCTCCTCGACCCAGAGTACGATCAGGCCATCGTTGAGCAGCAGGGTGTCGCCCCGCGAGCATTCCTCGTGCAGGGTCTGGTAGGTGGTGCCGACCCGTTCCTCGTTACCTTTCTTCGGGTCCCAGGAGGGGTCGATGACGAAGCGTGCCCCGGGTTCGAGTTCCACCTTGTCGTTCTCGAAACGGGCGATGCGGATCTTCGGACCCTGCAGGTCCACCAGCACGCCGACCTGCCGGCCACTGGCGCGGGCCCGGTTGCGCACCCATTCCGCGCGGCGCTCGTGCTCCTCGTAACTGCCGTGGGACATGTTGAGGCGCACCACGTCCACGCCGGCCGCAATCACCTCGTCCAGCACCTTCTGGTCGTCAGTGGCCGGGCCGAGGGTTGCTACTATCTTTGTTCGTCTAAGCATGCTCTGCCTGTATTGGAGTGCGTAAAGTGCCGTCACTCGTCATTGCGATAACGGCAGATGAAACGAGGGCAGCAAACGCTGCCCTCCGTACCGGTCACCCCTGGTTGCGACTGGCTGCCTCTTCCAGCATGGCCACGGCCGGCAGGGTCTTGCCTTCCAGGTACTCCAGGAAGGCTCCACCGGCGGTGGAGATATACGACACCTTGTCATAGATATCGTATTTCTGGATCGCCGCAATGGTGTCGCCACCACCGGCCAGCGAGAAACAATCGGAATTCGCAATCGCCATGGAGACCGTCTTGGTGCCCTCACCGAACTGGTCGAACTCGAACACCCCTACCGGACCGTTCCATACCACGGTACCGGCCTTGGCGATGATGTCGGCCAGTTCAGCGGCCGAATCCGGACCGATATCGAAGATCATGTCGTCATCCGCAACCTGATCCACCGGCTTGAGGGTGGCCTCCGCGTCTTCGGCAAACTCCTTGCCGCAGACCACATCGGTCGGAATCGGGATATTGGCGCCACGGGCCTTCATCTTCTCCATCAGCATCTTGGCGGTGTCGACCAGGTCGTCCTCGCACAGGGACTTGCCGACGTTATAGCCGGCCGCCTTGATGAAGGTGTTGGCGATGCCGCCACCCACCACCAGCTGATCGACCTTCGCGGACAGTGCCTCGAGTACGGTCAGCTTGGTCGACACCTTCGAGCCGCCGACGATGGCCACCATCGGGCGTGCCGGCTCGGCCAGGGCCTTGGCCAGGTTGTCCAGCTCATCCGCCAGCAGCAGGCCGGCGCAGGCGACCGGTGCGAATTTGCCCACGCCATGGGTCGATGCCTGGGCGCGGTGCGCGGTGCCGAAGGCATCCATCACGAACACATCGCACAGGGCGGCGTATTTCTTCGCCAGGGTCTCGTCGTCCTTCTTCTCGCCCGCGTTGAAGCGCACGTTCTCCAGCAGCACGACCTCGCCTTCCGCCACGTCGAAACCGCCATCGAGATAGTCCTTGATCAGACGGACTTCCTTGCCCAGCTTGGCGGACATGTCGGCCGCGATCGGCGCCATGGAGTTCTCCTCGTCCACCTTGCCCTCTTCCGGGCGGCCGCGGTGCGACATCACCATAACCTTCGCACCCGCCTTCAGGCAGTGCTCGATGGTCGGCATGGAGGCCGCGATGCGCGCGTCGGAGGTTACCTTGCCATCCTTGACCGGTACGTTGAGATCAGCGCGGGTCAGGACGCGCTTGCCGGCGAGATCGAGGTCGGTCAGCTTGATGAAAGCCATGTTGAACTCCCTATGAATGATTTGTTTGCTCGAAAGTGTTCGGGTCAGCCCTGGCTGGCCGGAAGACTCTCCCCGTTGGTCCTGTCTGCCCCTCCCCGTTGCCGGGGAGGGGTACAGGCACCCTGACCGCATGCGGTCAGGATATGACGGTCCGGTCAGCCAGCAACGTGACGTGCGAAACGCAGCATGTTGCAGGTGTAGCCATACTCGTTGTCATACCAGGACACGACCTTGACGAAGGTGTCGTCCAGGGCGATACCGGCACCGGCGTCGAAGATGGAGGAATAGCCGCAGCCGCGGAAGTCGGTGGAGACGACCTTCTCGTCGGTGTAGCTGAGGGTGTCACCGATACCGGCGGTCTCGGAGGCGGCCTTCATGGCGGCACAGATCTCATCGTAGGACGCACCCTTCTCCAGCTCCACGGTCAGGTCGACCACGGACACGTCGGAAGTCGGCACGCGGAAGGCCATGCCGGTCAGCTTGCCGTTCAGTTCCGGCAGCACCACCCCAACGGCCTTGGCCGCACCGGTGGAGGACGGGATGATGTTCTCCAGGATGCCGCGGCCGCCGCGCCAGTCCTTCATGGAGGGGCCGTCGACGGTCTTCTGGGTGGCAGTGGCGGCGTGAACGGTGGACATCAGGCCACGCTTGATGCCCCAGTTGTCGTTCAGGACCTTGGCCACCGGCGCCAGGCAGTTGGTGGTGCAGGAAGCGGCGGAGACGATGGCCTGGCCGGCATAGGTCTCGTGGTTGACGCCGTACACGAACATCGGGGTGCCGTCCTTGGAAGGCGCGGACATCACCACCTTGGGCGCACCGGCATCGATGTGCTTCTGGCAGGTCTCTTCGGTCAGGAAGAAGCCGGTGCACTCCAGCACCAGGTCGACATTGATGTCACCCCAGGCCAAGTTGGCCGGGTCGCGCTCGGCGGTCAGGCGGATAGTCTTGCCGTTGACAACCAGGTTGTTGCCATCGACAGCAACCTCACCCTTGAAGTTGCCGTGCACGGAATCGTACTTCAGCATGTACGCCAGGTAGTCGGCGTCCAGCAGGTCGTTGATGCCGACCACTTCGATGTCGTCCGCGAAGTCCTGGGAAATCGCACGGAAGGCCATACGGCCGATACGGCCAAAGCCGTTGATGCCTACTTTAATCGTCATTTTGAGTGCTCCTCAACTTGATCCAGTCTTGGTTTTGAAAATCGGGTAGCGGGCGGCCGCCACGGCGGCCGCCCGTTCTCGGGAGGTATCAGGCAGTCACTTCGTCGATGGCCGCGGCCACGTTCTCGACGGTGAAACCGAACAGCTTGAACAGCTCACCGGCCGGCGCCGACTCGCCGAAGCGGTTGATGCCGATGACCTTGCCGTTGCAGCCGGCGTACTTCCACCAACCGTCGGTGCTGGCCGCCTCGACCACCACGCGCGCCTGTACCGAGGACGGCAGGACCGACTCCTTGTAGTCGTCGTCCTGTGTGTCGAAGGCGGTGGTGCTGGGCATGGAGACCACGCGCACCTTCTTGCTGCTCGCCTCGGCGGCTTTCATGGCCAGAGCCACTTCGGAACCGGTCGCGATCACAATGCAGTCAGGGGTGCCGTCGCAGTCACGCAGCACGTAGCCGCCCTTCTTGATGGCCTCGATCTGCTCGGCAGTGCGCTCCTGGTGCGGCAGGCCCTGGCGCGAGAAGATCAACGAGGTCGGACCGTCCTTGCGCTCGATGGCCTGGGCCCAGGCTACCGCGGTCTCAACCGCGTCACAGGGGCGCCACACCGCCATGTTGGGGATCAGGCGCAGGGTCGGGATCTGCTCGATCGGCTGGTGGGTCGGGCCGTCCTCGCCCAGGCCGATGGAGTCGTGGGTATAGACGAAGATCGAGCGCACCTTCATCAACGCGGCCATGCGCAAGGCGTTGCGCGCGTATTCGGAGAACATCAGGAAGGTGGCGCCGAACGGGATCAGGCCGCCGTGCAGCGAGATGCCGTTCATGATCGCAGACATACCGAACTCACGCACCCCGTAGCGCACGTAGTTCGGGATCTCGTTGGCGTCCATGGGTTTGTAGCCCGACCACTCGGTCAGGTTGGAGCAGCCCAGGTCGGCCGAGCCGCCGAACAGCTCCGGCAGCTTGGGCGCATAACCCTCGATGGTGTCCAGCGAGGCCTTGCGGGTCGCGGGACTGGAGGCCGCCGCCACGGTCTCGGCCACGAACTTGGCCACCGTGTCCGACCAGTCTGCAGGCAGTTCACCGGCCATGCGGCGCTCGAACTCGGCCGCCTGTTCGGGGAAGTCCTTGCGGTAGGCCTCGAGCTTCTCATTCCAGGCTGCCTCGGCGGCCGCACCCTTCTCTTTCGCATCCCAGGCCTGGTAGATCTCGGACGGAATCTCGAACGGAGCATGATCCCAGCCCAACGCGGCCTTGGTCAGGTTGCTCTCCTCTTCGCCCAGCGGCGCGCCATGAGCGGCGTGCGAACCGGCCTTGTTCGGCGAGCCGAAGCCGATGGTGGTCTTGCAGCAGATCAGGGTCGGTTTGTCGGTCATGGCCTTGGCCATCTCGACCGCCTTCTGGATAGAGTCTGGATCGTGACCATCGACATCCCGAATCACGTGCCAGCCATAGGCCTCGAAACGCTTGGGCGTATCGTCGGTGAACCAGCCCTCGACCTCGCCATCGATGGAGATGCCGTTGTCGTCCCAGAAGCAGACCAGCTTGCCCAGGCCCAGGGTGCCGGCCAGCGAACAGGCCTCGTGCGAGATGCCTTCCATCAGGCAGCCATCACCCATGAATACGTAGGTGTGGTGGTCGACGATGGTGTGGCCCTTCTCGTTGAACTGGGCGGCCAGCGCCTTCTCGGCGATCGCCATGCCCACGGCATTGGTGATGCCCTGTCCCAGCGGACCGGTGGTGGTCTCGACGCCCGGGGTGTAACCGTACTCGGGGTGACCCGGGGTCTTGGAGTGCAGCTGACGGAACTGCTTGAGATCATCGATGCTCAGATCGTAACCGGTCAGGTGCAGCAGCGAGTAGATCAGCATGGAGCCATGGCCATTGGACAGCACGAAACGGTCGCGGTTGGCCCACTTGGGGTTGTTGGGGTTGTGAACCAGATGATCGTTCCACACCACCTCGGCGATGTCGGCCATGCCCATCGGGGCACCCGGGTGACCGGAATTGGCGTTTTGAACGGCATCCATAGCCAAGGCGCGGATCGCGTTGGCGAGTTCTCTGCGTGAGGACATGGGTCTCTCCTGTCAAAGACGAAAAAAATCTTGCCCCGGCAAACCAGGCTGCCGAGGATTGGAAAATTCAATTGTCACCCTCGTCGCCGATCCCGGCTGACGCACCACGGACCCGAAGCCCGGCAGGCAATAAAAGGTTGCGTATTCTCGCTCAGGTCTCTCCGGCGGGGCAAGGCCGTATTCACGGAATATTCAAATACACCCATAAAGGGGAGGCAATATAGACAGCAATAATGCTTCAACCCATTGTTTTAATTATAAGTTTATTGAAAAGACGCCATTATTCGTCTTCCTTCCACTTGATCGAGCACCCCATACTGGGGATCTGTTCCCGGGGTCCCTGCCCGGTCTCGGCCACCTGTTTCATGGCCTCGAGCAGGTCGCGCCGGGCATCGGCCGGCGCCGATTCCTTGCGGCTGGCGTCCAGGCGGCCCCGGTACTGCAGCTCGCCAGCCGCGTTGTAACCGAAGAAATCCGGCGTACAGACTGCGCCATAGGCTTTGGCCACGGCCTGGCTCTCGTCCAGCAGATAGGGAAAGGGAAAGTCCATGCGCTCGGCGATGGCCTTCATGTTGTCGAACGAGTCCTCCTCGTACTGGGCCGGATCGTTGGACATGATGGCCACGCTGTTGACGCCCAGGTCCTTCAGCTCACGCGCATCGCGCACGATCCGGTCGAGCACCGCCTTTACATAGGGACAGTGATTGCAGATGAACATCACCAGCAGACCCTTTTCGCCCATGCAGTCGCGCATCGTCCAGGCCCGGCCATCCACCCCCGGCAGCTCGAAATCCACGATCGGTTTGCCAAACTCGCATACCGGCGTCTGCAACGAAACCATGACAAGCTCCTCAAGTTTTTGTGCTGGCGGCCGATTCTTTCAGATCCCCTTGCGGGACTCAACGGTGTAGAATCCCGCCGTTGTTGATATGACCCCGACGGTTGGCGGGCGCCCCGATATAAGGAAAGAGGGATGGCAAGCGAATTTATCTTTACCTCTGAATCTGTTTCCGAAGGCCACCCGGACAAGATGGCCGACCAGGTATCCGACGCGGTGCTGGACGCCATCCTGACGGAAGACCCACACGCGCGGGTCGCCTGCGAGACCCTGTTCAAGACCGGCATGGTGATCATCGCGGGCGAGATAACCACCGACGCCAAACCGGACTACGAGCACATCATCCGCGACACCATCCGCGAGATCGGTTACGACAGCTCGGAGATGGGTTTCGACTGGGAGACCTGCGCGGTGATGACCGCACTGGGTGTACAGTCGCCGGACATCAACCAGGGGGTGGATCGCGAGCGGCCCGAGGAACAGGGCGCCGGGGACCAGGGCATCATGTTCGGCTACGCCACCAACGAGACCGACGTGCTGATGCCCGCGCCCATCCAGTACGCCCACCGCCTGGTGGAGCGCCAGGCCGAGGTGCGCAAGAACGGTGAACTCGACTGGCTGCGCCCGGACGCCAAGAGCCAGGTCAGCTTCCATTACAAGGATGGCAAGCCGGTCGCGATCGACGCGGTGGTCCTCTCCACCCAGCATGCCGACACGCTCACCGAGGCGGCGCTGCGCGACGCGGTCATGGACACCATCATCAAGCCGGTGCTCGAACCCACCGGCCTGCTGACCGGCGATACCGCGATCCACATCAACCCCACCGGCAAGTTCGTGATCGGCGGGCCCATGGGCGATGCCGGCCTGACCGGACGCAAGATCATCGTCGACACCTATGGCGGCGCGGCACGCCATGGCGGAGGCGCCTTCTCCGGCAAGGACCCCTCCAAGGTCGACCGCTCGGCGGCCTACGCCGGACGCTACGTGGCCAAGAACATCGTCGTCGCCGGTCTGGCCGAGCGCTGCGAGATCCAGGTCTCTTACGCCATCGGCGTGGCCGAGCCGACCTCCATCATGGTGGAGACCTTCGGCACCGGGCAGGTGTCGGACGAGAAGATCGTGGAACTGATCCGCGAGCACTTCGACCTGCGCCCCTTCGGCATCCTGCGCATGCTGGACCTGCTCAACGCGGATCTCATCACGTACCGCAAGACCGCGGCCTACGGCCATTTCGGCAGGGAGTCCGAAGGCTTCACCTGGGAGCTCACCGACAAGGTGGACACCCTGCGCGCGGCGGCCGAATGACGGCATCGTCTTTCCAAAAGCGGTCGGTTCCGGGATAGGATCCCGCGCATACCCAAGACACAACGCCGATCCGAGGAGCGCTGCAACCCGACCAACGGGCCAGGCTCGGATCCATGCCACAGAGACTCAACGGCGCTCACTCAACGATTCAACACAGGAGTAGAACCATGAGTGAGTTCACCGATTACAAGGTCGCCGACCTGTCCCTGGCCGACTGGGGCCGCAAGGAAATCGAGATTGCCGAGACCGAGATGCCGGGCCTGATGGCCCTGCGCGAGAAGTACGGCAAGGAAAAGCCGTTGGCCGGCGCACGCATCACCGGCTCGCTGCACATGACCATCCAGACCGCGGTCCTGATCGAGACCCTGGTCGAACTGGGCGCCCAGGTCCGCTGGTGCTCCTGCAACATCTTCTCCACCCAGGACCACGCCGCCGCCGCGATCGCGGCGCGCGGCATCCCGGTATACGCCTGGAAGGGCGAGACCCTGGACGAATACTGGTGGTGCACCGAACAGGTGCTCAACTGGCCGGACGAGGAAGGCGTGCCCAACATGATCCTCGACGACGGCGGCGACGCCACCCTGCTGGTGCACAAGGGCGTGGAGTACAGCGACGCAGGCAGCGTACCGGAACCGGCCGAGGACGATCCCGAGGAATGGCGAGTCATCCTCGGGGTGCTCAAACGCTCCCTGGCCGAGGACGACAAGCGCTATCACAGGATGGCAGAGTCCATCCGCGGCGTCACCGAGGAGACCACCACCGGCGTTCACCGCCTGTACGAGATGTTCAAGGAAGGCAGGCTGCTGTTCCCGGGTATGAACGTCAACGACTCGGTCACCAAGTCCAAGTTCGACAACCTGTACGGCTGCCGCGAATCGCTGGTGGACGGCATCAAGCGCGCCACCGACGTGATGATCGCCGGCAAGATCGCGGTGGTATGCGGCTACGGCGACGTGGGCAAGGGCTCGGCCCAGTCCCTGCGCGGTCTCGGCGCCACTGTGTGGGTCACCGAGATCGATCCCATCTGCGCCCTGCAGGCCGCAATGGAGGGCTTCCGCGTGGTGACCATGGAGGAGGCGGCACCGATCGGCGACATCTTCGTTACCACCACCGGCAACAAGGACATCATCACCCACGACCACATGGCGGCGATGAAGGACCAGGCCATCGTGTGTAACATCGGCCACTTCGACAACGAGATACAAGTCGATGCGACCCGCCAGTACGAATGGATCAACATCAAGCCGCAGGTGGACCAGATCGTATTCCCTGACGGCCACCGCGTGACCCTGCTGGCCGAAGGCCGCCTGGTCAACCTCGGCTGCGCCACCGGTCACCCGAGCTTCGTCATGTCCAACTCCTTCACCAACCAGGTGTTGGCACAGATGGAATTGTTCAACAAGCCGGACGAATACCCGGTCGGGGTCTACATCCTGCCCAAGAAACTCGACGAGGAAGTGGCGCGCCTGCACCTGGACAAGATCGGCGCCCACCTGACCACCCTCACCCAGGACCAGGCGGACTACCTCGGGGTGCCGGTGGAAGGACCCTACAAACCGGACCATTACCGTTATTGACAGGTGTCACCACAAACAGGTAGCCCGGGTGAAGCCCAGCGAAACCCGGGGGCCTGCCCGGAACCCCGGATTGCGGCCTCCGGCCTCCATCCAGGCTACGCACTGACCATAGGCACGGCATCGGCCAGCGGCGACGATGAACGCCTTCGCGAACCTTCGCATCCTTTGCGGTTTAATTGAATATGAGCACACAAAAGACCTTCAGCTTCGAGCTGTTCCCGCCCAAGACCGATAAGGGCTTCGAAAAGCTGCGCGCCACGGTGCTGACGCTGAACGAGCGCCGTCCGGCGTTCTTCTCCTGCACCTACGGCGCCGGCGGTTCGACCCGCGACAACACCTTCGCCACCGTGGACTGGCTGCGCAGCCAGGACATCGACACCGCGCCACACCTGACCTGCATCGGCAACACCGTCGACGAGACCCTGGGCATCCTCGAGCGCTACAAGCACCAGGGAATCAACCGCATCGTGGCGCTGCGCGGCGACCGCCCCTCGGGCACCGGCGTGGGCGGTGGCGATCTCGCCTATGCCAACGAACTGGTGGCCCTGATCCGCGAGCACTTCGGCGATCATTTCCACATCGAGGTGGCCGCCTACCCCGAGATGCACCCCCAGGCGCCCAGCTTCCCTGTCGATATCGACAACTTCTGCAACAAGATCAGGGCCGGCGCCAATTCGGCCATCACCCAGTATTTCTACAACGTGGACGCCTATATCCATTTCGTCAAGCAGTGCCGGCAGCGTGGCGTGGACGCACCCGTGGTGCCCGGCATCATGCTGATCACCAACTACAGCAACCTGGCCCGCTTCTCGGATGCCTGTGGCGCCGAGATCCCCCGCTGGATCCGCAAGCGCCTCGAATCCTATGGCGATGACAGCGCGGGCATCCGCGCATTCGGTGCCGAGGTGGTCACCCGTCTGTGCGAGCAACTGCTGGAGGCCGGCGCACCGGGACTGCATTTCTACACCATGAACCAGGCCGGACCGACGCTGGAGATCTGGGACCGGCTCGGCATCTGAACCGACATTCACAGCGACACATGCGCATGCCCCGCATCTTCAGCCCGGAACCGCTGCACAGCGGCGCGGCGATCCGGCTGGACCAAAACGCGGCCCGCCACCTGCTGCAGGTGCCGCGCCTGCCGGCCGGGGAATCCTTGATACTGTTCGACGGTTCGGGACAGGATTTCGCCGCCCAGCTGCTCGCGGCAGACAAGCGCGACTGTATCGCCCGGGTCGGACAGGTCGTCGCCAGCGAACAGCCGCCGGCGCTCAAGGTCTACCTCGCCATCGGCATCTCGCGCGGCGAGCGCATGGACTACGCCATCCAGAAGGCGGTGGAACTCGGCGCCTGGTCCATCACCCCGCTGTTCACCGGGCGCACCGTGGTGCGCCTGAAGGGAAAGCGGCTGGAATCCCGCGAAGCGCACTGGCTGGGCGTGATCCGGCATGCCTGCGAGCAGTCCGGACGCAGCCTGCTGCCCGCGCTCGGGCCCGCCACATCGCTCGATGAATGGCTGGGCGGCTTCCACGGCCCCGGCCTGCTGCTCGATCACCGCGCCGACACGAGCCTGAGGCAACTGCCTGCGCCGGGCGAACGCATCCAGCTGCTGGTGGGGCCGGAAGGCGGGCTGTCCGACGCAGAACGGAAAACCGCGATCCGGCATGGCCTGCAGCCGGTCCGCCTGGGACCGAGGATACTGCGTACCGAGACCGCCCCCTCGCCGCCATTGCAGCGATCCAGGCGCTATGGGGAGATTTCGATTGACTTACAGGAACTGTGTCCGTTGGCCGCAAGGATGCGGCCATCGAGCCTCCGCCGTACATGGATGTACCAGTGTCGCGAAAGGCAGGATGCCGAAAGCGACCAGAGTGTCAATGGCCAATAATTTTGACCCCCTTTCGGCCAATAAAATTGACCCACCCGGGGCGACAAAAAATCAGCTCTCGCGTTTGTGCTTCAGTCGATAGCTCTCACCTCCCAGCATGAAGAT
>JAKRWE010000008.1 GCA_024712425.1 Chromatiales bacterium
CCCAGCCGGTCCACCGTCTTCTGTGTCATCGCAATGGTCTCCTCTGTCACCACCCCTCCCGAAATCAAAAGGGGACATTTTAGAATTGGACAAAGGGGGCATTACTGCTTTGGACTAACATTTTGACTCTTCGGCTTGACCTGGGGGGGTGCGCCTCCTAATATTGGATATCAGGTGGTGAAAAGTGGGGAAAAGAGGGGAATTTTCCCAACCGCCGTCTCGCGATCACCAAGGGGGAGAGTCATTCCGGTGTTTCTGGGTGCCAGTACACTCAATCTGGACGCCAAAGGGCGCATGGCTATTCCGGCCAAGTACCGGGATGCCCTGGCGGAGTGCTGTGCGTCGCGCGTGGTGGTGACCATCAACCCCAGTGAACACTGTCTGTGGCTCTATCCCGAGACCGAATGGAACGAGATCGCACGCAAGGTGGCGCAGCTTCCCACTCTCAATCGCCAGAATCTGGCCCTGCAGCGCCTGTTGCTGGGGCATGCCTCGGAACTCGAGATGGACGGGCAGGGTCGTATCCTTCTTTCGCCGGAGTTGCGGGACTATGCCCGCCTGGGCAAGAAGGTTTCATTGATCGGTCAGGGGCGGAAGTTCGAGATCTGGGACGCCGGCGACATGGTGGCGGCGCGCGAGGGCTGGCTGGAAGAGGCCGGTCGCTTCGACGATCTGTCGCCCGAGGCGGCGGAGCTGCGCCTGTGAGCGGTGCCCTGGAGCATCAGACCGTGCTGCTGGCCGAGGCGGTGGACGCGCTCGCGGTGCGTCCCGATGGTACTTATATAGATGGCACCTTCGGACGGGGCGGACACAGTCGCGCGATCCTCGATCGCCTGGGGCCTGGCGGCCGCTTGCTGGGTTTCGACAAGGATGCCGAGGCCGTGGCGGTGGCGCGCGAGCGGTTCCGAGACGATGCGCGCTTCACCATGGTGCACGGCAGCTTTACCCGGATCGCAGACGTGGTCCGGGAGATGGGGTTGGAGCGTCAGGTGGATGGGCTGCTGCTCGATCTGGGGGTCTCCTCCCCGCAGTTGGACGATGCGGACCGGGCTTCAGTTTCATGCAGGACGGCCCGCTGGACATGCGTATGGACCGGGCCAGCGGGGTCAGTGCGGCCGAGTGGTTGGAGGTCGTGGGCGAGGACGAGCTGGCGCAGGTGATCAGGGAATATGGCGAGGAGCGCTTCGCCCGCCGTATCGCGCGGGCCATCGTCGCCGAACGCGCGCAGCAACCATTGCGGCGGACCGGGCAGCTGGCGGCATTGATCGAGCGTGCGGTGCCGAAACGGGATCCGCACAAGCACCCGGCGACCCGTACCTTTCAGGCCATCCGTATCTTTATCAACCGGGAGCTGGAGGACCTGCGCCAGTGCCTGCGCGATTCCCTGGACGTGCTGGCGCGTGGCGCGCGCCTGGTGGTGATCAGCTTTCATTCGCTCGAGGATCGCCTGGTCAAGCACTTCATGCGCAGGCAGGCCCAGGGCGACCGCCTGCCCAGGGGCGTGCCGGTGCAGCACGAGGTGGTGCAGGGGCGGTTGCGCATCCTGGGCAAGCCGGTGCGTGCCGGGGAGCGTGAGGTGGCGGGGAATCCACGGGCCTGTAGCGCCATCATGCGCGTGGCGGAGGTGCTTGCATGAGCCGCCGCGATCTTTTCCTGACGGCCTTTTTGGTGGTTTCGGTGCTGGCCAGCGGCATTGCCGTGGTGTGGTTGAAGAACCGCTCACGCGCCCTGTTCGTGGACCTGCAGCTGCTGCGCGGACAGCATGAGCAGGCCAGCATGGAGTGGGGGCGCCTGCAGTTGGAGCTGGCGAACGTCGGCAGCCTCGAGGATGTGATGCGCGCCAGCAGCAGCCGGCTGAAGATGCATGCCCCGGCGCCGGACAGCGTGGTGGTGGTCGAATAATGGCGGCGAAACGTCAAAAGCGGGCCAGGAAGCTCCAGGCGCGGCCGGCAGCCTTGCCCTGCTTCGCCGCACGCCGCTACTTTGTGCTGGGTATCTTCATGCTCGCCGGTACCGCGCTGGTCTGGCGTGCCGTGGATCAGCAGATACTGGAGCGGGATTTTCTTCAGTCGGAGGGTGCAGACCGTTACCTGGACCGGGTGACGCAGCCCGCGCACCGGGGGCTGATCGTGGATCGTCGCGGCGAGGTGCTGGCACTGAGCACGCCGGTCGATTCGGTGACCGCCAATCCGTGTGTCCTGCGGCCGGATACGGAACACCTGAAGGAGCTGGCGCAGGCCCTGGGGATGCCGGTGAAGGCGCTGCGCAAGCGCCTGCAGAAATATGCACAGCGGCGTTTCGTGTACCTGAAGAAGCGTCTGCCACCGGGACGTGCGGACTATGTCCTGAAGGTGGCCGACGGTTACGGTATCAAGGGGGTTCACCTGGAGCGCAAGGATCACCGTTACTACCCGGCCGGCGAGGTCTTCGCTCATGTGCTGGGGTTCACCAACAGCGCGGACAAGGGGCAGGAAGGGCTGGAGCGCGCCTATGACGGCGAGCTGCGTGGTCGGTCCGGGCTGAAGCTGGTCCTGCGCGACGGCCGCCGGCGCGTGGTCGATGACGTGGAGAACATCCGCTCGCCGAGGGATGGCCGGAACCTGGCGCTGAGTCTGGACGGCCGTCTGCAGTACATCGCCTACCGTGAACTCAAGGCGGCGGTGCACCGCAACCGTGCGGTCGGGGGGTCGGTGGTCCTGCTCGATGCGACGACCGGCGAGGTGCTGGCGATGGTCAACCAACCGGGCTATAACCCCAATGGCAGTCGCACCAACCAGGGTGGGCGGCTGCGCAACCGCGCGCTGACCGATATCTTCGAACCCGGCTCCACGATGAAGCCGTTTGCAGTGGCCGCGGCGCTGGAACAGGGCGTGGTACAACCGGCCTCCCTGATCGATACCTCGCCCGGCCGGCTCAAGGTGGCCAGTCTTACCGTGCGCGATCACCACAACCTTGGTCGCATCTCGCTCAAGACCCTGCTGGCACGCTCCAGCAACGTGGGGGCGGCCAAGCTGGCCCTGTCGCTGGACAAGGCGGCCTACTGGGAACTGCTCGATTCGCTGGGTTTCGGCAAGCTGCCGGCGACCCGCTATCCCGCCGAGAGCGCCGGTCGCCTGCCCTATTTCCGTGACTGGGTGAAAGTCGACCAGGCGACGCTCGCCTATGGCTATGGCATCTCGGCGTCCGCCCTGCAGCTCGCATCCGCCTACCTGGTGCTGGCCAACGACGGGGTGAGGCTGCCGGTGACGCTGCTCAAGCGTGATCGTGCCCCGCAAGGGGTGCGGGTGATGAGTGAACGCACGGCCGTGGATGTGCGCTACATGCTGGAGGCGGTGACCGCCAAAGAGGGAACGGCGCCGCAGGCTCGGGTGCAGGGCTGCCGTGTGGCCGGCAAGACCGGCACGGTGAAGAAGCTGGGGCGAGATGGCCTGTACAGTGATGACCGTTACCGCGCGCTGTTCGTGGGTATGGCGCCGCTGAGCAATCCGCGCCTGGTGATGGCGGTGGTGATCGACGAGCCGCGCGGGAAGTATTACTACGGCGGACAGGTGGCGGCACCGGTGTTCTCCAGGGTTATGTCCGAGGCCCTGCGCCTGTTGAATGTCCCCCCGGATGCCCTGTCCAGGCCGCAGATGCGCCTGGCTCAGTTGGGGGGTATCCAATGATGGCGCAGCGGATCGACCACAAGGGGTTGTTGCTGGGCGACCTGCTGGCCGGCATCGTGGATGCCGGTGAATACGGGCGGCAGGTGATCATAGGTGTCTCCCAGGACAGCCGGAACGTGCAGGAAGGGACTCTGTTCATGGCGGTGGCCGGGCAGTCGGTGCATGGCATGGACTATCTCTCCCAGGCAGTGACAAAAGGTGCCAGCGCCATCCTGGCCGAGCCGGGCGGTGCGTGGGAGCGGGCGAGACTGGCCGAGGCCGCCGGCAGGGTGAATCTGCCTTTGTTCATGGTTTCCGGGCTGAAGGAAAAGGTGGGTGTCATTGCTTCGCGCTTCTTCGGCTACCCGGGGCAGGCGCTGCGGGTGGTCGGTGTCACCGGCACCAATGGCAAGACCAGCGTGACCCATTTCCTGGCGCAGGCGCTTTCGCCGCGCGTGCCGACGGGGGTGCTGGGTACGCTCGGCAATGGCGTGCTGGGCGACCTGCGGGCCACCACGCACACCACCCCGGATGCGGTGGCCGTGCAGGCCGAGCTGGCGCGCCAGTTGCGCCTCGGGGTCAAGGCGGTGGTCATGGAGGTCTCGTCGCATGCCCTGGACCAAGGGCGCGTCAAGGGGATTCCCTTCCATACCGCGGTGTTCACCAACCTGTCGCACGAGCACCTCGACTATCACGGCAGCATGTCGGCCTATGCGGCGGCCAAGTCCCGTCTGCTGCGCCACCGTGGGCTGATGACGGCGGTAATCAATGCCGACGACAGCTGGGGCCGGCAGCTGCTGCAGGAGGCCGGCGCCCGGGTGATGAGCGTGGCCTGCAGCATGCAGAAAAGGCCGGCGGTGCTGGCGGACCGGTTCGTGCACGCACGCCGTGTGGAGCTGCTGCCCGAGGGGCTGCGCCTGGCATTCGATTCCAGCTGGGGTGAGGGCGAGTTCAGCAGTCGCCTGCTGGGGCGGTTCAATGCCCAGAACCTGCTCCTGGCGCTGGCGGTCCTGCTGAGCTGGGACATGCCGTTGCCGGCAGCGCTGGACGCCCTGTCCTCGCTGGACCCGGTGCCGGGGCGCATGAACCTGCTGGGTGGAGAGGGTGGACCGCGGGTAGTGGTCGATTTCGCGCACACCCAGGATGCGCTGGCGCAGGTGCTTTCCACGCTGCGCGAGCACGTACAGGGGCGACTGGTCTGCGTGTTCGGCTGCGGTGGGGAGCGTGACCGGGACAAGCGTCCGCGCATGGGCGAGCTTGCGCAGCGCCTGGCGGACCGGGTGATCGTGACCGATGACAATCCCCGTGGCGAAGACCCGGACGAAATAGTTGCCCAGATACTGGCAGGCATGCGCGACACCGCTGCGGTGGTGGTCGAGAGGGATCGCGCCAGGGCCATCGCGCAGGCGGTGGCCGACGCCGGTCCGGACGACCTGGTCCTGCTGGCGGGCAAGGGTCACGAGACATGGCAACTGGTGGGTGAGCGGCGTATCCCGTTCTCCGATCTCGAGCAGGCACAGAAGGCCCTGCAGGAGCGTGCCGCATGATCGCCTTCCAGCTCTCCGAGGCGGCGGGCCTGCTGCATGGGCAGCTGCATGGTCGTGATGCGCGTTTTTCGTCGGTCAGCGCGGATACCCGCACCCTGCAGACCGGTGATCTGTTCATCGCTCTGAGCGGGCCGAATTTCGACGGGCACGACTATGTCGGTGTGGCCCAGCAACAGGGGGCCATGGGCGCCCTGGTCGAGCGCGAGGTGGCTGTGGCCATGCCGACGGTCGAGGTATCCGATACTCGTCTGGCGATGGGGCGGCTGGCGCATGCCTGGCGCGGCAAGGCGGATGCACAGGTCATCGGTATTACCGGCAGCAATGGCAAGACCACCCTGAAGGAGATGCTGGCCTCCATCCTCGGACAACGCCACCCGGTACTCGCCACCCGGGGCAACCTGAATAACGACATAGGGATGCCGCTGACCCTGATGCGCCTGCAGGACGAGCGCTATGCGGTGATCGAGATGGGCGCCAACCACGCGGGTGAGATCGCTTACCTGAGTCACATTGCGCGGCCCGATATCGCGATCCTCAACAACGCGGGACGTGCGCACCTGGAGGGCTTCGGTTCGGTGGAGGGTGTGGCGCGCGCCAAGGCCGAGATCCTGGAGGGGCTGACCGATGGGGGGGTGTTCGTGTTCAATGCGGATGATCCGCACGCCGGCCTGTGGCAGGCGCTGGCCGCGGAACATCGCCGCATCGGCTTCGGCCTGGGCGAGACGGCGGACGTGCGCAGCCCGTGCGCGAGCTACCGGCTGGACTGGGTGGACGGCGGCTTCCGCGCGGTGTTCGAGGTCGTTTCGGCACAGGCGCGTTTCGAGGTAACCCTGCGTCTCGCCGGAGAGCACAATCGCATGAATGCCCTGGCCGCTGTCGCGGCCGCGCTGGCCCTGGACATGGCCGAGGCCGATATACGGGAAGGCCTGATGCAGATGGCCCCGGTCAAGGGCCGCCTGTGCCCGGTGAAGACGCTCTCCGGTGCGCGACTCGTGGACGACAGTTACAACGCCAATCCCGAATCGGTTGCCGCGGCGATCGCGGTCCTGCGCCTGATGCCAGGGCGTCACACCCTGGTGCTCGGTGACCTGGGGGAGCTCGGGCCGGCGCAGGAGGAAATGCACCGGGAGCTGGGGGCGCAGGCGGCCGCTGCCGGCATCGAGCGCCTTTTGACCTGCGGTCAGCTCAGTCGCCACGCCAGTGACGGGTTCGGCGGGGATGCCCGCCATTTCGAGGACCAGGCCGGCCTGATCGCCTGGCTGCAATCCAACCTGGATGCGCAAGACAGCGTCCTGATCAAGGGGTCACGCGCGAGCGCCATGGACAGGGTGGTGAATGCGCTGAGCGCGGAGGTGGCTGCATGCTGATCGAACTCGCAAACTACCTGGCCCGGTTCAACAGCGGCTTCGGGGTCGTCCACTACATTACGCTGCGCACCATACTGGCGGTGCTGACGGCGCTGCTCATCTCCTTCCTGGTTGGACCGACCATGATCCGTCGCCTGAGCCAGTACAAGATCGGGCAGACCGTGCGTGACGACGGTCCGCAGTCCCACCTGTCCAAGGGCGGCACGCCGACCATGGGCGGGGCGCTGATCCTGGTCGCGGTTGCGGTTGCGACGCTGCTCTGGTCCGAGCTGTCCAGCCGCTATATGTGGATCGTGTTGCTGACCACGCTGGCATTCGGTGTGATCGGCCTGTGGGACGACTACCGCAAGCTGGTATTGCGCGATGCGCGTGGCCTGGCGGCGCGCTGGAAGTATTTCTGGCAGTCGGTGTTCGGTGCCGGTGCGGCCTATGCCTTCTACGCCACTGCGGCGACCCCGGCCGAAACCGAGCTTCTGCTGCCGTTCTTCAAGGATTTCGCGCTAGACCTGGGGCCCTGGTTCGTCCTGTTTGGCTACTTCGTGATCGTGGGTTCCTCGAATGCGGTCAACCTGACCGACGGTCTGGACGGATTGGCGATACTGCCGACCGTGCTGGTGGCCGGGGCGCTGGGGATATTCGCCTATGTCTCCGGCCATGCGCGTTTCGCCGAATATCTCCTCACCCCCTATTTCCCCGGGGTCGGCGAGCTGGCGGTGTTCGCCGGTGCGCTGGTCGGGGCGGGTCTGGGTTTTCTGTGGTTCAACGCCTATCCCGCGCAGGTGTTCATGGGAGACGTTGGCGCCCTGGCCCTGGGGGCGGCGCTGGGCACCCTGGCGATCGCCACCCGGCAGGAGATCACCCTGTTCATCATGGGTGGGGTGTTCGTGATGGAGACCGTGTCGGTGGTGCTGCAGGTGGCCTCCTTCAAGCTGACCGGGCGGCGGATATTCCGCATGGCGCCCCTGCATCATCATTTCGAGCTCAAGGGCTGGCCGGAGCCGCGCGTCATCGTGCGTTTCTGGATCATCACCGTCATCCTGGTGCTGGTGGGTCTCGCCAGCCTGAAGATCCGTTGAGGCCGCAGCGTGAACATGATCCAGCCTGAGCAACAACAATTGCGGACCCTGGTGGTGGGTCTGGGCGCGACCGGCCTGTCGGTCGCGCGCTATCTCAAGGGGCAGAGCATGCAGGTCGCGATCGCCGACAGCCGCAGTGAGCCGCCGGGCTTGGCCCGGCTGCAGCAGGAATATGCGGATTTGGCGGTGTTCCTGGGGTCGTTCGATGTAGCGCTGTTCGAACAGGTGGACAGGCTGGTGGTCAGTCCGGGCGTGTCCCTGAATACACCGCAGATACGTGCCGCGATCGAGCGCGGCATCCCGGTGGTGGGCGATGTGGAGCTGTTTGCGCAGGCGGTGCAGGCGCCGGTGGTCGCGATCACCGGCTCGAATGGCAAGAGTACGGTTACCACCCTGGTCGGTGAGATGGCCCGCGCGGCGGGCTGCCGGGTGGCGGTGGGCGGCAATCTCGGCACCCCGGCGCTCGACCTGCTGGACGACGAGGTGGAGCTGTACGTGCTCGAGCTGTCGAGTTTCCAGCTGGAAACCACGCACTCGCTCAAGACCGCGGTGGCTGCGGTACTGAATGTCTCCCCGGATCACATGGACCGTTATCTCGATCTGCAGGCCTATGCCGATGCCAAGGCAGGCATCCTGCGGGGTGCCGGGCTGGGGTTGTACAACGCCGATGATCCTCTGGTGATGGCCATGGGCGGGAGCGAGGACGCCTGGTTCTTCACCTTGGGTGAACCGCATGGTGACAAGACCTTTGGGTTGCGGCAGCAGGATGGTCAGACCTTCCTGTGTCATGGCGAACAGCCGTTGATGGCAGCGGCGGAGTTGCTGATTCCGGGGCGCCACAACCAGGCCAACGCACTGGCGGCGCTGGCCATCGGGACCGCGCTCGGGCTGGATCTGGAGGTCATGCGGACGGTGCTGCGGCGCTTCCCCGGGCTGCCGCATCGTTGCGAGTTTGTCGGCGAGGTGGCGGGCGTGCGCTGGTACAACGACAGCAAGGCGACCAATGTCGGGGCCGCCCTGGCGGCCCTGCAGGGCCTGCATGAGGCAGGCGGCGGGCGTGCGGTCATCATTCTCGGCGGCGACTGTAAGGAGGGGGATTTCAGCGTGCTGCACGACGCCCTGGCGAGCTGTGCCCGCGGGGTGGTGCTCATGGGGCGTGATCGCGAGGCTATCCGGCCGGTCATACCGGCCGCCTGCCAGGTGGCCGATGCCGCCGACCTGGAGCAGGCGGTCGCCTATGCGGCGGAGACGGCACAGCCAGGGGATCATGTCCTGCTGGCCCCCGCCTGCGCCAGTTTCGACCAGTTTCGGGATTTTGCCGAGCGCGGAGACCGCTTCCGCGGCCTGATGGGAAGGATGCTGACATGAGCGGCCAGGCAAGCCTGTCAGGCAGCATGGCGCGCACACGCGGCAGTGCGATCCCGGCACGCGTACGCCAGGATGGCGCCCTGCTGCTGGCGGTGGGCATCCTGCTCGGGGTGGGCGTGATCATGGTGGCGTCCGCCTCGGTGCACCTGGGTGCGCGGGAGGGTGATTCGCTGCGCTATGTGGAGCGGCACCTGCTGGCGCTGGTCCTGGGCGGTGCCGGGGCCTCGCTGGTGTATTTCATGCCGATCCGGTGGTGGGAGCGCAGCAGCACCTGGCTCTATTTCCTGGGCCTGGCACTGTTGCTGCTGGTGTTCGTGCCCGGCCTGGGGCGCTCTGCCAATGGTGCCATGCGTTGGGTGGGGGTGGGGCCGCTGAGCCTGCAGACCTCTGAATTCATGAAGCTGTTCATCGTGCTGTACATGGCCGGTTACGTGGTACGTCGCCAGGAGGAAGTGGCGTTCAGCGTATGGGGCTTCATCAAGCCCCTGATCCTGCTGCTCGCGGCCTGTGGCCTGATCATGCTGCAACCGGACTTCGGCACCACCACGGTGTCGCTGGCCACCGCCTTTGGCCTGCTGTTCCTTGCCGGCGCGCCGCTGTGGCAGTTCGGCCTGTTGCTCGTGCTGGCGGCCGGCGCGCTGGGTTCGCTGGTGTATTTCTCTCCCTACCGTATGGCCCGGGTGACCTCCTTCCTGAATCCCTGGGAACAGGCCCGGGATGCCGGCTATCAGCTCACTCAGGCGCTGATCGCGTTCGGGCGCGGCGAGTGGGTGGGGGTCGGCCTGGGCAACGGGATACAGAAGCAGTTCTACCTGCCGGAGGCGCATACCGATTTTGTGATGGCGGTGATCGGCGAGGAGTTCGGCCTGGTCGGGACCCTGTTGATCATCGCGCTGTTCACTGTCTTCATCTGGCGTGCCTTCGCTATCGGCCTGCAGGCAGAGCGCCGCAATGCCGGCTATGCCGCCTATGTTGCTTATGGGCTGGGTCTGTGGATCGGCATGCAAGCGGTCATCAATATTGGTGTGAACATGGGGCTGCTGCCGACCAAGGGGCTGACCCTCCCGTTCATCAGCTACGGCAGCAACAGCCTGATCGTGTGCTGTGCCGCCGTCGGCATGTTGTTGCGCATTTATCGTGAAAACCTCGAGTCGGGTGGGTCCGGCAGGGAGGGCGCATGGCAGCGCGCGTGATGATCATGGCAGGTGGTACCGGCGGACATGTGTTTCCCGCCCTGGCCGTGGCTCAGGAACTGATCGGGCGCGGTTGCGAGGTAAGCTGGCTGGGGACGCCGGACAGCTTCGAGGCGCGCCTGGTGCCCCAGTACGGCATCGAGCTCGACACCATCGATTCCTTCCGCTTGCGGGGGCAGGGTGTGCTCAGCCTGGTGGCGCCGCCGCTGCGCCTGTTGCGCGCCATGGCGCAGGCCCGGCGGGTGCTGCGCCGGCGCCGTCCCCAGGTGGTGCTCGGCATGGGCGGGTTCGCTTCCGGTCCCGGTGGCCTGGTCAGCCGCGCCCTGCGCCTGCCGCTGGTGATTCACGAGCAGAACACGGTGCCCGGCCTGACCAACCGCTGGCTGGCGAAGATCGCGACGCGTGTGCTGCAGGCCTTCCCGGGCAGCTTCGATACATCCGTGACGGCACGGGTCTGCGGCAACCCGGTGCGCCCGGAGATCGTGGCGCTGCCTGCGCCGGAGCAGCGTTTCGCTGCGCGTGAAGGAGAGCCGGCCATCTTGCTGGTGATGGGCGGCTCGCTGGGCGCGCAGGCGCTCAACGAGGTGTTGCCGCAGGCGCTGGCCCGGATGCCGGCGGCACAGCGTCCGCAGGTCGTTCACCAGGCCGGGCGCGGCAAGCTGGACGCGACCCGAGTGGCTTACGACACAGCGGAGGTGGCGGCGCACATCGTCGAGTTCATCGCCGATGTGCCGCAGGCCCTGGCGGAGGCGGACCTGGTGGTGTGCCGCGCCGGTGCGCTGACCATCTCGGAACTGGCGGCGGCCGGGGTGGCCTCCGTGCTGGTGCCGTTTCCGCACGCCGTGGACGATCACCAGACCCGCAATGCGGCCTATCTCGCCGATGCCGGGGCCGCGATGCTGATCCAGCAGCGGGAGCTGACGGCAGAGCGGCTGGCCGGGCTGCTGGGCGAACTGTGCAACGATCGCGGCAGGCTGTTGGCGATGGCGCGTGCGGCGCGTGCGCGGGCCATGCCGGATGCCCTGCGCTGCGTGGCCGATACCTGCCTGGAGGCGGCGGCATGAGCAAGCTGACAGAACAGCCCCGTTACGCGGCAGAGGCCATGGGGCGGATGCGGCGCCTGCACTTCGTCGGCATCGGCGGGGCCGGCATGAACGGTATCGCGCAGGTGATGCTGAACCTGGGTTACACCGTGAGTGGCTCGGATCTGCGCGCCAATGCCGCCACTGACCGCCTGGCGGAGCAGGGCGCGATCATCCATATCGGGCATGCGCCGGAGAACGTCGAAGGCGTGGATGCGGTGGTGATCTCCAGCGCGGTCTCGGAGGACAACCCGGAGGTGGTCGCCGCGCGCGAACAGCGCATCCCGGTGGTGCCGCGCGCAGAGATGCTGGCCGAGATCATGCGTTTCCGCTATGGCGTGGCGGTGGCCGGCACCCATGGCAAGACCACCACCACCAGCCTGATCGCCAGCCTGCTGATCGACGGGGGCATGGATCCAACCTATGTCATCGGTGGCCGGCTCAACGCGGCCGGCAGTTATGCCCACCTGGGCGAGGGCGAGGTACTGGTCGCCGAGGCCGACGAGAGCGATGCCTCCTTCCTCTACCTGCAGCCCATGCTGGCGGTGGTTACCAACGTGGACGAGGACCATATGTCCACCTATGGCGGCGATTTCCAGCGACTGCGCGCGACCTTCCTGGAGTTCTTGCATCACCTGCCCTTCTACGGGGTGGCGGTCATGTGCGTCGACGATGACAACACGCGGGATCTGCTGCCCGAGGTCACGCGGCGCACCATCACCTACGGTTTCAGCCCGGATGCGGACGTGCGCGGGGAGAACCTGGCGCAGCATGCAGGCCACACCCGTTTCGACGTGCTCACCAGCGGACACGAGCGTTTTGCCATCGAATTGTCCATGCCGGGCCGGCATAACGCGCTCAATGCCCTGGCGGCGATCGGCGTGGGCCTGGAACTGGGGCTGGACGTGGCCAGCATGCAACGCACCCTGCAGCAGTTCCAGGGGATAGGACGTCGTTTCCAGATCAGGGAATGCGCAATACCGCAGGGCGAGATCCTGCTGGTGGACGACTATGGCCATCATCCGAGTGAACTGTCGGCAACCCTGAGCGCGGTACGCGAGGGCTGGCCGGAACGGCGCCTGGTACTGGCATTCCAGCCCCACCGCTATTCTCGTACCCGGGATGCCTTCGATGATTTTGCCAGTGTCCTGTGCGAACCGGACGTATTGATCCTGAGCGAGGTGTTCGCCGCGGGCGAGGCGCCGATTCCGGGCACGGACGGGCGTGCCCTGAGCCGGGCGGTGCGCGCACGCGGGCAGGTCGATCCGATCTTTCTGGAGGATGTCACCGGGCTGCCGGACGCGCTCTCCAACGTGGTGCGCGACGGGGACATCGTGTTGACCATGGGTGCGGGAAATATCGGGCAGGTGGCTGCTGAACTGGGGAGGAAGCTATGTCGATGAAACTTGGACTCGACCCGATGGCGAGAACCATCGCGCTGCGCATGGGCTGTGGCGAGCGCCTGTCGCTGTACCAGACCCAGGCACTGCATGAACGGCGTCAGCAACAGTCGCAGACGGTGTCGCGCAAGGCCGTTCCCCCCAACGCTGCGGAGCGCAGGCAATGATGGCAGCGCTGGAATTCCCACCGTTGCCGGGCGAACTGCTGCACCAGGAACCCCTGGCGCGCTATACGACATGGCGTGTCGGCGGGCCGGCGCGGGACTTCTATCGTCCGGTCGATGCCGGGGATCTGGCCCTGTTCCTGCAGCAGTTGCCGGCGGATGAGCCGCTGCTGTGGCTGGGCCTGGGCAGCAACCTGCTGGTGCGCGACGGTGGTTTCCCCGGCGCGGTCGTCGCGATGCAGGGCGGCCTGGCCGACATCCATATCGAAGGCGAGCGTGTGCGCGCCGGCGCCGGTGCCGCCTGTGCCAAGGTGGCGCGGGTGGCGGCGCGTGCTGGTCTGACCGGGGCGGCCTTCCTGGCCGGGATTCCGGGCACCCTGGGTGGCGCGCTGGCGATGAATGCCGGGGCCTTCGGTGGCGAGACATGGGAGCGGGTCGTGGAGGTCACCACCATCGATCGCGCAGGGCAGTTGCGTACCCGCCGGCCGGCGGACTTCGGGATCGCCTACCGGGAGGTCCACGGACCGCAAGGGGAATGGTTCGTCGCCACAACCCTGCAACTGCAGGCCGGTGACGTGGCGTCGGAGCAGGCGCGGATTCGCGAGCTGCTGGCACGCCGCGGCGAGACCCAGCCCACCGGCCAGCCGAGCGCCGGTTCGACCTTCCGCAACCCGCCCGGTGATCACGCGGCACGCCTGATCGAGGCGGCCGGTCTGAAGGGTCATCGCATCGGCGGGGCGGAGGTCTCGCCCAAGCACGCCAATTTCATCATCAATACCGGGGACGCCCGCGCGGCCGATATCGAGGCCCTGATCGGGCATGTGCAACAGGTGGTCGAGCAGCGCTTCGGGGTGCGGCTGCAACCCGAGGTGCATATCGTGGGGGTACCGGCATGACCGTGCAGGCGCAGGACTTCGGCAGGGTGGCCGTGCTGATGGGCGGCTGGAGCGCGGAGCGCGAGGTGTCGCTGGTGAGCGGTGCAGCGGTGCTCACCGGGTTGCGCGCGCGCGGTGTGGATGCGCACGCTGTGGACATGGGGCGCGACGTCGCCCGGGTGCTGCGCGAGGGAGGCTATGACCGGGTCTTCAACGTGGTGCACGGCCGCGGCGGCGAGGATGGCCAGCTGCAGGGGGTGCTGGAGATGCTGCAGCTGCCCTATACCGGTTCCGGCGTCCTGGGCTCCGCCCTGGCGATGGACAAGTACCGCACCAAGCTGGTGTGGGAGGGGCTGGGTCTGCCGACGCCACCCGCCTGTTTGATCGGCGACGAGGCTGACCTGGAACGGGCCGCGGCGCTGGGTTTCCCGCTGATGGTAAAGGCGGCGCTGGAGGGCTCCAGCGTCGGCGTCTATCCGGTCGACAGCATGCAGACCCTGCGCCAGGCATGGCGGGATGCCAGCGCCTGCGACTGTCACGTACTGGCGGAGAAGTGCATCCGGGGCAGCGAGTTCACCACCGCCATCCTCGGCGATGAGGCGCTGCCGATGATCCGGCTGGAAACGCCGCACGCCTTCTACGATTACGAGGCCAAGTACCAGGCGGACGACACCCGTTATCTGATTCCCTGTGGCCTGGATGCAAAACAGGAAAAGGCGTTGCAGGCGATGTGCCTGGAGGCCTTCCGCGCGGTCGATGCGTGTGGCTGGGGGCGGGTCGACCTGATGCTGGACGAGGCCGGCGAGCCCTGGCTGATCGAGGTGAACACGGTGCCCGGCATGACCGATCACAGCCTGGTGCCGATGGCGGCGGCCGCCGCCGGAATGGACTTCCCCGCACTGGTGTGGGCGATCCTGGCGCAGACCCTGGAGGTGGGAAATGGCTGCTGAGCGCAAGCCACAGCCCGGGAAGCAGCGGGTGGGCCGGCGTCTGCTGCCGCTGGTGCTGCCCGTCGCCCTGCTGCTGGGTCTGCTGGTCGGTGGCTACCAGTACTTGAGCCAGCCGGGCCGTATGCCACTGAAGGTCATCGAGATCACCGGCGAGTTCACCTACCTGGACCAGCGCAGTATCGAACAGAAGGTGGCGGCCGTGATCGACGGCGGTTTTCTGGACCTGGACCTGCAGCGCCTGCGCAAGGCGGTGCTGGCGATCCCCTGGGTGGACCAGGTGAGCGTGCGCCGGGTCTGGCCGGACACCCTGAAGATGCGTGTCACCGAGCAGGTGCCGCTGGCCTATTGGAACAGCGATGCGCTGGTCAATCTCGATGGCGAGGTATTCCGGCCCAAGCCCCTGCCCGGGCTGAGCGTTCTGCCGCATCTGTATGGCCGTGACGACAGTGCGGCGCAGGTGGTGGCCTTCTATCTGCAGCTGCACGCGCGCCTGTTGAAAGGGGGTCTGCGGATTGCGCGGGTCGAGATGAACCGGCGCAACGAATGGCAGGTGGCGTTCCGCAACGGCCTGAAGTTGATGCTGGGACGTGAGGACGTGGCGCGGCGCCAGCAGGTGTTCCTGGATGTCTATCCACAGATGCTGGCGCATTTGCATCGCCAGCCAGAGCGTATCGATATGCGCTACGAGCATGGCTTTGCCGTGCGCTGGCGCGAAACGGCAGGTGACAGCTGATGGTCAAGAAGTCGGACAAGAACATAATCGTGGGGCTGGATATCGGCACTTCCAAGGTGGTGGCGATCGTCGGCGAGATCGGGGATGACGACACCATCGAGATCATCGGCCTGGGCTCGCACCCCTCGCGTGGCCTGAAGAAGGGCGTGGTGGTGAACATCGAGTCCACGGTGCAGTCGATCCAGCGCGCGGTCGAGGAGGCCGAGCTGATGGCAGGCGTGGAGATCGACTCGGTGTATGCCGGGATCGCCGGCAGCCATGTCTCCAGCCTCAATTCGCACGGCATCGTGGCGATCAAGGACGGGGAGGTTACGCACGCCGACGTGGACCGGGTGATCGATGCGGCGCGGGCGGTGCCCATCCCCGCGGACCAGAAGATCCTGCACATCCTGCCGCAGGAATTCATCATCGATAACCAGGAAGGCATACACGACCCGGTCGGCATGTCCGGGGTGCGCCTGGAGGCGCGGGTGCACATGGTCACCGGCTCGGTGAGCGCGGCCCAGAACATCATCAAGTGCGTGCGTCGCTGCGGGCTGGAGGTCGAGGACCTGATCCTGGAGCAGCTGGCCTCCAGCTATGCGGTGCTCGAGGAGGACGAGAAGGACCTGGGGGTGTGCCTGGTGGACATCGGCGGCGGCACCACCGACATCGCGGTTTTCACCGGCGGCTCGATCCGGCACACCGGGGTCATACCCATTGCCGGCGACCAGGTCACCAACGATATCGCGGTGGCCCTGCGCACGCCCACCCAGCATGCGGAAGAGATCAAGCTCAAGTACGCCTGCGCGCTGACCCAGTTGGCCGGCGCGGACGAGACCATCGAGGTGCCCAGCATCGGCGACCGCCCGCCGCGCAGGCTTTCCCGCCAGACCCTGGCGGAGGTGGTCGAGCCGCGTTACGAGGAACTGTTGACCCTGATCCAGGCCGAGCTGCGGCGTTCCGGCTTCGAGGACCTGGTGGCGGGCGGCGTGGTGATGACCGGTGGCAGCTCAAAGATGGAGGGTGTCATCGATCTGGCGGAAGAGGTATTTCACATGCCGGTGCGGCTGGGAGTCCCCCAGTACGTGACCGGGCTGGTGGATGTGGTGCGCAACCCCATCCATGCCACGGGCGTGGGGTTGTTGTTGTTCGGTTACCGCAATCGCGCGGTGCGCCTGCCGGAGTTGTCGGCAGGTGGTGGTTTCAAGTCGGTCTGGAGCCGGATGAAAAGCTGGTTCCAGGGAAATTTTTGATCAGGTGTCGCCTGAATTGGGCGTTCGGAGGAGGTAATCATGTTTGAATTGATGGATGTAGACAGCCAGAGTGCGGTTATCAAGGTCATCGGGGTCGGTGGCGGTGGCGGCAATGCCGTCAACCACATGCTGCGTTCGCATATAGAGGGTGTCGAGTTTATCTGCGCCAATACCGATGCACAGGCGCTCAACGGCACCGAGGTACGCACCGCGCTGCAGCTCGGTTCCAATATCACGCGCGGTCTCGGGGCCGGGGCCAACCCGGAGCGCGGCTACGAGGCCGCGATGGAGGACCGCGACCGTATCGCGGAGGCGATCGAGGGCTCGGACATGGTGTTCATCACCGCCGGCATGGGCGGTGGCACCGGGACAGGCGCGGCACCGGTGGTGGCCGAGGTGGCCAAGGAGCTGGGTATCCTGACCGTGGCGGTGGTGACCAAGCCGTTCTCGTTCGAGGGCGCCAAGCGCATGCAGATCGCCGAGGCCGGCATCAACGCCCTGACCGACCACGTCGACTCCCTGATCACCATCCCCAACGAGAAGCTGCTGGCTGTGCTGGGCAAGACCACCTCGCTGCTGGATGCGTTCAAGGCGGCCAACGACGTGTTGCTCAACGCGGTGCAGGGGATCTCGGACCTGATCACCAAGCAGGGCCTGATCAATGTGGACTTCGCCGACGTGCGCACCGTGATGTCCGAGATGGGCGTGGCCATGATGGGCACCGGGCGTGCGTCGGGCGAGGACCGCGCCCGCGAGGCGGCCGAGCTGGCGATCCGCAGCCCGCTGCTGGAGGACGTCAACCTCTCCGGCGCGCGCGGACTGCTGGTCAACATCACCGCCGGCCTGGATCTGCAGATCGGCGAGTTCGACGAGGTGGGCAGCACCATCAAGGAATTCGCGCGCGACGACGCCACCGTGGTGGTCGGTACCGTTATCGATGCGGACATGGTCGACGAGATGCGGGTGACCGTGGTGGCCACCGGCTTGGGCGAGGAGACCCCGGCGGAAGCGCCGGCACCGCAGCCGGTGGATCTGAAGCCGGTATCCAGTGTTGCGGGCAGCGACGTGGTCAGCGACCCGGTAGCGCCCGGCGGGGACTACGCCGGGCTGGACGTCCCGACTATTCAGCGTCAGCAGCCGCAGGGCCCGAAAGGCTACGTGGATGCCGCCACCAAGCAGGACATGGAGTACCTGGATATTCCCGCATTTTTGCGTCGGCAGGCGGACTGAGGACGGCTGGGGTTTCCCCAAAAGAGGCTAAATAGCTTGAATTGAACGGAAAAATTGCTGACAATGGAGGAATTCCCTAGCTGTATCACGGGGGTTCCGGGCTTTAGGAACGCGGATCTGGCCGGGTTTTCATGCCCAATTACTGGGAATTCCTGCGGAGTCGAAACGCATGATCAGGCAGCGTACGCTGAAAAATGTCATCCGGGCGACCGGTGTCGGATTGCACACCGGCGAGAAGGTGTATCTCACCCTGCGCCCGGCCGCGCCGGATACGGGGATCGTGTTCCGGCGCGTCGATCTGGCCGAACCGGTGGATATCCCGGCGAAGGCGGAGAATGTCGGGGATACCCGGCTGTCCACCACGCTGGAGAAGGATGGCGTGCGTATCTCCACGGTGGAACATCTGCTGTCGGCATTTGCCGGCCTGGGTGTCGACAATGCCTACGTGGACGTCAGTGCGCCCGAGGTGCCGATCATGGACGGCAGCGCGGGGCCTTTCGTGTTCCTGATCCAGTCTGCCGGCATGGAGGAGCAGGGGGCGCCCAAGCGCTATTTCCGTATTCTCAAGCCCATCGAGGTACGTGACGGCGACAAGGTCGCCCGTTTCGAGCCTTTCGAGGGCTTCAAAGTGCGCTTCGGTATCGATTTCGATCACCCCGCCATCAATGACCGCAGCAACGAGGTCGAGATGGACTTCTCCTCCACCTCCTTCGTGAAAGAGGTCAGCCGCGCCCGGACCTTCGGTTTCCTGCGCGACATCGAGACCCTGCGCCAGAACGGGCTGGCGCTCGGCGGCAGCATGGACAATGCGATCGTGGTGGACGATTTCCGCATCCTGAACGAGGATGGCCTGCGTTACGACGACGAGTTCGTGAAGCACAAGATCCTGGATGCAATCGGTGATCTGTACCTGCTCGGGCACAGCCTGATCGGGGCCTTTACCGGCTACAAGTCCGGGCATGCCTTGAACAATCGTCTGCTGAAGGCCTTGATGGCGCAACGCGATGCATGGGAAGAGGTGGTCTTCGACGAAGACGACACAGTTCCCATTTCTTACATGAAACCGATCCAGGTTTCCTGATCCGAGTCAATCAATTCTCACGCAGGGCCTTGGCAAGGTGCTGTAATGCATGGGAAAGTGCTCGATCGGAGATGTCGCGGCCGGCCTGCGCGACAGTGGCCGCGGCGCGATTGGAATGACGTGGAAGCTGTTTGCGGGTTGGCGTGGCGCGGGCCTTGGTGGCTACCGCCACGTTGACGCGAATATTGGCAACACCGGGATGGTGTTTCCTGATCCGGCCAAGCAGCCGGGGCGCCTGGAAACGCAGCTTTGACCCCCACACGGGGGAGTCGACAGACAGGGTCAGTCTGCCGCCCTCGAGAATGGCACCGGTGCAGTGGGGGGCCAGTGTCCGGGGAAGCTCCCGGCGGACGGTGGTCAGCAGTTCCTGTTGCTGGCGGACCGAGGCATACAGTGAGGCAAGCGTGCCCTGGTGCCGGAGTATTTTTCCGATGTGGCGCGGTTTGGATGCCATGTCGGGGTACCTTGAATGGGTTGGATGGTTCGAGGACGTGGTAAATTATTAACGAGGTCGACAAGCAAGCCGGGTTCGGCTTTTGGTCTGGACAATGAACATTATCCTGCTTTCCGGTTTTTGCAAGAAAAAGGGCAGCATCGACATCTGTATGCCAGGGGCCATCGCCTGGCTGGTGTCGGGTGTCGCGCTGTTTTCCGCTCTCATGGTATGGGCTGGGTACGAGCTGGGAACCTACCAGGCCGAGCACGGACAGGTCGGTACGGTTACCGCTGAACTGGAAAACATCGTCGAGCGCGAGCGCCGGGAGATCGCCAGCACCAAGGCGGAACAGCGCGCTCATCTGGATGCCCTGGCCCTGCGCGTGGCCCGCCTGCAGGCCCACCTGATGCGCCTGGGCGCCTTGGGTGAACGCCTGGTCGGCGTGGGCAAGCTGGACAGCAAGGAATTCGACTTTTCCTCCGACCCGGCACAGGGTGGCCTGGAAGAGGGGAGGGTCAGCTCGGCGAGTGCCGACGAGATCGTCACGGACCTGCAGAAGATCGAGCATTTGCTGGCGGATCGCGAGGCCAAGCTCAGCATGCTTGAGACGCAGCTGGCCAACCGCAAGCTGATCCAGGAGACATCGCCCTCCGGTCGTCCCGTGGACAAGGGTTGGATCTCCTCGTGGTACGGCAAGCGCACCGACCCCATGACCGGCAAGAAGGCCGTGCACCACGGTATCGATTTTGCCGGGGCCGAGGGCGAGCCGGTGCATGCCGTGGCGGGTGGCGTGGTCGTCAAGTCCGGCAAGGGTCACGGTTATGGCAACCGGGTGGAGATCAAGCACCCGGACGGCTATACCACGGTGTATGCACACAACGAGAAGAACCTGGTCAAGGTCGGCGACGTGGTCACCAAGGGCGAGGTGATCGCTCTGCTCGGCAGTACCGGGCGTTCGACCGGGCCGCACGTGCATTTCGAGGTGCACAAGAACGGGCGCGTCGTCAATCCCAGGAAGTTCATCCGCGCTCCCTGAACTTCCCCTGTCTGATCTCCATCCGGGCTAGCCTTCAATCCGGCAGGCTCGCCTGTCTGTTGGTGCGGTATGATTCGCGCTTTCACTGACGCCAGTCCATAGGCTGAATCCATGTTCAACAAGGTTTTGAAAAAGGTGTTTGGCAGTCGTAACGAACGGCTGATCAAGCGAATGAAGAAAACGGTCGCGCAGATCAACGCGCTCGAGGAGCAGATCACTGCCCTGAGCGACGAGCAACTGCAGGCAAAGACCGGCGAGTTTCGGGGGCGGCTGGAGCAGGGCGAGACCCTCGATCAGTTGTTGCCAGAGGCCTTCGCGGTGGTGCGCGAGGCGGGCAAGCGCGTGCTGGGCATGCGCCATTTCGACGTCCAGCTGATCGGGGGCATGGTTCTGCATCAGGGCAAGATCGCCGAGATGCGTACCGGTGAGGGCAAGACCCTGGTCGCCACCCTGGCCGTCTATCTCAACGCGCTGCCCGGAAAGGGCGTGCACCTGGTGACGGTCAACGACTACCTGGCGCGGCGCGATGCCGAGTGGATGGGGCGCTTGTACCATTTCCTGGGCCTGAGTACCGGCGTAATCAACTCCTCCGGCGGCATGGGGCCGGACAGCGCCTCCTTCGCCTTCGACCCGGCGCACACCGGCGAGCAGGGCGGGCATCTGCATCTTCGCCCGGTTACCCGCCGCGAGGCCTATGACTGCGATATCACCTACGGCACCAACAACGAGTACGGTTTCGACTACCTGCGTGACAACATGGCCTTCTCTGCCGACCAGCGCGTGCAGCGGCGTCATTACGCGGTGGTCGACGAGGTGGACTCCATCCTCATCGACGAGGCCCGTACCCCGTTGATCATCTCCGGGCCGGCCGAGGACAGCTCCGAGCTGTACAAACAGATCGACAATATCCCGGCGCAGCTGACCCGCCAGGACCCCATCGTAAACGAAGAGGGCAAGGACGACTTTGGCCCTGGCGATTACGGTGTGGACGAGAAGGCCAAGCAGATCTTCCTCAGCGACCAGGGGCACGAAAAGGTCGAGAACCTGCTCGTGGAGATGGGTCTGCTGAACGAGAACGAGAGCCTGTACGATCCGGCCAATATCATGCTCATGCACCATGTGATGGCCGCCCTGCGCGCGCACGTGCTGTTCCAGCGCAACGTGGATTACATCGTCCGGGACGGGCAGATCGTGATCGTCGACGAATTCACCGGGCGCACCATGCTGGGGCGGCGCTGGTCCGAGGGCCTGCACCAGGCAGTGGAGGCCAAGGAGGGGGTGCCGATCCAGCAGGAGAACCAGACCCTGGCCTCGATCACCTTCCAGAACTACTTCCGCCTGTACGACAAGCTCTCGGGCATGACCGGTACCGCGGATACCGAGGCCTATGAATTCCAGCAGATCTACGGGCTGGAAGTGGTGGTCATCCCGCCGAACCGACCGACCCAGCGCGACGACCAGACCGACCTGGTCTATCTGACCCAGAAAGAGAAGTTCCAGGCCATCGTCGAGGACATCCAGTCCTGCGTGGAGCGTGGCCAGCCGGTGCTGGTGGGTACCGCCTCCATCGATGTCTCGGAGCTGGTCTCCAAGCTGCTCGAGCAGGCGGGCATTCCACACCAGGTGCTGAACGCCAAGCAGCATGAGCGCGAGGCGCTGATCGTTGCCGAGGCCGGGCGGCCCGGCGCGGTGACCATCGCCACCAACATGGCCGGCCGGGGCACCGATATCGTGCTCGGCGGCAACCCGGACGTGGAGATCGCCCAACTCGGTTCGGATGCGACCGCCGAGCAGATCGAAAAGGTCCGCGAGGAACAGGCGAAGCGCCACGAGCAGGTGCTGGCGGCCGGTGGACTGCGTGTGATCGGTACCGAGCGCCACGAATCCCGCCGTATCGACAACCAGCTGCGTGGCCGTTCCGGTCGCCAGGGCGATCCCGGATCGTCCCGTTTCTACCTGTCGCTGGAAGACAATCTGATGCGCATCTTCGCCTCCGACCGGGTCTCGGCGCTGATGCAGAAGCTGGGCATGAAGGAAGGCGAGGCGATCGAGCACCCGTGGGTGAACAAGGCGATCGAGAACGCCCAGCGCAAGGTCGAGGGACGTAACTTCGATATCCGCAAGAACCTGCTGGAATACGATGATGTGGCCAATGATCAGCGCAAGGTGATCTACCGCCAGCGCGACGAGTTGATGGACACCGAGGATATCTCCGAGACCATCGAGGAATTGCGAGCCGATGTGCTGCAGGCCACCATCGACCAGTACATCCCGCCGCAGAGCCTGGAGGAGCAGTGGGACGTTCCCGGCCTGACCGAGGCCCTCAGGGAACACTTCGATCTCGACCTGCCGATCCAGCAGTGGCTGGACGAGGACGACCAGTTGCACGAGGAGACCCTGCGCCAGCGCATCCATGATGAATTGCTGGCCGCCTACCGTGAGAAGGAGGCGCAGGCAGGCAGTGAGCAGATGCGGCGGATCGAGAAGGAGGTCATGCTCTATACCCTCGATACCCACTGGAAGGAACACCTGGCCGCCATGGACTACCTGCGCCAGGGCATCCATCTGCGCGGTTACGCGCAGAAGAACCCCAAGCAGGAATACAAGCGGGAGGCCTTCGAGATGTTTTCGCACATGCTCGGAGCGATCAAGCAGGAGGTCATCGAGATCCTGAGCAAGCTGCAGTTGCAGGCGCCGCCGGTGACGCAGGAGTCGGTCGTCGATCCCACCCAGTTCGAATTCCAGCACGAGGAATTTACCGGCCTCGACAGCGAGGCTGTGGCGCCCGAGCAGGCCGGTGAGGCCGCTGAACCGCAGCAGCCCTTCGTCCGGGCCGAGCGCAAGGTGGGGCGCAATGAACCCTGCCCCTGTGGCTCCGGCAAGAAGTACAAGCACTGCCACGGCAAGCTGAGCTGATGAGCGACATGACGGGCGTGGCGCTGCAGGGCGGTGCGGCCCTGCCGGTCCCGGGCATCCGCCTGGCAAGCGCGGCTGCCGGCATCCGCTACAGCGAGCGCGACGATGTCTGCCTCATCGAGCTGCCGGCGGGTGCCACGGTGGCGGCGGTGTTCACCCGCAACCTGTTCTGTGCCGCGCCGGTGGTGGTGGCGCGCGAGCACCTGGCCAAGGATCCGGTCCGTTACCTGTTGATCAATTCCGGCAACGCCAATGCCGGCACCGGCGATGAGGGGCTGCGCGCTGCGCGCGAGACCTGTCGCGCGGTGGCGGCCATGGCCGGTTGTCCGATGAGCCAGGTGCTCCCTTTCTCCACCGGGGTGATCGGCGAGGACCTGCCCATCGTGCCCTTCCAGCGGGTCATGCCCGGCCTGTTGAACGGTCTCGATGAAGACGCCTGGGAGGCCGCGGCACGGGCGATCATGACCACCGATACCCGGCCCAAGCGATGCAGTTGCACCGTGCAACTGTCTGCCGGGCAGGTGAGCCTGACCGGGATGGCCAAGGGCTCCGGCATGATCCGTCCCGACATGGCGACCATGCTGGCCTACGTGGCGACCGACGCCCGGGTGCCTGCATCCCTGCTGCAGGAGATGCTGGAACAGGCCGTGGCCCCCTCGTTCAACAGCATCACGGTGGATGGCGATACGTCGACCAACGATGCCTGTGTGCTGATGGCCAGCGGCGCCTCCGGTATCGACGTCGAGGCGGGAGGTACGGACGCACAGCGCCTGCAGGCGGGGATCGAGGCGGTTTGCATGTACTTGGCACGTGAGATCGTGCGCGACGGCGAGGGCGCGACCAAGCTGGTGGATGTGTGCGTGCGCGGCGCCCGTTCGGTGGAGGATGCACGTGCGGTGGCCTACACCATCGCCCATTCCCCGCTGGTCAAAACGGCGCTGTATGCGAGCGATCCGAACTGGGGGCGTATCCTCGCCGCGGTTGGCCGGGCCGGCGTTGGAATGGATCTGCAACGGATCCGCATCCATCTCGATGATGTCTGCATCGTCAGCAATGGCGGGCGGGACCCGGGCTACCGGGAGGAAGACGGTCAGCGGGTCATGGACCAGGATGCCTTCGGGATCCACGTCGATCTCGGTGAAGGTGGTGCCGAGGCCTGCGTGGTGACCTGCGACCTTTCCTACGACTACGTGAAGATCAACGCCGAGTACCGTTCCTGAGCATGAGCGGGGTTATCCATGTCGCGGCCGGTGCCCTGGTCGATGGGCATGGCCGGGTGTTGATCGCGCAGCGGCACGCACAGGCGCACCAGGGCGGGCTGTGGGAGTTTCCCGGCGGCAAGCTGGAGCCGGGCGAGGACGGCGAGACCGCGCTGCGGCGCGAGTTGCGCGAGGAACTTGGGGTGAAGATCCGTACCCAACGTCCCCTCATCCGCATCGAGCATGCCTATCCGGACCGCAGGGTGGTGCTGCATGTCTTTCTGGTCAATGCCTGGGAGGGGGAGCCCCGGGGTCGGGAAGGGCAGCCGCTGGCCTGGGTGATGCCGGCTGAGCTCGGCGCCTACCCCATGCCGGCGGCCGACGTTCCCGTTGTTACAGCCCTGGGCCTGCCTGAGCGTTACCTGATCACGCCGCCGCGAATCGAGGATGCCAGTCGTTTCCTGCAGCATCTGGACGGCCTGCTGGACCAGGGCCTCCGGCTGATTCAGTATCGCGTGTTCGATACGGGCGATGCCGACCCGGTCACATTGCTGCAGGCGGTCGAGCGCCGCTGCCGCTCCGCCGGGGCCACGGTTATGCAGAATGTCGCCTGTGGCCTGGCCGCTCGGGTGGCGACCGGCGGACTCCATCTGAACACGCGCCAACTTCTCTCGGGCAACGCCCGGCCAGTGGGGTTCGAGCGGGTTTCGGCCTCCTGTCACTCGCAACAGGACCTGAGACAGGCCGAGGCGCTCGGACTCGATTTCGCCATGCTTTCACCGGTACTGCCCACGCGCAGCCACCCGGATGCCGATCCCCTGGGATGGGATCGCTTTTCCCGAATCGTCGGGAATGCCCGTATCCCGGTGTATGCTTTGGGGGGAATGCACAATGGACTGCTGGCGCAGGCCTGGCGGTCCGGGGCGCAGGGTATCGCGGGTATCAGGGGGTTCTGGGGCGATGAAACGCTTTAATCGTTATCTCATGTTTTACCTGATCCTGGGGATCGGGCTGGCGATCGCCTGGTCCCAGGTCGGGCGCCGGGTGCAGCTGGCGCCCAATGTGGGCTTGCGTATCATGAGTATCGATGACCGCTGCAAACCCCTGGAGGCGCCCTGTGCCGCCTACGCCAAGCAGTTTGCACTGGTGCTGGGGCCTGGCAAGGGCAAGGGGGGCTTGTACTAAAGGGTGAGCGCCTGCCCGCGGAAGCGAAGCTGGATGTCATGCAACTGGATGTGCATTCGCTCGAATTGCCGGAGCCGCTGGTACAGGTCATTCCGAATGGGCGCTGGCGGGTGGAGCCTGCGCACAGGCCCGGCCGGCTCAGGGTCAATCTCACCTCGGGTGACAAACAATGGGTGGCGGAGTATCCGCTGCTTCAGTAACCCCCGTCACGGTCGGGGCCTGTTCCTCAGCGGGGATGCGCCGTTCCTCGCCAAACCATTCGCCCAGGTCGATCAGGCGGCAGCGCTCGCTGCAGAAGGGGCGCCAGCGGGATTCGGGCGTCCACTCGACCGTGTTTCCGCAGGTGGGGCAGTCGACTTTGGCCGGCGATGTATTCATATGATGCTCACGTTCAGGTCGAAGCCGAGATCGCGCTCGGTCTGCAGTGGGTGCTCCAGGTCGTCGTTTTCCATGAAGCGGATACTGAAGCGGTGTTTGCCCCCGCTGATCTCGGCATACAGCCGCGCCTCCCGAGGCAGCCGGACCTGGATCATCTGAATCGACGCCCCGGAGGGCAGGCTCTGCTGGTAGAAGCCCGCCCGCGCCTGTTGCTGGCTGAAGGTAGTGCTGTTACGGATCAGGGCCAGCAGCAGTTCGACGGCCTCATGCACCGCTGCCACCTCGTTGCGCCAGTCGTCGAACTGCAGCAGCCACTCCGCGTGTGGCTGATTGAGCCAGTAGTGCAGTTGCGGGAGGTCGAAGTCGAAGCCGCCGCCGGGGATGGCGCTGCGCTGCAGCACGGCGTTCAGAAATTCACTGTTGCGCAGGGCGATGCCCAGCTGTCCGTGCACGCCCTGCAGGGCCTGTTGCGCCTGGCGCAGGTTCTGCAGGATGGTCTGCAGGCGATGGTGGTCGACGTCCGGCGGGTTCGCCATGCGGGAGAGGGACAGGTGGTAGCGGTCCATCTCCTTCAGTAACTCGGATTTTATGTCCGCCCGCACCAGGATGATCGCGATGTCCAGCAAGGCGCGCAGCGCGGCACGCGCGTGCCAGGGATGGTCATGCGGTACATGGTAGTCATACTGCTCGAACAGGTGTTCCAGCCGCAGCATGGTGCGGCATTTCTCGTTCAAGGGCTGTTCGAAGGTGATGCGGGAATCGGACACGCGGCGGGTCTTTTCAGCAGGGAATTCTGATATTGTCCGCCGGCCCCGGTTGAAGGTAAAGCGCTATACGGTACCCATGCCGCAAAGGTTTTGGCTCTGTTCCGGCTAATCCCCATGAGACCTTGGCCACACACCTGATGTTCCGGTTGAGTGTTTTCCGTGCCAATCATTTATGTGTCAGGTCAACCACGAAGACCACAAAGAACACGAAGAGGATCGATTAAAGTATCGGCAAGACGAGCTGGCAACGCACTTTGTGTCCTTCGTGTTCTTTGTGGTTGAGTGTGTAGGTCGGGCTTTAGCCCGACAAGTCGGTGCGGTTGCGGTCAGCCCGCCGCAGCGACGGCCAGGTATTTGTCATGCAGCTCCCGAACGGCCCGGGCCAGCGCCTCCCGCTCGCCGGTGTTCAGGATGATGTCGTCCGCCAGGGCCAGGCGTTCGCGGCGGCTGGCCTGGGCCGCGAGTGCGGCCTCGGCTTCGGCTTTCGAACAGTGGTCCCGCCGCACGAGGCGTTCGATCTGCAGCGCCTCGGGTACATCCACCAGCAGCACCCGGTCCTGTCTCCATTGCCTGCCGCTTTCAGCCAGCAGCGGGATGACCAGGATGACATAGGGTGCGTGCAGGCGGTCGAGCTGGGCGTCCAGCTCGTCCTGTATGGCTGGATGCATGATCGCCTCGAGTGCCCGGCGTTCGGCCGTCTGGTCGAAGATACGCCGGCGCAACTGCCTGCGGTCGAGCTGGCCATCCGCCTGCAGAACAGAGGAACCGAAGTGCTGCACAATCCGGGCGAGGGCCGGTTGCCCGGGTCGTACCAGTTCGCGGGCGATCACGTCGGTGTCGATGACCGGTGTCCCGAGTTCCTGGAACAGGTCGCTGACAGTGGTCTTGCCGCTCGCGATCCCGCCGGTCAGGGCAACCTTGAGCATGTTCTCAGGAAAGGCCGGCGATCTGCAGGCAGGCCTGGTTGATCCGCTCTCCCCAGAACAGCGCAATCAGCCCGCCGAGTGCCAGGTAGGGGCCAAAGGGGATGGGAATCTGCCGATCCCGTCCGCGCAGCACGATCATGCCGATACCGATGACGGCGCCGGACAGGGAGGCGAGCAGGATGATCTGCGGCAGCAACTGCCATCCCATCCAGGCGCCGAACAGGGCGAACAGCTTGAAGTCGCCGTAGCCCATGCCCTCCTTGCCGGTGAGTGCGCGAAACAGCTGGAATACCAGCCACAGGCTGAGATAGCCCGCGACTGCCCCGATGACGGCATCGGACAGGGCGACCGGCTGTCCGTCGAGGTTGGCCAGCAGGCCCAGCCACAGCAGGGGCAGGGTCAGCAGGTCCGGCAGCAGCTGTTCGTCGATATCGATCACGGTCATGCTGATCAGACCCCATACCAGCAGGCACAGGGCCAGGGTGTGCCAGCTGATCCCGAATCGCCACACCACCGCCAGGGTGAGCAGGCCGGTGAGTAGTTCCACCAGGGGGTAACGGATGCCGATGGCCGAACCGCATCCGCTGCAACGTCCACGCAGCAGCAGCCAGCTGATGACCGGGACATTCTCCCAGGCACGGATGGCGTGGCCGCAGTTGGGACAGTTCGAGCCGGGGGTGACCAGGTAATCGAGTCCGAACCAGCGCACCGGCGCGGGCTCGACGTCCTTGCCGGCGGCCTCTGCACAGGCGGCCTCGAACTCCGCGTGTAATTTCCTGGGCAGGCGCAGGATCAGCACATTGAGAAAGCTGCCGATGACCAGGCCAAAGATGCCGGCAAAGGCGAGTTGCCAGCCAAGCGGTATAACCTCCAGTGCGGTCATCGATACTCAGCGACCGGAGACGACCGAGCCCAACTGGAAAATGGGCAGGTAGAGTGCGACCACCAGGCCGCCGATCAGGGTGCCCAGTATCACCATGATCAGGGGCTCGAGCAGGCTGCTCAGCGCGTCGACCGCGTTGTCCACCTCTTCCTCGTAGAAGTCGGCTACCTTGGACAGCATGTCGTCCAGTGCCCCCGATTCCTCACCGATGGCGACCATCTGGATCACCATGTGCGGGAACAGTCCCTGCTGGCGCATGGTCAGTTGCAGCGACTGGCCGGTGGCCACATCGTCACGCATCGCCAGCATGGCCTTCTCATAGACCGCGCTGCCGGTGGCGCCGGCCACCGACTGCAGCGCCTCCACCAGCGGCACGCCGGCAGCGAACATGGTGGCGGTGGTGCGGCAGAAACGCGCCAGTGCCGCCTTGTGCATGATGTTGCCGATGACCGGCACCTTGAGCAGCAGGGTATCCATGGTCTCGCGGAACTTGGGCGAGCGCTTCCATACGTTGACCGCAACGAACAGGGTGATCGCCACACCAAGCAATATGGCCCACCACCATTCCGCGACGAAATCGGACATGGCGACCACCACCTGGGTGAAGGCGGGCAGATCGGAACCAAAGCTGCTGAACAGGGCCTTGAACTGGGGTACCACGAAGATCATGATGATCGCGGTGATCAGGATCGCGACGATGATGACTGCGGCAGGATAAAAGAGGGCTTTCTTGATCTTGCCCTTGAGGGACTCGGTCTTTTCCTTGTAGGTGGCGATCTTGTCCAGCAGGGTCTCGAGTACGCCGGCCTGTTCGCCAGCCTGCACCAGGTTGCAGAAAAGGTCATCGAAGTAGATGGGGTATTTCTGCAAGGCGGTGGTCAGGGTGGAGCCGCCTTCCACGTCGCTCTTGATCGCCAGGATCATGTCCTGCATGGCCGGATTGCTATGGCCTCGTCCCACGATCTCGAAGGCCTGTACCATGGGTACCCCGGCGGCCATCATGGTCGCCAGCTGGCGCGAGAAGATCGCGATGTCCTTGGAGATGATCTTCTTCTTGCGGTTGGAGAACAGCGACGTGGCCTTCTTGCGCACCTTGATCGGGTTGATGTCCTGGCGCCGCAGTTCCGCCTTGGCCATGGCGGCATTAGCGGTACGCGTCTCCCCCTTGACCCGGTTGCCCTTGCGGTCGGTCCCTTCCCAGACGAAGATGTGGGCCTTTTCAGCGGGTTTCTGTGCTTTCGCCATGATCTGATTCAGTCCTTGGTGACGCGGTTGAGTTCTTCCAGGCTGGTGACGCCCGCCTTGACCTTGCGCAGCCCGGAGGTGCGCAGGTCCTCGACGCCTTCTTTATTGGCCTGGTCACGAAGCTGCACTGCATTGGCGTCCTCCATGATCAGGCGTTCCATCTCCTCGCTGATCGGCATCACCTCGAAGATGCCGACCCGGCCCTTGTAGCCCTGGGTGCACTTGGGGCGGCCGACTGCCTTGTAGACCCGCCAGTCGCCTTTCAGGTCGGCCTTGGTGAAGCCTTCCTTGACCAGGGCCTCGCGCGCCAGGTCATCGGGCTCCTTGCAGTGTTCGCACAGGCGCCGGGCCAGAATCAGGTTGACCGAGGAGGCGATGTTGAACGGCGGGATCCCCATGTTGGCCAGGCGGGTCAGGGTCTGGGGTGCGTCATTGGTGTGCAGGGTGGAGAGTACCAGGTGGCCGGTTTGGGCCGCCTTGACCGCGATCTCTGCGGTCTCCAGGTCACGGATCTCACCGACCATCACGATATCCGGGTCCTGGCGCAGGAAGGCGCGCAGCGCCGAGGCGAAGGTCAGACCGGTCTTCGGGTTCACGTTTACCTGGTTGATGCCCGCGACCTGGATCTCGACCGGATCCTCGGCCGTGGAGATGTTGATCTCCGGCGCATTCAACAGGTTGAGCGCGGTATACAGGGAGACCGTCTTACCGCTGCCGGTCGGGCCGGTGACCAGGATCATGCCGTAGGGTTTCTTGATCGCGGAGAGGAAGGCCTCCTTCTGGGCCTCCCCGAAGCCGAGGGCATCGACGCCCACCTTGGCCGCGGACGAATCCAGGATACGCAGCACCACCTTCTCGCCATACAGGGTGGGGCAGGTGTTGACCCGGAAATCGATCGCCCGGTTGCGCGAGAGTGCCAGCTTGATCTGTCCGTCCTGGGGAATCCGCCGCTCGGCGGTGTTGAGCCGCGCCATGACCTTCAGGCGGGCCGCGAGACGGGGGGCAGGTTGACCGGTGGGGTTGCCACCTCGTGCAGGATGCCGTCCTGGCGAAAGCGTACGCGAAAGTTTTTCTCGTAGGGTTCGAAATGGATGTCGGATGCACCGCCATTGATGGCGTCCAGCAGGATCTTGTTCACATACCGGACCACCGGCGCATCGTCGACCCCGAGGTTGGCGTCATCCCCGTCCTTTTCCTCGGCCACGTCGATATCGAGGCTTTCCAGGTCGGCGTCGAGCATCTCGCTCATGGCCGCGTCCTGGGCCTCCAGGGCGTGATCCAGTGCTGCCTTGAGCTTGTGTTCCTCGACCAGCACCGCATCGGTGGCCAGCCCGGTGTGGAACTTGATCTCGTCCAGGCCCTGGTGGTCGGTGGGATCGGAGACCGCCAGGAACAGGCGCTTGCCACGCTGGAACAGCGGCAACGCGTGGTGTTTGTTGATCAGCTTTTCATCCACCAGGCTGATCGGCATCTGCTCCCGGTCCATGGCGTCCAGGTCGAACAGGGAGACGCCGTATTCCTGCGAGGCAGCGGTGGCGATGGCCGTCGAATCGACCAGGCCTTCCGCCACCAGGTGGGCCACCAAGTGTTGCCCCGATTTGGCCGCGCCTTCGAGTGCGGCGATAGCCTGTTCCTTGGTCAGCAGTTGGTCGTTGACCAGACGTCGTGCGAGGCCGCTGATACGGATGGGGGCGGGTGTATTCATTCTGGAGAGGAGTTGACCTTGAGCTCAAGAAATTGCAGGCAAGTATATAACGCACAAGGAATTTGTGTCGTAAAACCCGGGGTGCAAGCGAAAAGTTGCGACCGAGTGTCAATGGCCAATAATTTTGACCCCCCCTCGGCCAATAAAATTGACCCACCCGGGGCGACAAAAAAATCAGCTCTCGCGTTTGTGCTTCAGTCGATAGCTCTCACCTCCCAGCATGAAGATGTGTGAATGGTGGATCAGCCGGTCCACGATGGGCACGGCCACGTTGTCGTCGGCGAAGAACTCGCCCCAGGCGGTGAAGTCCTTGTTGGTGGTGATGATCACCGAGCGGTACTCGTACAGGGCATTGACCAGCTGGAACAGGTTGTGGCGGGCCTGGCGGTTCATGGGCAGGTAGCCCAGCTCGTCGATGATCAGCAAGTCGAACTTCTGCAGGGCGGTGATCTGCTTCTTCAGCTCGCCCTTGATCTCGGCCAGCTCCAGCTTCTCCACCAGGGCCAGGGCGGTGGTGAACAGCACCTTGTAGCCGGCCTCGATGGCCTCTTGGCCGATGCCGATGGCCAGGTGGGTCTTGCCCACCCCGGGCGGGCCGATGAACACCAGGTTGGCGCGCTCGTCGATGAAGCGGAAGTCCAGCAACTGGCTGACCTGGCGCTTGGTGATGGTAGTCTGGTGGCGGTAGTCGAACTCGGCCAGGCGCTTGTCCACCGGGAAGCCGGCCTTGCGTCGGTTCATGTCGATCCGCCGCTGGTTGCGCCGCTGCAGTTCTTCGGCCACCAGGGCCTCGGCGAAGGCCAGGTAGGAGACCTCGTTGGCCTCGGCCTGACGCAGCAGGTCGGCCAGGCCCTGGGCGATATGATTGCAGCGGATACCGCGGTACTGACGGGCGATCTGCTCAATGGAGGTCACAGGTCACCTCCTGCACCGACGGGAGCACCGCGGCATAGCCGCTCAGGCGGTCACTGCCGTCCGTAGGGGGGGCGGTGGGGTTGGTGAGGCCGGCGGGGCCGCCGGTGGATCGACAAAGCGCCCGGGGTCGGCGGCATAGGCCTCGAAGTACGCCCGGCATTGGCTGGTGGTCAGCGCCGGGCGCTCGATCAACTGATCCAGCAGCGTCTGCGGCAGGTCCGTATGCTGGCGCAGCAGCCCCCGGAGGGCAACCAGCTGGTCCTTGTGTGTTAGTCCAAAGCAGTAATGTCCCCTTTGTCCAATTCTAAAATGTCCCCTTTTGATTTCGGGAGGGGTGGTGACAGAGGAGACCATTGCGATGACACAGAAGACGGTGGACCGGCTGGGGGTGGTTCAGCAGGTTGTCGACCGGCAGTTGCGGCAGAAAGAGGCGGCACGGCAGTTGGACTTGAGCGTGCGGCAGATCAAGCGCCTGGTGGTCCGATACCGGGCCGAGGGAGCGGCTGGACTGGTTTCCCGCCACCGGGGCAGGCGCCCCAACAACCAGATCGCCGATGCGCTCCGGCAGGAGATCCTCGAGAAAGCATCCACGCCACCGTCGAGAAGGCCAAGACCATCCAACTCAACCGCAGGGCCCACAGGCCTGCACCGGACCATCCCTGGAGATGAGGCGCCCCTCGTCCCCTCATGACCCCGGACTCACCAAGGGGACATTTCAGCTTGGGAGAAAAGGGGACATTTTAGAATTGGGTTGAAACGAACGATTCTTCGATCATTCGCTGCAGCCGCTTATTGCGCGCCAGGCCGACAATGTAGCCCACACCGTGGCGCGCACACCAGCGCGGCACACGGTGACGGCAGAAGCCCGAGTCGGCCCGCAGAATGATCCGCACGGCAGGCCAGGCCTGGCGTAGTCGTTTGACCAGTAATGCCAGGATGGTCCAGGTATGCTTGGCGCCGTCGACATTGCTGGGCCTCAGATAACCGACCAGCAGCTGCTCACCGCAAAAGACATACAACGGGAGGAAGCAGTAGGCATCGTAATAACCATGGAAGAAGCGCCCTTCCTGCAGGCCGTGTGTCAATGGCCAATAATTTTGACCCCCCTCGGCCAATAAAATTGACCCACCCGGGGCGACAAAAAAATCAGCTCTCGCGTTTGTGCTTCAGTCGATAGCTCTCACCTCCCAGCATGAAGATGTGTGAATGGTGGATCAGCCGGTCCACGATGGGCACGGCCACGTTGTCGTCGGCGAAGAACTCGCCCCAGGCGGTGAAGTCCTTGTTGGTGGTGATGATCACCGAGCGGTACTCGTACAGGGCATTGACCAGCTGGAACAGGTTGTGGCGGGCCTGGCGGTTCATGGGCAGGTAGCCCAGCTCGTCGATGATCAGCAAGTCGAACTTCTGCAGGGCGGTGATCTGCTTCTTCAGCTCGCCCTTGATCTCGGCCAGCTCCAGCTTCTCCACCAGGGCCAGGGCGGTCCCCCCTGTGTCAGGATACATGTCGCCTCCCCGAGTTGGGGTAAATTAGAGAGCAAACAGGGGGCGGAAAAGAGGAACCAATGGCCCGTTATTCAGAAGAACGTAAGGCATCCGTGCTGAAGAAACTGCTACCGCCAAACAACCGGTCCGTAGCGGATGTGGCAAGAGAGGAAGGCATCTCGGAACCGACGCTATACAACTGGCGCAAGCAGGCGAAGGAGAAGGGCATGCCGGTACCGGGAAGTGGCAAACAGACGGATGATTGGTCAGCCGAGGCCAAGTTTGCCGCCGTTATTGAAACGGCGCCCTTTCAACCCAATTCTAAAATGTCCCCTTTTCTCCCAAGCTGAAATGTCCCCTTGGTGAGTCCGGGGTCATGAGGGGACGAGGGGGCGCCTCATCTCCAGGGATGGTCCGGTGCAGGCCTGTGGGTCCTGCGGTTGAGTTGGATGGTCTTGGCCTTCTCGACGGTGGCGTGGATGCTTTGTCGAGGATCTCCTGCCGGAGCGCATCGGCGATCTGGTTGTTGGGGCGCCTGCCCCGGTGGCGGGAAACCAGTCCAGCCGCTCCCTCGGCCCGGTATCGGACCACCAGGCGCTTGATCTGCCGCACGCTCAAGTCCAACTGCCGTGCCGCCTCTTTCTGCCGCAACTGCCGGTCGACAACCCGCTGAACCACCCCCAGCCGGTCCACCGTCTTCTGTGTCATCGCAATGGTCTCCTCTGTCACCACCCCTCCCGAAATCAAAAGGGGACATTTTAGAATTGGACAAAGGGGATATTACTGCTTTGGACTAACAGTGCCGCCCCGGCACGTTGACAAACAATGGGGGTAAGGGAAAGGTGTGCCTGCAGCCTAGAAAATAGCCCTTCACGAGCCTTTCCACGTCCCGTTCGAGGCACCACATCTTCCATCCACTGACCGCCCGGAAAAGCGAGAAGCGGATGAAATATTCGGGCTAAAGGTATTGCGCCCTCAGTCGTTAAGTGGAGTCCAGACCCTGTATTCAGCCCCAAGGAGCTTGTTATGAAGAAGACACAATCCGGTTTTACCCTTATCGAACTGATGATCGTGGTCGCGATCATCGCCATCCCTGCCTATAACAACTACATCACCCAGGCAAAGATCAATGCGGCGCGTGACAACTTCGACGCAGCACATCGCCTGGTCAAGAACGAGGTGGCGCGTGTGGCGGCAGGCGGAACAGCCCCCACCAGCCTGACTGATATTCTGAATGAGGGTGAGAAAAAGTCACCGTTCGTATCCACGGCCGATGCCTTCGTAACGGCCAACTGCGCAGCTGCCACCAACGGTGGATCGGTAAAACTCTCCTCCGATACCCTGGCAGGTGCGAGTGGCACCCTGACGATAACGCTGTGTGATGACTCCAACAACAAACTCAGTGGCGCATTTTCCAACCTTGTCAACAGTGGTGTCGATGTGACTGTCGAGTGATGTAGTGCTCGCCCTGGACTCCGGTAACGGAGCCTGGGGCGATTCAGCTCATGCCTGTTAAGTCGATGTTCGTTGGTCCGGTGACGGCCCTTTCGCCCGAGAAAATGGGACATCAACGGAAAACCCAGCAACTGTTGCTGGGTTTTCTGTTTGTACTGCCACTGATCCTGATCTGGGATCTGCCCAACAAGACCGAGGTGCCGCGTTGGCTGGCGGCCAACCTGTTCGCGCCCGCGATTTTGCTGGTCTGGTTGTTCACATCGCGCCAGGGCCTGGTCTGGGGACGGCTGCATTTCCTGGTCACGCTGGTGCTGGGCGCCACTCTGCTCCTCAGCGTGGTCCGCCTGGACACCCCGGGCGTGCAGGCGGCGCTGCGCCAGCAGGTGACGCTGACACTGTTCTTCTTTTTCGGTGCGGCGTATTTTTCAGATGTGTCGGCGCGGCGCAGCCTGCTTCAGGTAACCGCAGCGGTCGGCTCCCTGATCGCCCTCATTGGCATTGCCCAGCACCTCAGTGGTTCGAACCTGGGCCTGCCGGCCACCTCGGCCAGGGCCAGGGCGGTGGCCCCCTGTGTCAGGATACATGTCGCCTCCCCGAGTTGGGGTAAATTAGAGAGCAAACAGGGGGCGGAAAAGAGGAACCAATGGCCCGTTATTCAGAAGAACGTAAGGCATCCGTGCTGAAGAAACTGCTACCGCCAAACAACCGGTCCGTAGCGGATGTGGCAAGAGAGGAAGGCATCTCGGAACCGACGCTATACAACTGGCGCAAGCAGGCGAAGGAGAAGGGCATGCCGGTACCGGGAAGTGGCAAACAGACGGATGATTGGTCAGCCGAGGCCAAGTTTGCCGCCGTTATCGAAACGGCGCCCTTGAGCGAGTCGGAGCTGAGCGAATACTGTCGTAGCAAGGGTCTGTATCCTGAGCAGATAAAGCGTTGGCGTGCAGCCTGCGTACAGGGCGCAGAGGCCCTTGGGGAACAACAAAGGCGCCAGCACCAGGCCAGTCGGCAGGAGAAGAAACGGATCAAACAGCTGGAGCGAGAGCTCAAGCGAAAGGAGAAGGCATTGGCGGAGGCGACGGCCCTGCTGGTTCTGCGAAAAAAGTTGGAAGCCCTCTGGGGGGCGAGGAAGAATGATCCCCCACGCGCAAAGGCAGCAGCTGGTCACCTGGATCGATGAAGCGGTTAGCGCAGGCGCTCGCAAGCGGAAGGCTTGCAAAGAGGCTGGAATCAGCCTGAGGACACTTCAGCGCTGGACGTCAGGGCATGGTGTGAAAGCCGATCAGCGGCCGGTAGTGGAGCGGCCCGTGCCGGGAAACCGGCTATCAGAAGAGGAGCGGAAGGTGATCCTGGAGACCTGCAATGCCCCGGAGCACGCAGATCTTCCGCCAAGCCAGATTGTGCCCCGACTGGCTGACGAGGGTATCTACCTGGCCTCGGAATCGAGCTTCTACCGGGTTCTGAGGGAGGCTGATCAACTGCATCATCGTGGCCGGTCGAAAGCGCCGCAGACTCGCAAGGGACCGACCACCCATATCGCGGATGCTCCCAACCTGGTCTGGTCTTGGGATATCAGCTATCTGCCGTCCTGGGTGCGTGGGCAGTTCTTCTACCTGTATCTGATTATCGATATCTACAGCCGAAAGATTGTGGGCTGGGAGGTGCATGAACAGGAGGGCGGCGAAGAGGCCGCCGCCCTGATCCAGCGCAGCGTGATTGCCGAACACTGCTTCCGTCGGCCATTGGTGTTACATGCTGACAATGGCAGCCCGATGAAGTCACAGACTATGCAGAGCAAACTGTACGATCTGGGCATCATCCCCTCCCACAGCCGGCCGAGGGTAAGCAATGACAACCCCTATTCGGAATCGCTGTTCCGTACGTTGAAGTACTGCCCACGCTGGCCATCCGAAGGCCTTGAATCACTGGAGGCGGCCCGCAAATGGGTGGGGCAGTTCGTGGATTGGTACAACCATGAGCATCGCCACAGCCAGATACGGTTCGTCACCCCAGCGCAGCGGCACCGGGGAGAGGACAGCACCATTCTGGCATGCCGGAAGCAGGTCTATGAGCAAGCAAAAGCCGCCAATCCAGCCCGGTGGTCAGGCCAGACTCGGAATTGGGATCCCGTTGGGTCGGTCGCATTGAATCCGGAACGTAACAACGAAGAAAAGTGTCGCGCCGCATGATCGAAAAGGCGACATCTATCTTGACAAATACCGGCCCGATTACCGACAAGCATATTCTGGAGCAATATGAGTTGGCGCACGCCTGGGAATCAGACGGCGAAGGTGGTTTTCGCAACACGGGCGTTGCCAAGGGTAGTGTTGCTCCAGAGATTCTCTTTATCGAGCGCTGTATCAAATGGCTCAAGCCGGGCTCCGGTCGCATGGGTATCGTTCTACCGGATGGCGTTCTGGGCAACCCTGCAGCCGAATACATCCGCTGGTGGATTATGCGCGAGACACAGGTGCTTGCCTCCGTCGATCTGCCGGTGGAGGCCTTCATCGCCGAGGCCAACGTCAATATTCTCACCAGCCTACTGTTCCTGCGCCGTAAGAGTGAAGAGGAAAAACGCGCAGAAGCGCTGAGTGGCATCGAAGAGTATCCCGTCTTCATGGCCGTGGCTGACAAGGTGGGTTTCGACCGCCGTGGTAATAAGCTCTACAAGCGCACATCGGATGGCGAGGAGATCGTTGAGCCAAAAACCTATGTTGAACGCCTCCGTATTGGTGGGCGTTTCGTGGAACGGACCCTGACTCGCAGTGAAAAAATAGAGGACAACGATCTGCCGGTTATTGCGGAGAAGTATCGAGAGTTTCTTGAAGAACATGATGGACGAAAACCGGCAAAGAAAAAGAAAGTAAGCAAGTCCAAAACGCAACGCAGGAAAAAGGTGGCAGTCAGATGAGCGACCAAGATGACGACATCATTGAAGCCCCACAGGATGCTGCCGAAGGAAACGGCCCAGAAAACTTCTTCATCGACATCCTGACCGGCAACAAGGAGAGCGCCTCGCCCAAAAAGCTATTGGTGCAGAAAGTTCTGCGCCAGCTTATCGAAAGCTATGGCTTTGATCGGGCGGATATAGAGGTTGACTACAAACACCGCATCAAAGGCGGCAAGCCCACCAAAATTGATATTGCAATTTTCCGTCCTGACACCGAACACAGCAACGAAAATCTTCAGCGGATCATTGTCTGCAAAACCCAGAAAAAGCGCGATAAGCTTCGTTCCGTCGCTGAAGCCGAGGCCGACCTGCGTGTGCTCAAAGAACTGATGGAGCTGATTCCCGGTGCATCGCAGGGCATGTGGACCAACGGCCAGGAGGAGTTTCTGTTTCAGGTCGAGCGCACCCGTTTTGAGGTGCGGCCCAAGCCGCTGGGCGTCTGGCCGGTGCCGGGTGAATGCACGACGGATCTGGATCGGACTGGCGGCGTCATTCAAATCAGCGCCGAGGCAGAGGATCTGGAAGATGCATTGCTGCGTTGCCGCCAGTACCTGAATCGTAATCTCGGCCTCGACCACAAGGATTCCTTCAAACAGTTGGCGGTGCTGATGCTCGCCAAGATCCATGACGAGACGCTTCCTATCGGTGAGCGCAAGTTCTGGATCAAGGGCGATGAACCCTTTACCGAGGCCGGTCAGCAGGCCATTGCCCAGCGCATCAATGAGGCGATTGCCGCCGCCAGGGCTTGGCAGCCGAACCTGCTGACACGCGGCTGGGATCTGACCCTGGAACCCCATGAAACGGCGCGTATTGTCATGGAGCTGGCCCGTTATTCGTTAAGCGAAACCCAGCCCAGGTTTCGCACCGGCGCCTTCCGGGCAGCGGTATTTGTCAAGATAGATGTCGCCTTTTCGATCATGCGGCGCGACACTTTTCTTCGTTGTTACGTTCCGGATTCAATGCGACCGACCCAACGGGATCCCAATTCCGAGTCTGGCCTGA
>JAKRWE010000090.1 GCA_024712425.1 Chromatiales bacterium
TGTGCCTGCAGCCTAGAAAATAGCCCTTCACGAGCCTTTCCACGTCCCGTTCGAGGCACCACATCTTCCATCCACTGACCGCCCGGAAAAGCGAGAAGCGGATGAAATATCCGGGTTAGATGACGGGGCCCTGCTCGGACCGGAGACCGGCCCGGATGATCTCCAGGGCCTGTTCCGTGACCCCGCCTGCCGCCTCGTCCAGCCAGTTGGCGTTCTTCTCCGAACGCAGCCAGGTCATCTGGCGCTTGGCCAGCTGGCGGGTGGCGGCAATGCCGCGCTGGATCATCTCCTGGTGGTCGATCTCACCACGCAACCATTCCCACATCTGACGGTAACCGACCGAACGCATCGACGGAAGTTCCGGATCGAGATCGCCGCGCGCCACCAGGCCTCGCACCTCATCCTCGAGGCCCTGTGCCAGCATGGCGTGGAAGCGGCGCTCGATGCGCTCGTGCAACAGCGTCCGATCGGCCGGCGCCCGTACCAGCTTGATCGCCCGCCAGGGCATGCCTTCGCCCTGGCGCGCCTGGAGTTCACTCATCGGGTGGCCGGTGATCCGCCAGACCTCCAGTGCCCGCAGGGTGCGCTGGGTGTCGTTGCAATGAATACGTCGTGCCGACACCGGATCGAACGCCGCCAGTTGCGCATGCAGGCCTGCAAGTCCGCTGGTCTTGATCTCCTCCTCCAATACCCTGCGGATCGCCAGATCGGAGGCCGGCAGGCGTGAGAGCCCGTATTCCAGGGCGCGGTAGTAGAGCATGGTGCCACCGACCAGCAGCGGGATACGTCCTGCCGCGTTTATCTCCGCCATGGCCGACAGGGCGTCGCGCCGGAACCGTTCCGCCGAATAGGCCTCCGCCGGGTCGCAGATATCGATCAGGCGATGCGGATACTGTTGCAGCTCCTCCGCGCTCGGCTTGGCCGTGCCGATATCCATGCCGCGATAGACCAGGGCCGAATCCACGCTGACCAGTTCCACCGGCAGATGATCGGCCAGGCGCATCGCCAGCTCGGTCTTGCCCGAGGCGGTCGGGCCCATGACGAAGATGGCGGGCGGATACTGGCGGGTCATTGGCCGCGCTGGAACAGCTTGTCCAACTCCTGCATGGACAGCTGGGTCCAGGTCGGACGCCCGTGGTTGCACTGGCCGCTGCGCTCGGTGCGCTCGATATCGCGCAGTAGGGCGTTCATCTCTTCCAGCGTCAGGCGCCGGTTGGCCCGCACCGAGCCGTGGCAGGCCATGGTCGCGAGCACCTCGTTGATCGAATCCAGGACCCGCTGACTGGTGCCGTACATGGCCAGGTCGGACAACAGGTCGCGCAACAGGCGCTCCGGGTCCGCGCCGCGCAGCAGGGCCGGCATGGCGCGCACCGCCAGCACCTGTTCACCCATGCGGTCGACCTGCATACCCAGCGCCTCGAAGGTCTCGCGATGCTGCTCCGCCAGGTCCGCCTCGCGCCCGCTGACGTTGACGCTCACCGGGACCAGCAGGGGCTGCGAACGGATACCCTCCCCCGCCCGGTCCGCCTTGAAGCGTTCATAGGTGATGCGCTCATGCGCGGCATGCATGTCCACCAGCACCAGGCCGGCCTCGTTCTGCGCCAGGACATAGACCCCCTGCAACTGCGCCAGCGCGAAGCTCAGTGGCGGCACCTCCTCCTGCGCCGGCCGGGCAGGCGCCGGTTCAGCCGCTGCTGGCGCCTGCCACGCCGTGGCGGCCCGATAGGCACCCGCGCGCTCGGCCACGCCCAGGCCCAATCCACCCTGCCGGGGCGGGTCCTGCAGGGTCACCGGCGCTGTCGGCTGCGCGGGCGCATCGGGCATCGGCGTGTCCACTCCCTGTTCGGCCGGCGCCTGCGGCCGCTCCTCCGCCAGTACCTGGTGCAGGGTGCGGAAGATGAAGTCGTGCACCAGTCGCCCTTCGCGGAAGCGCACCTCGTGCTTGGTCGGGTGCACATTGACGTCCACCAGCACCGGATCGAGTTCCAGGAACAGCACATAGGCCGGGTGCCGGCCATGAAACAGGACGTCCTGGAAGGCCTGTCGCACCGCATGAGTCACCAGCTTGTCACGCACCATGCGGCCATTGACGTAGAAATGCTGCATGTCCGCCTGGCTGCGGGAAAAGGTGGGGCGGGCCACCCAGCCATGCATCCGCAGACCGGCGGCCTGGTGCTCGAAGAACAGGGCGTTCTCCACAAACCCGCCGCCCAGCAGGGCCGCCAGCCGTCCCTCCTGCGCCTCGCGCCCGGGCGCGGGGCGGGTGTTGAACAGCTGCCGGCCGTTGTGACTGAGCTGGAAGGCCACGTCCGGCCGCGCCAGCGCCAGGCGGCGCAGCGTCTGTTCGATGTGCCCGAACTCGGTCTTCTCGGTCTTGAGAAACTTGCGCCTGGCCGGCGTGTTGTAGAACAGGTCACGCACCTCGACGGTGGTCCCGACCGGATGCGCCGCCGGCTGCAATTCACCCCCGTCCGCATCCAGCCGCCAGGCGTGCTCGGCACCCTGCTCGCGCGAGATCAGGCTCAGGCGCGACACCGAGGCGATGCTGGGCAGGGCCTCGCCGCGAAAGCCCATGCTCGCAATGCGTTCCAAGTCCTCCAGGGAACCCACCTTGCTGGTGGCGTGCCGGGACAGCGCCAGGGGGATGTCGTCACGATACAGGCCGTGGCCGTCGTCGCTGATACGCATCGACTTCACCCCGCCCTGCTGGATATCCACCTCGACCCGCCGCGCGCCGGCATCCAGGCTGTTTTCGACCAGTTCCTTGATCACGGAGGCCGGACGCTCGACCACCTCGCCGGCGGCGATCTGGTTGATCAGTTGCGAGGGGAGTTCGTGGATTCGCTTGGGCATCCGGCTATTCTGCCATGGCCGGGTTGACAAACGAAAACGCCCCGCCCCACCCTGTCGACGGGTGGGAGCGGGGCATCGGCCGGTTCAGGCGAACGTAATCAGGGACGGACATAGGACCAGCCTTCCTCCTGACGCTGCACCAGGTGGATCACACCGGACGGCACAATCGTGGTGCCCTTGATCAGCGGAACATCCTTGCCGGTCTTTTTCTTCATCTTTTTCATGGTGTTGGCACAGGCACGGAAGCCGATATTGTCGAAGTTCTGTCCGAACGACAGGATCCGGTCCTTCACCGGCGACTTCTTGGCATTCAGCATCATCAGGCCCGGGCCGTAGGCCACGATCTCGATCTGGGCCTCTTCGCCCTTGTTCTGGTAATACTTGTTGACGTTGGCGGCATTGTTCAGCACCAGGTTCATGCGCCTGGCGTCGTTCTCATCGACGTGGAAAACGATCTTGTGGACGCCCCCGGCCAGTGCGGATCCGCAGGCCAGCAAGGCCAGTACAAACAACAGATTTCTCATCCTGTCTCTCCTTTGGGTTGTCGCTTATGCAATGCAGACATTGCTGCATCTGGAAGGATAGATGCGACAGGGAGGAAATCTATTCCAGGAATATCGGAGCTCAGGTCTCGGGGATCCTCAATACCTGCCCCACCCGGATACGGCGGTCGTTGCGGATCCGGTTGGCATGGCGCAGCTGTGTGAGATCGACCCGGTAGCGCTGGGCGATCACCGACAAGGTCTCGCCGCGCGCAATCACGTGTTCACGCGGACGGCGCTCGCGCTCCTGCTTGGCCAGCAGAGTCCCCGGCGGCGGCGCCTCGTTGAAATAACGCGCCACGCCCTTGGCGATGGCCCTGGCCAGCTTCTTCTGGTAGGCGGGATTGCTGAGGTTCGCTTCCTCGGTCGGGTTGGAGATAAAGCCGGTCTCGATCAACATGGAGGGAATATCCGGCGACTTGAGCACCATGAAGCCCGCCCGCTGGATGCGCCGCGCGTGCACCTTGCCCAGGCGGCCGAGATTACGATAGACCTTCTGCGCCGCCGCCAGGCTGGCCTCCTGGGCCGCGGACTGGGAAAGATCGAGCAGCACCGATGCCAGCATGTCGTCCTTGTCGTCCAGGCTGACCCCGCCAACCAGGTCGGCCGCGTTCTCGCGTGCCGCCAGCCAGCGCGCCGCCTCGCTGGAGGCCCCGCGCCGGGACAGAACGTAAATGGACGAACCGCGCACCCGCTTGTCCCTGAAGGCATCGGCATGGATGGAGACGAACAGGTCCGCCTTGTACTTGCGCGCCAGTTTCATGCGCTTGCGCAGGCCGACGTAGTAATCGCCCTTGCGGGTCAGGACCGCGCGCATGCCCGGTTGCGCATCGATCGCCCGCTTCAGACGCCGCGCGATCTGCAGGGTAATGACCTTTTCCCGGGCGTGGTGCACTGATCCCTGTGCGCCCGGATCCTCGCCTCCGTGCCCTGCATCGACCGCGACCACCACGTCACGCCATTTTCTGATGTCCCGCTCGCTCTTGGCCGCCTTGCGCTGTCCGCCAGCGTCCTTCTCGTACAGGTCGACCACGAGACGATGCCCGTAACTGCCACTCGGCTGCAGCAGGAAGCTCTTGGGCTTCATCGCCCGCTTGAGATCCAGCACCACGCGCAAGGTGCCGTCCTTGCGCACGGCATAGCGCAGACCGTTGATATGCTGGTCGCTGATCCGGTCGGTGGCCAGCCGCCCCTTGACCCGGGCCTTGGGCAAATCGATGACCAGGCGATCCGGAGAGGACAGCGAAAACACGCGGTGCTCGACGACCTTGTCGATGTCGAACACCAGGCGGGTATGATCCGGCGCCGTCCACAGGCGCACACCCTCGATCTGCGCGGCAAGCAGTATCGACGGCATGATGAACAACAGGATGCTCAGCAGGCGCTTCATGACTACAGGACTCCCCATTTCCCCGTCAATACCTCAAAAGCTAGCATAGGGTTTCCGGATTTTCCAGTTAAAACACGCAGATATATGACCTTTCTCAGAAAGCGATCGAGTTATTCGGCCGAAAGGGTTGAAATAATGTCCTCACCGACCGCCGAATGCGGCTCGAGCAGCACGTTCCGCGCGCTCCCTTCCTGCGCATAGGAGAGGCGCGCCGCCAGGTCGGGCGCCGGCAGCCAGCCCTGTCCGCGCTCAGGCCACTCCACCAGCAGCACCGCCCGCTCCTCGAGCATCTCCCGCAGCCCCAGGTACTCCAGCTCCTCCGGATCGCCGAGACGGTAGAGGTCCAGGTGATAGCAGGCCCCGGCCGGCGTGTCATAGGGCTCGATCAACGTGTAGGTCGGACTCTTCACGCTGCCCCTGTGCCCCCGTCCCTGCAGAAAACCGCGTACCAGCGTGGTCTTGCCGGCGCCGAGATCACCGTACAGAAAGATCAACGCCCGCTCCGCAACCGCCCGGCCCAGCCGCGCACCGAAGGCGAGTTGCTGCGCTTCCCCCTGCAACTGCCGGCTGTACGGACGATCGGTCGTCGTCATGCCGGGTTGCCCAGGCGCCGCAGCTGCGGCATGAGGTCGGTGCCCAGCAGGCCACGCTCACCTTCCACCCCGGCCGCCCTGTCGGCCGCCGCGGCATGCAGACACACACCCAGCTCGGCCGCCTCGTCCAGGGGCCAGCCCTGTGCCATGAAGGCCGCGATCACACCGCTGAGCACATCGCCCATGCCGCCGCTGGCCATGCCGGGGTTGCCATCGGAACAGATCGCCGGTGGCCGCCTACCTGCCCCAAGCACCAGGGTACCGGGCCCCTTGAGTACGATCACGCCGCCGTATCGCCGCTGCAGGGCCTCCACGGCGGCAAACCGGTCCGCCTGCACCTCGGCGACGCAGCTGCCCAGCAGGCGCGCCGCCTCCCCCGGATGGGGCGTCAGCATCCAGTCCGCGCGGCGCACGCCGCTCAGGCCGGCCAGCAGGTTGAGCCCATCCGCATCCAGCACCAGCGGACGCGAAGCGGCCATGGCCTTTTCGAACAGCCGCCGGCCCCACTTTCCGGTGCCCAGGCCCGGGCCCAGCACCAGCACCCCGGCGCGCTCCAGCAGGGACTCGATCACTTTCGGTTTCGCAGCATGGACCATCAGCTCCGGACGGGCCGCGAGCAGCGCGGCCACGTGCCGCTTGCGCGTGGCCACGCTCACCAGTCCCGCGCCCGTGCGCGCGGCCGCCTCGCCCGCCAGGCGGGCAGCGCCACCGAAACCATGATCGCCGCCGACCACCAGCACGTGACCGAAGTGCCCCTTGTGCGCGGAGCGCCGGCGCGGGTTCAGGCGGGTCGCCTGCTGTGCCCAGTCCACCCGGCGCGCACTCAACACCTGGCTGGCGTACACCGCGGCGGGCACCTCCAGCGCATCGAAATACACCCCCCACAGCAATCGACCGCATCGGCGGTGAACATCCCGCGTTTCAGGCCAATGAAGGAGATGGTCAGATCGGCAAGCACCGCCGCACCCAGGCTTACACCGCGGTCGGCATCCAGGCCGGTCGGGATATCGATGGCCAGTACCGGCGTTGGCTGCGCATTGACCGCCTCCACCGCGCGGCGGTAATCCCCCTTCAGCTCCCTTTCCAATCCGGTACCCAGCATGGCGTCCACGATCACATCGCAATCACGCGGCAGGGCCTCGAAGTCCTCCCATTCACCGCCGATCTCCAGCCAGCGCTGCGCGTGCAGATGGGCGTCACCACGAATCCGCGCCCGATCACCCAGTTGCAACACTCGCACCGCCAGGCCGGCCTCCCGGGCCAGGCGGGCCAGCACGAAGCCGTCACCCCCGTTGTTGCCGGTCCCGACCAGCACACACAGACGGCCCGCCGTCGGCCAGCGCTCACGCAGCCGCGCAAAGGCCGCCGCGCCGGCGCGCTGCATCAGCTCGGCACCCGGGATGCCGAAGCCATCGATCGCCCGGCGATCCAGCTCGCGCACCTGCTGAGCGGTGTATAAGGCCCCCGGCAGGCGATCGGTCTTGGGCATGGGACGGTGTTTCATCGGGTGGGGCCTGTTCGGGTTAGAGTAGGCGGATGGCGGAACAGAGAGACATCGATTTTACGGCGCTGGCCCGACACATCAAGCGATGGGCGAAGGAACTCGGCTTTGCGGCCGCCGGCATCACCGACACCGGGCTGAGCGAGACCGAAGGCCGGCTGCAGGCCTGGCTCGACAAGGGCTACCACGGCGATATGGCTTACATGGCCAAACACGGTCACAAGCGCACCCGCCCCGCGGAGCTGGTACCCGGCACGCGGCGCATCATCAGCGTGCGCATGGACTACCTGCCCGAGGAGCCCGACCCTTCCCGCATTCTCGATGATCCGGCCGCCGCATTCATCTCCCGCTATGCCCTGGGGCGCGACTATCACAAGGTGATGCGTTCGCGCCTAAAGAAACTGGCGCAGCGCATCGAATCCGAGACCGGACCGTTCGGCTACCGGGCCTTCGTCGACAGCGCGCCCGTGATGGAAAAACCCCTGGCCGCAAAGGCCGGCCTGGGCTGGGTCGGCAAGCACTCCAACCTGCTTGCGCGCGGGGCCGGCAGCTGGTTCTTCCTCGGCGAGCTGTACACCGACCTGCCACTGCCCACCGACGCGCCCGTCAGCGACCACTGCGGCGACTGCCGGGCCTGTATCGATATCTGCCCGACCCGCGCCATCGTCACCCCCTACCAGGTGGACGCGCGACGCTGCATCTCCTACCTCACCATCGAGCTGCACGGTCCCATCCCGGTCGAACTGCGGCCGCTCATGGGCAACCGCATCTACGGCTGCGACGACTGTCAGCAATGCTGCCCGTGGAACCGCTTTGCGCAAGCGACCCGGGAAGCGGACTTCGCGCCCCGCCATGGACTGGACAGGGCAACCCTGAGCGAACTGTTCAGCTGGTCGGAAGACGAATTCCTGCGCCGTACCGAAGGCTCACCGATCCGCCGCATCGGGCACGAACGCTGGCAGCGCAACATCGCCGTGGCCCTGGGCAACAGCGGCGACCCGGGCTGCATACCCCTACTGGAAAAGCAATGGACGGGAGCCAGCAAAATGCTGCGAGAACATATCGAATGGGCCCTGCGGACAATCGGGCAACGCGACGGAAACAAGCGCCGCCAGACATAGCATGCATTCCGTGCGGCGGCCGACTCAACAGGTGAGGAAATGCTGCCTGTAATGCCGCAGCTCGGCGATCGAGTCCTTGATGTCGTCCAGTGCGAGATGGGAGGAGTCCTTCTTGAAACCGTCGTAGACCGCCGGCGCCCAGCGCCGCGCCAGCTCCTTGAGGGTCGAGACATCGAGGTTGCGGTAATGGAAGTAGTCCTCCAGCTCCGGCATCAGGCGCGCCATGAAACGCCGGTCCTGGCAGATGGAATTGCCGCACATGGGCGACTTCCCCTTCGGCACCCACTGCCTGAGAAACGCCAGGGTCTCGCGTTCCGCATCGGCGACCGAATGGCTGCTGGCCAGCACCCGATCGGTCAGACCGGACTTGCCATGCTGTTTGGTGTTCCACTCGTCCATGCCGTCCATGACCGCTCTGGACTGATGGATGGCGATCATCGGCCCCTCAGCCAACACCTCGAGGTCGGCGTCGGTGACGACGGTGGCGATCTCGATGATGAGATCGTTCTGGGGGTCCAGCCCGGTCATCTCCAGGTCGATCCAGATCAGGTTGTTCTCGTCTGCCGCCATCTTGTGCCTCTCGCTATCAACTTTGTCGTATTCGCCTGAAAATGGCGGGGTGGCGTGGCTTCGTGTATCACACCGTAAATCCGTCCCTGGAGGCTCGACGGCCGCATCCCTGCGGCCGACGGACACATGAAACCACACCACCCCGCTTTGCACCCGAAATCGTCACATGACAAAAGTGGAATCAGGTGACCGGGTCAATAATTCAGATCGGTTTCGCGGGGAATTCTACCCGACATACCGGCTACAATGGGTGGATGAATACCTTTACCCTCATCTTTCTGCTCGCGCTCGCCTCCGGCAGCCTGCTGCAACTGTGGCTGGCCGCGCGCCAGGCCCGTTCGGTCAACCGGCATTGCGACCAGGTCCCGGAGGCCTTTGCGGGCCACATCACCCCGGAAGCCCATCGCAAGGCCGCCGATTACACCCTCGCCCGGCTGCCCATCGAACGATGGAACCTGATCCTGTCCGCGATCATGGTGCTCATCTGGACCCTGGGCGGCGGCCTCGACTGGCTGGCCCAGGACCTGCCGCTACCCGATCTGTGGCGCAACTTGGCGCTGGTGCTTGCGGTGGTCGTGATCGACAGCCTGCTCGACCTACCACTGGATCTCTGGAGCACCTTTGGCGTGGAGCAGCGCTTCGGGTTCAACCGCACCACCCCGTGGCGCTTCGCGCGCGACAAGCTGCTCGAGTTCGTGTTGATACTGCTGCTCGGTATCCCGCTGTTGCTGTCGGTGATCTGGCTGATGCAGCACGCCGGCCATTACTGGTGGCTGTGGGTATGGGTGGCGTGGATCGGTTTCACCCTGCTGGTGAGCTGGATCTTCCCGACCTGGATCGCGCCCCTGTTCAACCGTTTCGAACCATTGCCCGACGGGCCGCTGAGACAGCGTCTGGAGCAACTGCTGGCGCGCTGCGGCTTCCAGAGCAAGGGTATGTACGTGATGGATGGTTCGAGCCGCTCCAGCCACGGCAACGCCTATTTCACGGGCTTCGGCCGCAACAAGCGTATCGTCTTCTACGACACCCTGCTCGAGGGCATGCAGGACGGTCAGATCGAGGCGGTGCTGGCCCATGAGCTGGGTCACTTCAAGCGTCACCACGTACTCAAGATGCTGCTCCTCAACGCGCTGATGTCGCTGCTCGGCCTGGCCCTGCTGGCCTGGCTCGCGCAACAGCCCTGGTTCTTCCATGACCTGGGCGTCACCCGGCAGACACCGGCCACCACCCTGGCCCTGTTCATCCTGGTACTGCCGGTATTCAGCGTTTTCATCTCGCCCCTGCTCTCGATGCTCTCGCGCAAACACGAGTTCGAGGCCGATGCCTTTGCCGCACAACAGGCCTCGGCGCGGGACCTGATCAACGGCCTGCTGGCCATGTACCGGGACAACGCCAGCACCCTGACACCGGACCCACTGTACGCCGCGTTCCACCACAGTCATCCGGCGGCCGCGGAGCGCATCGCGCACCTCTCCCGCCTCGATCGCCCTGAAGCCACACTCGCCACTGAAACCACCGGAGCCCCGTCATGAAAAAACCGATAGGCATCACACTCGTCCTCCTGGCACTCAACCTGCCGGCACTGGCATCGGAACCGTTCGACGCGGCCACTTTCGTCCGGGAGAAATGCACGGCCTGCCACGACGATTCGGTCTACACCCGTCCCAATCACCGCATGCAAAACCTCGAACAACTGGAGAAACAGGTGCGATTCTGTGACGCCAATGTCGATACCCGCCTGTTCAACGAGGACATCGAGGCCGTGACCGACTATCTCAACCGCCAGTACTACCACTTCAAATAAGCGCATGCACGCCTGATACCGGATGGCCCGCCGCAAACTCAGCAAGCAGCAGCGCGAGCGCATCGCGCGCATCCAGGAGGTGCGCCGCCACGCCGCCGCACAACGAGCCGAATCGGCGCTGACGGAAAGCGACCCAGCGCAGCAGCGGGAGGGCCAGGTCGTCGTCCGGCATGGTCAGAACCTGATCGTCCGTACCCCGGAAGGCGACGACATCCACTGCCTGTTCCGCCAGAACCTCGGTGAGATCGTGTGTGGCGACCGTGTACTGTGGCAACCCACCGAAGACGGCGGGGGTGTCGTGGTCGCCCTGCTGCCGCGCAGCACCACCCTCTCCCGCCCTGATTTCAGCGGCCGTGAAAAACCGCTGGCCGCCAATATCTCGCAGCTGGTGGTAGTTCTGGCGCCGCGCCCCGAACCCAGCGGTTACCTGCTGGACCAGTATCTGATCGCCGCTGAGCTGATCGGCGTGCATGGCGTGATCTGTCTGAACAAGGCAGACCTGCTGTCGCCGGCGGAACAGGCGGCATTCCGCGTCCGCTTCAGCCATTACACGCGCATCGGCTACCCCGTGATCCAGGTCAGCGCCAAGACCGAACACGGGCTGGCGCCACTGCTCGACCTGCTGAAGGGCCATACCAGCATCCTGGTGGGGCAATCGGGTGTCGGAAAATCCTCGCTGATCAACGCCCTGCTGCCCACCCCCGAGCTGGAGGAAGGCGCACTGTCCGAGGCCACCGGCCTGGGCAGGCATACCACCTCGGCCGCCACCCTGTATGAGCTCGAAAGCGGCGGTGAGATCATCGACTCACCCGGCGTCAGGAGTTTCCGTCTGGGAAAGCTGGACCGGGATCAACTGGAAGCAGGCTTTCCCGAACTGCGCGCCCTGCGCGGACAATGCCGCTTCAGCAACTGTTCGCACCGGCAGGAGCCGGACTGTGCCGTGCGCCAGGCGGTTGCGGAAGGACGGATACATCCCGATCGACTGGCCAGCTTTCAGCACCTGGCCGACAGCCCGACCTAGGATGAACATGTCCGTCGCACGCAGGGAATATCCCCCGTCCCATCAAGCGTCATAATTCAATAGTCAACGTGGAAAATACTCAACCACAAAGAACACGAAGGACACAAAGTGCGTTGCGAGCTCGTCTTGCCGATACTTTAATCGATCCTCTTCGTGTTCTTTGTGCTCTTCGTGGTTGATCTGACACATGAATGATTGGTGCGAAACATCATGAGGTCGGAGTCGTTCAACACCGCCAAGCCAGCACCTGGCCTGTTCGGAAACGACTCCGACCCCAGGACAGTAAAAGTTAGCGAGATAGCCAGATGACGAACAAGCAGCCCCCCGGCCACACCCGAGCGGGAGGATCGACGAACCTTTCTGCGTACCGGCCTGCTGGGTGGTCTTGCCACGCTCGCCTCCGGCCGCCTGGGGGCCAGCGGAAACACCGGTGACAGCCTGCAGGTACCGGCATGGACCCAGCACCTGGGAGCGGGCGTTGCAAGCAATCCCTATGGCTTTCCCTCCCCGCACGAAAAGCAGGTCATCCGTCGCTTCCTGCCCTGGATACGGCCGGCCCGCGAGGCCTCGATCAGTTTCACGCCACTACAGGACCCGCACGGCATCATCACACCCAACGGCCTGTTCTTCAAGCGCCATCATGCCGGCGTGCCGGCCATCGAACCGGACCAGCACCGGCTGGTCATCCACGGCATGGTCGAAAAACCGCTGATGTTCAGCGTGGAAGACCTGATGCGCTACCCCGCGGTCAGCCGCATCCATTTCGTGGAGTGCGCGGGCAACGGCGCCATGGAACAACACGGCGCCCTGAACAACGCGCTCCAGTTCACCCATGGCATGCTCAGCTGCAGCGAGTGGACCGGCGTGCCGCTGAAACTGCTGCTGCAGGAGGCGGGCGTCCGCAAGGGCGCGAAATGGTTGCTGGCGGAAGGCGCGGATGCCGCGGCGCTCACACGCAGCTTTCCCATGGACAAGGCACTGGACGACGCCCTGATCGTGTATGCGCAGAACGGCGAACGCCTGCGCCCCAAGCAGGGTTATCCGCTACGCCTGCTGCTGCCGGGCTGGGAGGGCGTGGCCAACGTGAAATGGTTGCGTCGTATCGAGGTCGGTGAGCGCCCCTGGGAGACCCGCGAGGAGACCTCCACCTACACCGACCTCCTGCCGACCGGCAAGGCCCGCCAGTTCACCTTCATACAGGAGGCCAAGTCGGTCATTACCTCGCCCTGCCCCGAGCATCCCATGCCGGGCCGGGGGCGTTTCATGATCGAGGGACTGACCTGGTCGGGCGAAGGCAGGATCAAGGCAGTGGACGTGTCCTTCGACGGCGGGCGCAACTGGCGACGCGCCCGACTCGAGGGCCTGGTGCTGGACAAGGCGCTGACCCGGTTCGGGATCGAGTGGGACTGGAACGGAAAACAGGCGCTGCTGCAGAGCCGCGCCATCGACGAGACAGGCTACGTGCAACCATCGCTTGGCCAGCTGCGCGAGGTGCGTGGAACCAACAGCATGTACCACAACAATGCCATC
>JAKRWE010000091.1 GCA_024712425.1 Chromatiales bacterium
GAAATCAAAGCTTTCTTGGGTACATTTTGTCACGGGCAAAACCTTGTTCGGATCCAGTATAACCAACTGAATTTGAACGAACTACACGGGTTTTGCCCTTTTTATTTGTGAAATATTCGGGCTAGCGGCTCACGCCATGCGCGCCATCTCGGCCCGGATGGCCTGCTCGTCCAGGGTCCTGAAATCCTCGCCGTTGAAGGTCGTCACCGAGCCGGAGACCTCGGACCAGGCAAACCCGCCGGTCCAGTCGGAATGTGCATAGTCGCCCTGGAAGCGGCGCGGCACGAGGTAGAGACAGCCCGGCCGGTAGAGCAGGTTGTAGGCCCGGTTGCGCTCGTGCAGATCGACGATCCGGTGCCAGGCGCGCTCCCTGTCCGTGAAACGCGTGCACGCCAGCGGATAGTGCTCGGTCCCGCCATTGTGGCGCCAGCGCCCTTCCTCCACCGGGTAACCCGTCCCGGGGTGACTGAACATCTGGAAGTGCTGGTGGTTGATCGAGGCATAGGCCCCGTAGCTGTTGTAGCCGAAACCCAGGCCCGGATTGCCGCGACCGGCCTGCTCACACAACGTCCAGACCAGCTGATGATCGTCCTGCGTCAGGTACTGCGGCTTGTTCGCCTCCGGCTCGATGACCAGCAGGCCGTGCAGGAGGGCAAAGGGGAACTTGTTGTACAGCAGGCGGCTGTGCCCTTCCCGCAGCTCGCCCTCCCACAGCACCTCTTTCTTCAGAAAAGGCTTGTTGAAGTGGAAGCCATCCGGGGCAAAAGGTGAAAACACCTTTTCGACGCGCGTGTTCGCCATGCGCGGCGGCCGCAGGGCACGCAACAGGTTGAACTGCAGTTGGAATCCTCCCGCCATCCTGAAGGCGGTCAACGGAAGATCGTCCAGGCCCAGCGCCATGAGCCGGAGAAAGACATCCACGTCGTCTGGCGCGTCGGCCGGCCGTCTTCCCGAGCGCAGGATCTCCCGCATTCCCGAGGCTGCGTGATCGAAACGTGCCCTCAGTACGGACGCCAGCCGCTCATAGATGGCTTCGTCATAGCTCGCATTGGCCAGTACCAGGATGAACACCCCCAGGCCTTCGTGATCGGCCAGCATCTGCTCGAGACCGTCGACGAAACGCTGGCGCAGCTGTCCGGCATCGCGGAAGATTCCGGGCAGCTCACTCATGTCCACAATCCTTGTGCGGCGGATCGGGCACCGGATCCACCCCACCTTCATGCCAGGGATGGCAACGCGAGACCCGCTTGAGCCCCATCCACACACCGCGCAGCGGCCCCCATTTCTCCATGGCCTCGATGGTGTAGGCGGAACAGCTGGGGTAATAGCGGCAGTTGTTGCCCAGGATCGGGCTGATCAGCAACTGGTAGGCCCGAACCAGGGCAATAAAAAAGCGTTTCATGGCGGGATTTTATACCAGTTAGGGGTCTGTCGGATTTGACCAATCGTCGCGAAAATCATCGGGTGCGAATCAAATGCGCTTATCGAACGAGGCGAATAGTGGACCTATTCGCCTCGTTCGATAAGCGCAGTTGATCGCCATCCGGGGATTTGCAGCCGATTGTCAATGGCCAATAATTTTGACCCCCCTCGGCCAATAAAATTGACCCACCCGGGGCGACAAAAAATCAGCTCTCGCGTTTGTGCTTCAGTCGATAGCTCTCACCTCCCAGCATGAAGATGTGTGAATGGTGGATCAGCCGGTCCACGATGGGCACGGCCACGTTGTCGTCGGCGAAGAACTCGCCCCAGGCGGTGAAGCCCTTGTTGGTGGTGATGATCACCGAGCGGTACTCGTACAGGGCATTGACCAGCTGGAACAGGTTGTGGCGGGCCTGGCGGTTCATGGGCAGGTAGCCCAGCTCGTCGATGATCAGCAAGTCGAACTTCTGCAGGGCGGTGATCTGCTTCTTCAGCTCGCCCTTGATCTCGGCCAGCTCCAGCTTCTCCACCAGGGCCAGGGCGGTGGTGAACAGCACCTTGTAGCCGGCCTCGATGGCCTCTTGGCCGATGCCGATGGCCAGGTGGGTCTTGCCCACCCCGGGCGGGCCGATGAACACCAGGTTGGCGCGCTCGTCGATGAAGCGGAAGTCCAGCAACTGGCTGACCTGGCGCTTGGTGATGGTGGTCTGGTGGCGGTAGTCGAACTCGGCCAGGCGCTTGTCCACCGGGAAGCCGGCCTTGCGTCGGTTCATGTCGATCCGCCGCTGGTTGCGCCGCTGCAGTTCTTCGGCCACCAGGGCCTCGGCGAAGGCCAGGTAGGAGACCTCGTTGGCCTCGGCCTGACGCAGCAGGTCGGCCAGGCCCTGGGCGATATGATTGCAGCGGATACCGCGGTACTGACGGGCGATCTGCTCAATGGAGGCCACAGGTCACCTCCTGCACCGACGGGAGCACCGCGGCATAGCCGCTCAGGCGGTCACTGCCGTCCGTAGGGGGGCGGTGGGGTTGGTGAGGCCGGCGGGGCCGCCGTAACCGTCCATTCCAGACCGCTATTGCCCCAACCTGGATTATCTGAGTCGCTTTTTCTTCTTGCCGGTCGGTCGTTGCGGCTCGGCGGTGCCGGCATCCTTCACCGGAGACAGCAGGTGGGGTGAGATATTCCATCGCTGGCCATTGTCGGTGACCACGGTGACAGTCTTGCGGTTGTATTTGACCAGGGTGCCCATCAGGCGACCGCCGCCGTGCTCGAAGCTGACCCGCTGGCCCGGGTTGAAGCGCATCATCTCGATGTGCGTCTGCATCGATTCGAGCATCTTCAACCGCGCCACCACGCGCTGATTGAGCTCCAGCAGCTCCTCGAAGCTCAGGCCGTCGATATCAATGGGCATGCTCGAGGTCCGAGCGCAGGGGGTTGTCGGCGAAGCGTTCCTTCCAGACGCGCGGCGTCAGTTCGATGACGTCTCTGGCTGGATGCAGGGCTACCCGTTGCAACACATCGACCAGGTAGGTGTAGGGATCGACATTGTGGAGCCGGCAGGTGGTCAGCAGGCTCTGGATGATGCCCACGTGCTTCGCACCGACCTCGCTCCAGCAGAACAGCCAGTTCTTGCGTCCCATGGGGATCACCCGCAGGGCTCGCTCCAGGTGGTTGGTGTCGATCGGCACATCCGGGTCACCGAGATAGACCTTCAGCTGGGCCTGGTGGTTGTCGGCATACACCAGGGCCTTGGCCAGGGGGTCGGTGTTGACCAGGTCCATCCGCTGGCGCTGTTGGTGGCACCAGGCGAAGAAGGCGTCTGCGATCGGCAGGGCATGGCGGCTGCGGTAGTCCAGCTTCTTCTGGCCTTCGAGGTCTTTCTCCCGGATCTGTTGTTCCACCCGGTAGAGACCGCCGATCAGGGTCAGGGCCTCTTGGGCTGCTGGATCGCTCTTGTGTGCCCGCTCGAAGTAGCGCCGGGTATGCGCCCAGCACTGGGCCTGGGTGATCTGTGGCTTGTTCCGGGCATAGCGGTCATAGGCCGCATAGCCATCGCTGAGCAACACGCCCTCGAAGCCGGCGAGCTGTTGCTCGATATGCGCGCTGCCGCGACTGCTTGACCAAGTGAAGCAGAGCTCATCGTCTTCGCCATAGATCGGCCAGTACCAGGCCGATTGCATCTGGCCCTTCTTCTTTCTCCCCGCCTTTATCGGGTTTGCTCGTCTCATCCCTGAGACTCGCCCCTGCGGGGCCCGCTGGGTACTAACCCGAATATTTCATCCGCTTCTCGCTTTTCCGGGCGGTCAGTGGATGGAAGATGTGGTGCCTCGAACGGGACGTGGAAAGGCTCGTGAAGGGCTATTTTCTAGGCTGCAGGCACACCTTTCCCTTACCCCCATTGTTTGTCAACGTGCCGGGGCGGCACTGTTAGTCCAAAGCAGTAATGTCCCCTTTGTCCAATTCTAAAATGTCCCCTTTTGATTTCGGGAGGGGTGGTGACAGAGGAGACCATTGCGATGACACAGAAGACGGTGGACCGGCTGGGGGTGGTTCAGCAGGTTGTCGACCGGCAGTTGCGGCAGAAAGAGGCGGCACGGCAGTTGGACTTGAGCGTGCGGCAGATCAAGCGCCTGGTGGTCCGATACCGGGCCGAGGGAGCGGCTGGACTGGTTTCCCGCCACCGGGGCAGGCGCCCCAACAACCAGATCGCCGATGCGCTCCGGCAGGAGATCCTCGACAAAGCATCCACGCCACCGTCGAGAAGGCCAAGACCATCCAACTCAACCGCAGGACCCACAGGCCTGCACCGGACCATCCCTGGAGATGAGGCGCCCCCTCGTCCCCTCATGACCCCGGACTCACCAAGGGGACATTTCAGCTTGGGAGAAAAGGGGACATTTTAGAATTGGGTTGACACAGGGCATGGACGCGTTGACGCAACAACGTCAGTTGGTCATGCACGACATAGCGGGCATCGCGGGGGTCGGGGAGCCTCGCATTGACCGCCTCGAGCAACCCCAGCCGTCGATCGACTTGCCGGAGCAACAACAGGCCACCATCGCTGGTGATATCCCCGCCTGAAAATCGGGCCTCGATCCGGTGGCGTTTCAGCGGTGGAAATCAAAGCTTTCTTGGGTACATTTTGTCACGGGCAAAACCTTGTTCGGATCCAGTGTAACCAACTGAATTTTAACGAACTACACGGGTTTTGCCCTTTTTATTTGTGAAATATTCGGGTTAGGCCATGCGGATGTATCGACCACCATGATCTATACCCACGTATTGGGCAAGGGTGGGCAGGGCGTGATCAGCCCACTCGAACACATGCCGCAGCCCATTGCCCGGGCAGCAGATGCCGAGGAACATGCCGGCGTCCCTGTCCCAGTGGGAACGAGGCAAGAAGCTGGCATCCAGCCTCTACCAACAAGTGATGATCTGGCAAGGGGGTGAAAAGCGAAGTTTTTTGGCACCCTGTGCGCGGCACGCGGATGTACCGCCGCCTTCGACTGCGCCAAGCTGTTGAACATAAAGGAAGCGAAAATTCGCATTTTTCGCTTTCGTGGCCGAAAAGACCATGGATGGCCTTTTCCAATGTCCTACTGCTAGAGACCCGCCAAAACCGCCCGCTCCCAGGCCAGCAACATCGCCTTGCGCGCAGGGCCGGGCTGGTACTGGCCCAGGCGGCCACCGGCGCCGATGACGCGGTGACAGGGGATCAGCCAGGCGACGGGGTTGGCGGCCATGGCGCTGCCGACGGCGCGTGCCGCGCCGGGATGTCCGACCAACCGGGCCAGTTGACCGTAGTCGATGACCCGCCCGGCCGGAACGCGCGCCAGGGTCTGCCAGACCCGCTGCTCAAAGGACGTGCCGGGCAGGAACACCGGGATCGGGTCTCCAGGCCGCTCGAAGCAGCGCCGTCCCCATTCGGTGGCGGTCACCGGGTCGGGCTCGCAGGTGGTCTTCGGCAACGCCGCGCGCAGACGGTCCTGCGGGTCTTCGCCCGAGCGTAGAAAGCTCAGGTAGTGGATGCTCTGTTCATCGAAGGCGATCAGCGCCTTGCCCACGGGACTGGCGTGGATGCCATAGCGCAGCTGGCCTGGAAACTGGCGCGGCGCACGCCGCCGGATCGCGAGCGCCCGCCATGGCGCGTTCGGCAGTCGCGACAGGCTGGCCGCACGCAGTGCCACCGGAGAGAGGGTTGCCAGCAGAGACCCGGCATCGCAGCCCGCCCAGCGCTGGCAGACACGCTCCAGCGAGGCGTCGGGCAGCCCTCCCTGCCCGTCCAGGTGACGTTCGAACAGGGCCTCGATCCGCCCCACGAGCGCCACCCGTTCTTCACTGGCCATCTCGTTTCCCCTGTCGGCCCCTGTGGGTTGAACCGGGTAATGCCCTCATATGAAACACCAATCCTGCCGCTTGCTCACAACATGCTAATGATAGGCCTATGTGATCGGGAGTATTGCAATGAGTGACGAACAGCAAAACAAGGGAGTACGCGAGATCCGCATCAACCCCATCGTGCCCACCGAATCGGTACTGGTAGCCACCGCACGGGGCATGCGCCCCAAGAAGGCCGAAGAGAAGATCGAACGCGACAACCGCGCCCATGTCGACACCTGCCCCTTCTGTCGCGGCAACGAGGACCGCACACCGCCCGAGATCCTGGCCTGGCCGGACTCGAAGGAGTGGGCGGTCCGAATCGTACCCAACCTCTACCCGGTACTGGGCGACGACAGCGCATCCAGCAATATCGCCTTCGGCCTGCAGCAGGTAATCGACGGCTATGGCCGGCACGAGGTCATCATCGATCACCCGCACCACGGCATCATCATCCACGAGATGAGCCAGGACCACCTCGCCAACCTGTTCCGGATATACCAGGAACGCATGGCCGAGCTGTACGCCTCCGACCCCCGCCTGAAGTATGTGCTGGTGTTCAAAAACTTTGGTCCGGCGGCCGGCGCCAGTATCCCGCATACCCATAGCCAGATCATCGCCACGCCCGTGGTCCCCGAGAACGTGCAGAACGAGGTCACCCACAGTCATCAGTACGCACAGAAATTCGGCCAGTGCATCTTCTGCTCGCTGATTGATGAGGCGCTCACCTACGAGGCCACCATCTACGATCGCGAATCGGGCAATGTCCGGCGCAAGATCAATGTCGGGCAGTACGTCATCGAACGCGGGGAGCGCTTCGTGGCCATCAAGCCCTTCGCCAGCCGTTTCGAATGGGAGATCCATATCCTGCCGCTGTAGCACGAATCCGATTTTCTGCAGGCGAGCAAAGAGGACCTGGAAGACTTTGCCCGAGTACTCCAGCGCACCATGAAACGACTGGACAAGGTGGTTGGCGGCGTGCAGTTTAATTTCTTCCTCCACTCCATCCCGCATGGTGACGAGTTCAACAACTGCGGCGACAGCTATCACTGGCATCTCGAGATCTGCCCGCGCACCAGCATCCCGACCAGCTTCGAGCTCGGCTCCGGGCTGTTCGTCAGCACGGTCAGTCCCGAGGAGGCCGCGGAGGCACTGCGCAATGTGGACATCGACGGATAGACAGATCCCGCAGTACACTCGGGCCTGACAGACAACACCACGGGGAATCCGTCGATGCCCACAATAAACAGTCATCTGGTCATCTCGGCGCTGGGCAAGGACCAGCCCGGCATCATCAACAAGCTCACCCGTGCGGCACTAGATGCGGAATGCAACGTGCTCGATACCCGCATGGCGGTGTTGAGTGGCGAGTTCGCTATCCTGATGGCGGTGGAGGCCGCCTGGGACCGGCTCGCACGGCTGGAATCCCAGTTACCCAAGCTGCAGAAGGAACTCGGTCTGACCATCATCGCCGAGCGCACCGAGCCGGGCGCCAGTCCGGCACAGCTGCTGCCCTACGGGGTCGACGTGGTGGCACTCGATCAGCCGGGCATCGTTCACAACCTGGCGGCATTCTTTGCGGACCGGGGCATCAATATCGAGGACATGACCACCAGCAGTTATGCTGCAGCGCATACCGGCACCCCCATGTTCGCCGTGCGCATGACCATCGGCATACCGGCCAACATGCATATCGCCAGCCTGCGCGAGGAATTCATGGAATTCTGTGACAGCATGAACCTGGATGCGGTACTCGAACCAGTAAAGGGATAACGACATGACGGTGAAGATTGGTAAAAAGGTGCCTGACATCGAACTCCACCTCACCGGTGACAAGCAGGCACGGCTCTCGGATTACCGGGGCAAACCGCTGATCCTGTACTTCTACCCCAAGGCCAGCACGCCTGGCTGCACCCAGGAAGGGAAGGATTTCACTGCCGCGATCAATAAGTTCCGTCGCCAGTCCTGCCGCATCCTTGGCGCCTCGCGCGACAGCCTGCGCGCCCAGGAGAACTTCAAGGCCAAGCAGGAGTTCCCCTTCGACCTGGTCAGCGACCCGGATGAAACGCTGTGCGCAGCCTTCGGTGTCATCAAGATGAAAAACATGTATGGCAAAAAGGTCCGCGGCATCGAGCGCAGCACCTTCCTGATCGACCCGGACGGCGTTCTGCGACAGGAATGGTGCGGCGTGAAGGTGAAAGGCCATGTCGACGAGGTGCTGGAAGCGGTCAAGGCCCTGAACAAGGGCGACTGAGCTTCCATCGGATCCAGAAGAAACAGAAACCGCCACCAGAGAACCAATCCTGCATGGGCATCAAGTCACGTACCGGAAAGAAACTCTTCATCCTCGACACCAACGTGCTGATGCACGACCCCACCGCGATCTTTCGTTTTGCGGAACACGACATCTTCCTGCCCATGGTGGTGCTGGAGGAACTGGACCGGGGCAAGAAGGGGATGTCCGAGGTCGCACGCAACGTGCGCCAGGTCATCCTGGTGTCCAAGGACATCAACCTGCGCATCAAGGCCGCCATCGTGGGGCTGCCGGCGGAGGACTACCACAACGACCAGGCCCTGGAGGACATGGACCTGCTCTACAGCGGGCAGGCCGAACTGGACGCGGATTTCTGGGACAGCCACAGCAAGGACATGGCGTCCTGGCAGGAGGGGGACCAGCCCTTCGAGGCCATCGTGCGGCGCAAGGAGGACGACGATGCCATCATCGAGTGGATCCGCGACTACCGCTCCAGCCGGCACTCCGTGTGGGGGATCAGCACCCTCAACCGGGAACAGAACTTCGCCCTCAACCTGCTGATGGATCCGAATATCGACTTCGTCTCCCTGCTCGGCACCGCGGGCACCGGCAAAACCCTGCTCACCCTGGCCGCCGGGCTGTCGCAGGTCATGGACACCAACCGCTATCGCGAGATCGTGATGACACGGGTCACCGTGCCGGTCGGCGAGGACATCGGCTTCCTGCCCGGCACCGAGGAGGAGAAGATGACACCCTGGATGGGTGCGCTGACCGACAACCTGGAGGTCCTCACCCAGAGCAGCGGCGGCGACTGGGGGCGCGCAGCGACCGATGATCTGCTGCGTTCCAAGATCCGCATCCACTCGCTCAATTTCATGCGCGGACGGACCTTCCTCAATAAGTACATCATCCTGGACGAGGCACAAAACCTCACCCCCAAGCAGATGAAGACCCTGATCACCCGTGCCGACCCGGGCACCAAGATCGTGTGCCTGGGCAACGTGGCCCAGATAGACACCCCTTACCTGACCGAGACCACCTCCGGCCTGACCTACGTGGTCGACCGTTTCAAGAACTGGCCGCACAGCGGCCACATCACCCTGACCCGCGGCGAGCGGTCACGCCTGGCCGACCACGCCTCCGAGGTGTTGTAGAGGCCTATCCCCCGGCCAGTTCCGATCGCAGCGCAGCGCAGGTGGTCAGGAACACCGCCGGCATCCTGCGGCAGGCCTCCAGCGCCTCGTCGCGCCTGCCTTCCCGCGCCGCCATCTCCAGGTCACGGGCCAGGGCGGACAATCGCATCGCACCCATGTTGGCACTGCTCGACTTCAGAGAATGGGCCGGCGCCACCATGGCATCGACGTCACCGGCAAGCGAGGCCTTCTGCAGACTGTCCATCAGCTCCGGTGAATGCGCGAGAAAGGTCTGCACCAGGGTCTCGAAGCCATCGTCCATGACCTCGCGCAACTCCTCAAGGATAGTGCGATCCAGCATGCGACGGTCAGCGCTGTCCGGCGTCTCCAGCGTACGCCCATGAGTCGCAGGCGCGGTAGTGGACGACATTCCCCCCTCACCCACCGGTCCAGCATGGCACGCAGCTCACCGATGCTGACCGGCTTGGCCAGGTAGTCGTCCATGCCAGCCTGCAGACACTTTTCCCGGTCACCCGGCATGGCATTGGCGGTCATGGCCACGATCGGCAGATGCCCGCCGGCGTCCCGCTCGTGCGCCCGCCACTGCCTGGTTGCCTCGTAACCGTCCATCACCGGCATCTGGCAGTCCATCAGCACCATGTCGAAACCGCTGTCTTCCTTCAGCCGTGCCAATGCCTGCTGCCCGTTCTCCGCCACCGTACAAGCCATGTCCAGGCGGGTGAGCACGCGCCGCACGACGCCCAGGTTGACCGGGTTGTCTTCGACCAGAAGCACCCGCCCCCGGGTACGCCCGGAGGTGACCGGCTCAATGTTATCCGGCACCAGTATGGATTCCTGATCGACATTCAAATCGAAATGGTCCAGCAATGCATCCCGGGTCGTTTCGTTCCTCACTGTGCCTGCCACATCGAACAGGCGTTTGAGCAGGCGGTGCAACGACTCCGACTTGTAGGTGCCGGTGAGCACGTATACCGAGAACTCATCATGCAGACGCGCGGCCAACTCCGATGAACGCGTGATCACGACGATCCTGAGCGTCTTCAACAGCACATCGGCATGGATACCACCCAGGATCGGGATCACACCCTGGTCGGATCCCTGGTCATCCAGCAACAGGCATTCACAGGCCCAGCTCTTCCCCAGCGCCGCGGTATCGTGCAGCCGCTGCATGATCTCCACCGATGGCACCTGTTGCGCGTTCACCCGCCATTTTTTGAGATCATCGGCAACGCGCGCGGCGAGCTGCCTGCCTCTTATGGCACTCATTACGCGCAGGCCCTCGAGGCTCTTGCGTGCCGCCGGTACGTCCTGCGCGGAGCGGCGTATCGGCAATTCAAACCAGAAGGTAGAGCCCTGCCCCGGCAGGGAGCGGACCCCTATCTGCCCCCCATCAACTCGACCAGCCGACGACATATGGCAAGCCCCAGTCCCGTACCGCCATGCTTGCGGGTAGTGGATGCATCCGCCTGGGTGAACGAACTGAAAAGATTGCGCACTTCTTCACGCGACAGGCCAATCCCGGTATCGGCGACACTGAAACGTATGGTCAGCTCGCGACGCCCCGAGTCCACCTGCTCGAGCAGGAGTTCCACACCGCCGTGCTCGGTGAACTTGATGGCGTTGCTGAGCAGATTGGCCAGGATCTGGCGCAGACGAATCGGATCGGCACGTACGATCCGTGGCAACCGCTCATCCCAGCGCAATCTCAATGACAGCCCTTTTCTTTCCGCACTCCCCTCCATCAAGTCCAGGACCGACTGGGCGAGCTCTTTCAGATCGACCTCGATACTCTCCAGCTGCAGCTTGCCCGACTCTGCCCTGGCAAAATCGAGCAGGTCGTTGATGATGCGCAGCAGGTGACGGGATGAACTGCTTGCCGCCCGCACGTACCGCTGCTGCTCATCGTCCAGGGACGTGGACTGAAGCATATCGAGAATGGGGAGAATGCCGTTGAGGGGGGTTCGGATCTCATGGCTGATGGTCGCCAGGAACTCTGTCTTGGCCTGCCCCGCCTGATCCGCCAGCTCGCGTACACCGGCCAGATCCCGGCGGCATGACGCGAGGCATTCCTGCTCATAGCGCAGGCGCTCCTGGATGTCCCGATACTCCGATCGCAACTCGTCGAGTTTTCCGCTACTGTCCCGTTCCAGGGACTCGAAGCGTCGCTGCTCGAGCAACTGGCGCTGGAACAGCAGGGCGAGGCCTACCGTCGGGAGCATGACCGCCCCCAGCCATAGCGGCACTGGTGGCGGAACCATCAGCCATGCACCGAGCCCGGTCAGCAACAAGGCCAGCAGCATACCGGGAAGCCAGTACACCAGCGGTATCAACGCAACAACGGTTGCCACCAGCCCAAGCGCCAGGGGGCTGTCTGCGCCTTTTGTGCTGGCGAGAAACAGGACCCAGGCACTGGCCTGAGCCAGCGCGAGGCCGACCGGGATCGCCAGCCACACAAGCGACAGGCGCTGCAGCGTGGCGTTGCGCACCGCCTGAACCGAGAGCAGGGAGGTCAGCGCGACCGCAGCACTGATCCCTAAAGACTGCAACGGAAAGCCATCGAACAGGTACAACACCCCCCGCCAGCGCGGCCAGCCCGGTCGAAACCAGTGCTTCCAGCCCGATGGCGGCGACCGTCTCGTGCCACACTGCCCTGGGTGCCTGGGTGCTAACCGGCATTCGCCTCTCCTTCATTCCCGCAATGACCCCACCCTGAGTTCCGCGTCATGCATGACGTCGATTTCTGGATGTGCCGCGCCGGATACAAAATCGGCTCTTCCCCTGATCGAGTGGGTAGTTTAGCGTAGGGGAGCATGAGAGACGTTGATCTATACACCCAGATACTGGGTATCCAGGCACCTTGGCAGGTCACCGATGTGGAGGTGGATAT
>JAKRWE010000092.1 GCA_024712425.1 Chromatiales bacterium
ACCGGCTGATCCACCATTCACACATCTTCATGCCGGGAGGTGAGAGCTATCGACTGAAGCACAAACGCGAGAGCTGATTTTTTGTCGCCCCGGGTGGGTCAATTTTATTGGCCGAGGGGGGGTCAAAATTATTGGCCATTGACAATGCAGCGACGTATCCTCCCTGCATCCGTCGCTTCGTTTCGGCCTTATTTTGGGACGATTGGTCTATTTATTTTTATGCATAACATATTGTTTTTACGGGTAATGTAAAAATAAGTTCGCTTTTCCCCTGCTTCTCTGCTTGAATTGCGCGCAAACCGCACCGCATGACGGTGTTTTGGCAATTGAAGAACTGAACTACGGTGGGCCGGCCATGGCAGCAAAACCCGATATCGATCCCCAGGAAACACAGGAATGGCTCGACGCGCTCGAGGCCGTCCTGGAATACGAAGGCGCCGAGCGCGCGCACTATCTGCTGGAGCGCATGATCGACAAGGCGCGGCGCTCGGGCGCCTACATCCCGCACAGCGCGAACACAGCCTACCTGAACACCATTCCCCTGACCCAGCAGCCACCCTACCCGGGTGACCGGGCGATGGAGGCGCGGATCCGCTCCTTTATCCGCTGGAATGCCATGGCCATGGTGGTACAGGCCAACCGCAAGGCCACCGAACTGGGCGGGCATATCGCGAGCTTCGCGTCTGCCGCCAGCCTGTTCGACGTGGGTTTCAACCACTTCTTCCGTGCTAGCAACGACAGCCAGGAGGGCGACCTGGTCTTTTTCCAGGGGCACTCCGCGCCAGGAATCTATGCGCGCGCCTTCCTCGAAGGGCGCCTGAGCGAGGAGGATCTGAACCGTTTCCGGCAGGAGGTCGATGGCGGTGGCCTGTCCTCCTACCCGCATCCGTGGCTGATGCCCAACTTCTGGCAGTTCCCCACCGTATCCATGGGCCTGGGTCCGCTGATGTCGATCTACCAGGCGCGTTTCATGAAGTACCTGAACGACCGGGACATCGCCAAGGAAGGGGACCGCAAGGTGTGGGCCTTCATGGGCGACGGCGAGATGGACGAGCCGGAGTCTCTGGGCGCCATCTCACTGGCCGGGCGTGAGCGTCTCGACAACCTGGTGCACGTGGTCAACTGCAACCTGCAGCGCCTGGACGGTCCGGTGCGCGGCAACGGCAAGATCATCCAGGAGCTGGAGGCGGTCTACCGCGGCGCCGGCTGGAACGTGATCAAGGTGATCTGGGGCGGTTACTGGGATCCGCTGCTGGCCCGCGACAAGGACGGTCTGCTGCTCAAGCGCATGGAAGAGTGCGTGGACGGCGACTACCAGGCCTACAAGTCCAAGGACGGTGCCTTCGTGCGCGAGCACTTCTTCGGCAAGTATCCCGAGCTCAAGGCCATGGTCGCCAACATGTCCGACGAGGACATCTGGCGCCTCAACCGTGGCGGCCACGATCCGCTCAAGATCCACGCGGCCTATGCCGCCGCGATGAAGCACAAGGGGCAGCCGACCGTGATCCTGGCCAAGACCGTGAAAGGTTACGGCATGGGCGAGGCCGGCGAGGGCCAGAACATCACCCACTCGCAGAAGAAGATGGGCGAGGAGGCGCTCAAGGCCTTCCGCGATCGCTTCAATATCCCCATTCCCGACGACCAGATCGCCTCGGCGCCGTATTTCAAGCCGGCGGCGGATACCCCGGAGATGCGCTATCTGCACGAGCGCCGTGCCGCACTCGGCGGCTACCTGCCGGCCCGGCGCAGCGAGGGCAACAGCCTGAAGATCCCGGAACTCTCCACCTTCAAGGCCCTGCTCGACGGCAGCGGCGACCGCGAGATGTCGACCACCATGGCCTTCGTGCGCTTCCTGACCACCCTGATCCGGGACAAGAATGTGGGCCGCTTCGTGGTGCCCATCGTGCCGGACGAGGCGCGCACCTTCGGCATGGAGGGCATGTTCCGCCAACTCGGCATCTATTCTTCGGTGGGGCAGCTGTACACCCCGCAGGACTCCGACCAGGTCATGTACTACCGTGAGGACAAGCAGGGCCAGATCCTGCAGGAAGGCATCAACGAGGCCGGCGCCATGTCGTCCTGGATCGCCGCGGCGACCTCCTACAGCAACCACGGGGTCAGCATGATCCCGTTCTACATCTATTACTCCATGTTCGGTTTCCAGCGCGTGGGCGATCTGGCCTGGGCTGCCGGCGACATGCAGGCGCGCGGGTTCCTGCTGGGCGGCACCGCCGGACGTACCACCCTCGCCGGCGAGGGTCTGCAGCACCAGGACGGCCACAGCCACCTCCTGGCAGGGACCATTCCCAACTGCCGCAGCTACGATCCGACCTTCGCCTACGAGCTGAGCGTGATCCTGCGCCACGGCATGAAGGTGATGTACGAGGAGCAGCAGAACGTCTTCTACTACGTCACCGTGATGAACGAGAACTACCCGCAGCCGGCGATGCCCGAGGGTGTCGAGGGCGGCATTATCAAGGGTATGTACCGTTATCGTCAGGGCTCGCGCAAGAAGAAGCGGGTACAGCTGATGGGCTCCGGGACCATCCTGCGCGAGGTGATCGCCGCGGCCAACATGCTGGAAGAGGAGTGGAACGTGGCCGCCGATGTGTGGAGCGTGACCAGCTTCAACGAGCTGCGCCGTGACGGCATGGATACGGAGCGCTGGAACATGCTGCACCCGACCCGCAAGGCGCGGCAGGCCTATGTCGCGCAGCAGCTGGATGGGGTCAAGGGGCCGGTGGTGGCTGCCACCGACTATATGCGGGCCTATGCCGACCAGATTCGCCCCTACCTCGCTGATCGCCATTTCATCACCCTGGGAACGGATGGCTTCGGGCGCTCCGATCTGCGCTCGCAATTGCGCAAGCACTTCGAGGTCAATCGCTATTACGTGGTGGCGGCGGCGCTCAAGGCGCTGGCCGACCAGGGCGAGATCGTGTCCAAGGTCGTGGCCCAGGCCATCAAGGCCTACAAGATCGATCCCGAGAAACCGAACCCGGTTTCGGCGTGACCAGGGGGTGACACGATGAGCCAGACTATCGAAGTGCAACTCCCGGATATCGGCGATTTTCACGACGTCGAGGTGATCGAGATCCTGGTCTCGCCCGGTGACCGGGTGGCGGTCGAGGATTCACTGATCACCCTCGAGAGTGACAAGGCCACCATGGAGATCCCGTCGCCCGAGGAGGGCGTGGTGAAGGAGATCAGGGTCGCTGTCGGAGACAGGATCAATCAGGGCGATGTGATCCTGCTGCTGGAAAGCGCCGCCGGCGCCGCGGAGGAAGTGCCGGCAGGCGATGACGCGGCACAGGCGGCACCCGAGCCCGAAGCGCCGGCAGAAGCGGAGGCCGCAGCCGCTGCGCCGGAACAGCCAGCGGCATCCCCTGTGGCCGAATCGCAGCTGCTGCCGGTGGCTGTGCCCGATATCGGTGACTTCAAGGACGTCGAGGTCGTGGAGGTATTGGTCAGTGACGGCGACACGGTCGACAAGGACGGTTCGCTGATCACGCTCGAGACCGACAAGGCGACCATGGAGATCCCGTCACCGCATGCAGGCGTGATCCACAACATGGGCATCAAGGTGGGAGACCGGGTCAACCAGGGCGATCCCATCTGCGAGATCGAGACCGAGGCGGCTGCCGCTGCGCCCGCGGCGGCGGAGCCGGTACAGAGAGCGGACACGCCGGTCCCGGTATCGGAGGCGGTCCCGCCGGCACCCACGGAGGAACGGCGGCCGGGTGAGAAGTCGTCGCGCAAGCGCCCAGTCATCGCCAGGCCCTCGGACGCCCCCAAGGGCAAGGCGCACGCCAGCCCGGCGGTGCGTCGTTTCGCACGCGAACTGGGTGTCGATCTGTACCATGTTCCGGGCTCTGGCCCCAAGGGGCGGATCACCAAGGAAGACGTGCAGGACCTCGTCAAACGCACCCTGGCCGAGGGCGCGCCGCAGGTGGCCGCGAGCGGTCCCATGCAGCTGCCGCGACCGCCCGAGGTGGACTTCAGCCAGTTCGGTGAGATCGAAGAGCAGGAACTGGGCCGGATCAAGAAGATCAGCGGCAAGCACCTGCACAACGCCTGGCTGGGCATCCCGCACGTCACCCAGTTCGACGAGGCGGACATCAGCGAACTGGAGGCCTTCCGCAGGGGACTCAAGGCGCAGGCCGGGGAGGAGGGCGTCAAGCTCACCTTCATGCCCTTCCTGATGAAGGCGCTGGCTGCCGCGATGAAGGAGTATCCGCAGTTCAACGCCTCGTTGTCGCCGGATGCCGAGAAACTGATTCTCAAGAAGTACATCCATATCGGGGTGGCGGTGGATACCCCCAACGGCCTGATGGTGCCGGTGGTGCGCGACGTGGACCAGAAGGGCGTGTTCGATCTGGCGCGTGACCTGATGGACGTCAGCTCGCGCGCCCGCGAGGGCAAGCTCGCGCCGGCGGACATGCAGGGTGGCTGCATCTCCATCTCCAGCCTGGGCGGTATCGGCGGGACCCAGTTCACCCCCATCGTGAATGCGCCGGAGGTGGCGATCCTGGGCGTGTCGCGCGCCGAAATGAAACCGAAGTGGAACGGGTCTGATTTCGAGCCGCGCCTGATGATGCCTTTCAGCCTGTCCTACGATCACCGTGTGATCGACGGTGCCGAGGGCGTGCGTTTCACCACCTACCTGGCGCAATTGCTGGGAGACATCCGGCGATTGGTCCTATAGTAGGGCAGTATTGAGTTTTTCGATTTTGCCCGGGTGATGAACTGGGCTTGAATTGTCGAAGATTGTTTGTGTCCATTGAGTAGACCCGTAGCCCGGATGGAGCGTAGCGGAATCCGGGAAGACCATTTTCCCGGATTACGGCCCTTCGGGCCTTCATCCGGGCTACGAGGCCAGAGTTTTCCATGATCAGGGGTGTGGTCCCTCTCATGGGGGCGGCCGGACAAAAGGGCCTGTCGTTGTTATGCTTCGATGCCCGGGGTCGTTGGGCTGAAGCCGGCCTGCAGGTGATTATTTGAGTTCCGAAACATTTGAACCGGGTTGTCGCAAAAGCAACGATCCGTAGGGGTTTGGTCGATGAGCAAGGTAGACATTCATACACAGGTCGTCGTACTGGGCGCCGGCCCCGGCGGTTACAGCGCAGCCTTTCGCGCTGCAGATCTCGGTATGAGCACCGTGCTCATCGAGCGCCACTCGACCCTGGGCGGGGTCTGCCTTAACGTCGGTTGCATCCCGTCCAAGGCGCTGCTGCATACCGCCGAGGTGATCAACGAGGTGGCCGAGCTCGAGGTCATGGGGGTTCGTTATACCAAGCCGAAGATTGATCTGGACCAGATGCGCGCGGGCAAGGACAAGGTGGTGGCGAAGCTCACCGGTGGGCTGGCGGCCCTGGCCAAGCAGCGCAAGGTGCAGGTGGTGCAGGGCGTGGCGCAGTTCGACAGCCCGCGCCAGATCACGGTGCAGACCGACGAGGGCGTCAAGCGCATCGAGTTCGAACACGCCATTATCGCTGCCGGCTCGCGCCCGGTGCAGATCCCCGGCTTCCCCAACGACGACCCGCGCCTGATGGACTCCACCGATGCGCTCGCGCTGGCCGAGGTGCCCAAGCGCTTCCTGATCATCGGCGGCGGCATCATCGGCCTGGAGATGGCCACGGTGTACTCCACCCTGGGCTCGAAGGTGGATATCGTGGAACTGCAGGACGGACTGATCCCGGGCTGCGACCGCGACCTGGTGCGTCCGCTGCAGAAGCGCCTGGAGAAGCAGGCCCAGAATATCTGGCTCCGGACCAAGGTCGCCGATATACAGGCGCTCAAGTCCGGACTCAAGGTGGCCTTCGAGGGTGACAAGGCGCCGGATCCGCAGACCTATGACCGGGTCCTGGTCTCGGTGGGACGCATCCCCAACGGCAAGCTGATTCACGCCGAGGCGGCGGGTGTTGAGGTGGACGAGCGCGGCTTCACCCCGGTCGACCAGCACATGCGCACCAATGTGCCGCATATCTATGCCATCGGCGATATCGTGGGCAACCCCATGCTGGCGCACAAGGCGGTACACGAAGGACACGTGGCGGCCGAGGTGATCGCCGGCCTGCCGGCCCTGTTCGACCCCATGACCATTCCCTCGGTCGCCTATACCGATCCCGAGGTGGCCTGGATGGGACTGACCGAGACCGAGGCCAAGGAGCAGGGTATCGAGATCGAGAAGGGCGTGTTCCCCTGGGCGGCCTCGGGCCGTGCCCTGGGCATCCATCGCGAAGAGGGCATGACCAAGCTGATCTTCGACGCCAAGAGCAAACGTCTGCTGGGCGCCGGGATCGTGGGGCGCAACGCGGGCGAGCTGATCGGCGAGACCGTGCTGGGCCTGGAGATGGGCGCCGACGCCGAGGATATCGGCCTTACCATCCATCCCCATCCGACCCTCAATGAATCCATCGGCATGGCCGCGGAGATGGCCGAGGGCACCATCACCGACCTGATGCCGCCGCGCAAGCGATAGGATCGTTTAGTGTGGAAAACATTAAACCGCAAAGGCCGCAAAGAAGATGAAAGCTCTGCGAGAGTGGGCTGAGCGCAGCGATACCCACCATTTCTGACCGGAGCCCAAGCTTGGGCGTGCCTGGTTCGTGATGATGCGTGAAGTCACCCCTTCGTGTTCTTTGTGTCCTTCGTGGTTAATTGCCATGGTTTGAATGGCAAGGTGACTTTCAGGCCCATGTCTGTACCACTTCATTACCGTGAATACGGCACCGATGGCCCGGCCGTCGTGCTCCTGCACGGCCTGTTCGGGTCCTCCGCCAACTGGGGCTCCATCGCGCGCGAGCTGTCCTCCGATTACCGGGTGATCGTGCCGGACCTGCGTAACCACGGGCAGTCGCCGCATGTGCAGGCGATGGATTATCCGGGCATGGCCGGGGACCTGCTGGCGCTGCTCGACGCACTGGACCTGGAACGGCCGGCGCTGGTCGGGCACAGCATGGGTGGCAAGGTGGTCATGCGGTTTGTCCTGGAGACGCCGGAACGGACTGCCGGTATCGCCGTGGTGGATATCACGCCGGTGGCCTATGCGCACGATTTCAGTGTCATCCTGGACGGTCTCGAATCCATCGATCTGGACGGACTCAAAGACCGCAGCCAGGCCGACCGTGAGTTGTCGGCCCGGGTTCCCGAGGCCGGGGTGCGTGCCTTCCTGTTGCAGAATCTGGTTCGGGATGCGGATGGCTGGCAGTGGCGGCTCAATCTGCCGGTACTGCGCTCGGCCATGCGGGATATCACCGGCTTCGAGGTGCCGCCCGGGGCGGCCTGGTCCGGCCCGGCCTGTTTCATCCACGGCGACCGGTCCCACTATGTGTTGCCCGCCTACGAGTCGCGTATCCATGCGCTTTTTCCCGACGCGATGTTGTGCACGGTGCATGATGCAGGGCACTGGGTCTACGCCGAGCAGCGTGCCGGTTTCATGACCTGTCTGCACCGGTTCCTGCAGAACGTATAATCCGGCATCCATCCCGGAAAAACCCGATTCATGCACCAGACCACGATCGACTACCACGAAATAGAACAAAGACTGCAACAGGTCGGCGTGGGTTGCGACCCCTCCTGGCTGCATGGCGCGCTGTTTGGGCTGATCGCACTGCACGACGACGGCCACCACGCGCCCTGCGAGGGGCTGTCGCAGGTAATGGCGGGGCTCGATGCCCTGGATGACGAGGTGCGCGAGCTGTATCGCGAGACCTGGCAGACCCTCGACGGTCCCGGCCTCGACTTCGGCATGTTGCTGCCCCCCCCGAGACCGATTCACTGGAACAACAGGCGCAGGGGATGCTCAGCTGGACCCGGGGTTACCTGGACGGCCTCCAGTGCGGCGGCTTCGACACCCTGGAGTTCCCGGTGGTCTCCGGTCGTCATGCCATGCAGGAACTGCGCGACCTCCTGGAGACCTCGCTCGGGGAACTCGCGGGCGACGAGGAGGCGTTGCATGAGACCATCGAGCACGCCTGGGTGACCGCTGTGCTGGTACGCGAGCTGCTGCTGGTGGCGCGCGAACGCGGCGAGGGCTGAACCCCGGACCGGCCACGCAGGCTGGCGCTCAGACCCGGCAGCCACAGCAGCGCGATGCCCATAAGTGACAGCACGGATGCTTCCGGCACGGATGCCGTGGTGTAACGTCCAATCGGCAAGGGCGCGGCGGCGGTACTGTTGCGGGTCTCGCCATCCCAGGCATCGGGGCCGCTGAAGGTCCAGTTGGCGATATCGAAGACGGCGCCATCGGGTCCGGTGCCGTTGCGGCGGTAGGCCCAACCGTCTTTGTATTCCCAGGCCTGCCCGGTGCCATCGGTGGCGATATCGCCGAACACATCGACCATCACGCCGTTCTCGAACAGCTCGATGGCATCGTCGCCGTTGATGGAGAGGGCGAGGGTGGTGTAGTCCGGGGCAAAGCCGAAGAAATCGTGGAACCCGGCCGTTTTGGTCGCCACGTATAGGTGGGTTCCCTGAGCAACGCTTACCGTGGGGAACCGGAACTCGACGTCGGTCGAGCCGTCGCCGTTGCTGGCCTTGCCCAGGCCCCAGGCGCTCAGGTCGGCGATATCGGTATCCGCGTACAGCGCCACCCCCTTGGGCTGGCCGCCTGCGAGCGGGCCATCGTAGACGCCGGTGAGGATCAGACCGGCGTTGCGTTCAGTGCGCTGATGAACAGGGCGGACAGGAGTCCGTTTCTGGCTAATCGATTCATCCTTGAATCTCCTTTTCGATCAGATGATTTTCTGTACCTTCCGTGTACAGCCCCCTTATTCTGCCCGCAAGGCCTGCACCGGGTCCAGCCTGGCCGCGCGCAGGGCCGGCACCACACCGGCCAGCAGCCCGATGCCGACCGCGATTCCCAGTGAGAGCAGTACATAGGTCCAGGCGATGTGCACCGGCAGGCCGGGCAGCAGCAGGTGGATCAGCCAGGCCCCGCCAATGCCCAGGGCCAGTCCCGCAAGACCGCCGGCGCTGCCCAGGATCATCGCCTCGCCCAGGAACAGGCCCATGATCTGGTGTCGGGCGGCGCCGAGTGCGCGCAGCAGGCCGACCTCGCTGATGCGTTCGTTGACCGAGATGGTCATGGTGGTGAGTATCCCGATGCCACCGACCACCAGCGAGATAGTGCCGAGCGCGCCGACCGCGAGCGTCAGGATCTCCAGTACCGAACCGAGCACCTCCAGCATCTGGTCCTGGGTGATGATGGTGAAGTCCTCGCGCCCATGGCGCTGGCTGAGCATTCGCTTTACCCGCGTTGCGACCTCGTCCGGGTCGGCCCCGCCTGGTAGAGCACGTCCACCTCCATCAGGCTTTCGCGGTTGAACATGGCCAGGGCGCGCCCGACCGGGATGTAGACACTGTCGTCCAGGTCGAAACCCAGCATCTGCCCCTTGGGACGCATGCTGCCGATCACCCGATAACTCTCCCCGCCGATGCGGATGCGCTGGCCCAGTGGCGAGACGTTGCCGAACAGCTCGCTGCGCAGCTTGCTGCCGAGCACTGCGAAGGCGCGTGCATGGCGGGGCTCGTCATCCGGCAGGAAGCGGCCCAGAGCGGGCCGGATCTGCCAGACCTCGGGCACGGCGCTGCCGGTACCGAAGATATTGGTACGGCGGGTGCGCCCCTTCCATTCCACCGCGCCGTTGACCTGCACGAAGGCCACCACGGAACGCACCTGGGGCAGCCTGCGCAGCGATTGGGCGTCGTCCAGGCTGAGCGGGCGAACGGTGCTGATGGTCGCGCCCGAAATGCCGAAGGTCTGGGTCTTGCCGGGCGTGACCGCGAGCAGGTTGGTGCCGAACTGGGTGAACTCCGCGATCACGAAACGCTGCACGCCTTCGCCGATGGCGGTCAGCAGGACCACCGCAGCGATGCCGACCGCGATCCCCAGGCCGGTAAGCAGGCTGCGGGTGCGTTGTGCGCGGATGGCGCTGCCGGTCAGCTGGATCAGGTCGGCCAGGCGCATGTTTGCAAGGTGCAGGATGTTGGTTTGTGTCCTGATGTTTTCGCGAGCAAGCTCGCTCCTACGGAAGTGATATTTCCAGGAATCGTAGGAGCGGCCTTGGCCGCGAAAATCGATGCAGGGTGTTTCATCATCGCCCCGTCAACGCCTGTACCGGGTCCATGCGCGCCGCGCGTCGCGCGGGTGCCACGCCGAACAACAGCCCGGTAACCAGCGCGACACCGGCGGCTGCAAAAGGGGACCATAACGGCGCTGCGAATGGGAAAGAGGGGTAGAGGTGTTTTACTGTCACGATGCCGAGCCCGGCAAGCAGCAGGCCGATCTCGCCTATGCGCTGTGAGACCGCCACCAGCATTACGTTCATGATCAGGATGCCGGCCACCGCCAGGCTGATGCCGGCGATGCCGCCCACCGTGTAGGTCAGTGCGCCCAGGATCCTGTCGAAGGTGCTGAGCATGGCGTCCTGGGTGATGATGGTGACGTCGCCCTCGCCGTCGTGTCGCTGCCGGATGGTCTCGATGGCGGCCTTGCGCGCAGTTTCTATGTCCTCCTTGGCGCGGGCCTGGATCAGCACCCGGAACAACGAGGGGGCATCGAGCAGGGCCTGTGCCGAGGCCACCGGAATGATCGCTATGTCACCCAGGTCCAGGCCGAGCGACTCGCCGCCGGGGGCGAGCTGGCCGATGACCCGGAAGCGCCGGTCGTTGATGCGTATCCAGCGTCCCAGAGCCGATCGCCCGCCGAACAGCGCCTTCTTGAGCCCGGCACCCAGCACCGCCACATTGCTCTGCCGTTCGGCCGGAATGTCCGGCAGCATGCGCCCGGCGCCCAATTCGAGATGGCGTACCGGGAACAGCTCGCGGGTGCCGCCAATGACGGTCACCTCGCGCTCGCGGCTGCCGAAGGATACCGGCGCATTGCCGACAGTGACCGGCGCGATGCGTTTTATGCTGGACTGGCGTAACAGGGCCAGGGCGTCGTCGATGGTGAGGTCCCGCGGGGTCTGGCCGAACAGGGGCGGCGGCCCGCCGGTGGTCTCGTTGCGCCCCGGCAGTATGATCAGCAGGTCGGTGCCCAGTTGCTCGAACTCGCCGATCACGTAGCGGCGCGCGCCTTCGCCGAGCGCGGTAAGCAGCACCACCGAGGCGACCCCGATGCTCATCGCCAGCAGCATCAGCAGGGTGCGGGTGCGTGCACCGGACAGCGAACGGGCGGAAAATCCGAGCAGGTCAGGCAGGCGCATGGTCCGGCTCGTCGCGATGGATGTGTTCGTCCAGCATATGGATCCGGCGCCTGGCGCGCCGGCCGATGGCCGCATCGTGGGTCACCACGACCAGGGTGATGCCTTCCCCGTTCAGCTGTTCCAGCAGGGCGATGACCTCCTGGCCGGAATGCTGGTCGAGATTGCCGGTGGGCTCGTCCGCCAGCAGCAGGCCGGGACGCATCACGATGGCGCGCCCTATCGCCACCCGCTGGCGTTGTCCGCCCGAGAGCTGGCCCGGCCGGTGGTGGGCGCGATTGGACAGGTCCAGGGAGGCCGGCCCCTCGTCCACGCGCCGTTCCCGTTCGGCCGGCGCAATGCCGGCGAGCACCATGGGCAGGGCGATATTTTCGGCGGCACTCAGGCGCGGCACCAGGTGAAAGGCCTGGAACACGAAGCCGATGTGGTCCCGGCGCAGGGCCGCGCGCTGTTCCTCGCCCAGGTCGGTGGTGGGCTGGCCGTCGATACGGTATTCGCCGCGCGTCGGCCGGTCCAGCAGGCCGAGCACGTTGAGCAGGGTCGATTTGCCGGAGCCAGACGGGCCCATTACCGAGACGTAGTCACCGTCGTCGATGTGCAGGTCGCCTTGCGACAGGCCGCCGAGTATCTCGGTATGGTCCCAGTTGGCCACGCCGGTTTTTACCTCGCGCTGTTCGAGCCTGTGTTGCCCGGCGTCGAAGACGAATACCCTGTTGCCCTCGACCAGGGCCTCGCTGGGGACGCGCAGGGTGTCCTTGCGCACGTCCAGGATGATCTCCACGTCCGCCGAGTAGCCGGCCAGCAGGTCCCGGATATCGTCGGGATCGAGGAACTCGACCTCCACGTCCACGGTGCGGGCCTGCTTCTCGGCATCCAGCACGTAGTCCGCCACCCGTCGCACCCGCCCCCCCTGAATCGCCGCTCGCCAAAGGCGTCCAGGGTGACCCTGGCCGGCTGGCCGACCTTCACCCCGGCTACGTCGACCTCGTCGATGGGTGCGCTCAGGTAGAAGCAGCGGTTATCGATCAGGTCCACGGCGGGCGGTGTGGCGACCCCGACCGGCGAGGGGGTGACATATTCCGAGAGTTCACCGTTGATCTCGGCCACCACGCCGTCGAAAGGCGCGACCAGGCGGGTCTTTTCCAGATTGGCCCGGGTTACGCCGATGCGGACCTGGCTGACGGCCGCCTTGGCCTGGGTGGCCTCACAGGCGGCACGTGCCGAGCTGGCCCTGGAATTGGCCTGTTCGGCCTTGTCTTCGGCCACTAGCTTGCGTTTCAGCAGCTTGTTCAGGCGCTCGGCCTCGCGTCGCGCCTGTTCTGCGTCGATGCAGCTCGCCTTGGCCGAGGGCAGTGCGCTGTTGGCCTCCTGGCGCGCCAGCTGCAGCTGCGCCTGCAGGTCCCGGTTCCAGAGTTCCAGCAGCAGCTCACCCTTCTTGACCCTGTCTCCCTCCTTTACCGGCAGGTGGGCGATCTGACCGCCGGCGCTGGGGGACAGTCCGGCGCGGCAGCAGGCCTGTCAACCCAATTCTAAAATGTCCCCTTTTCTCCCAAGCTGAAATGTCCCCTTGGTGAGTCCGGGGTCATGAGGGGACGAGGGGGCGCCTCATCTCCAGGGATGGTCCGGTGCAGGCCT
>JAKRWE010000093.1 GCA_024712425.1 Chromatiales bacterium
AAATCAAAGCTTTCTTGGGTACATTTTGTCACGGGCAAAACCTTGTTCGGATCCAGTGTAACCAACTGAATTTTAACGAACTACACGGGTTTTGCCCTTTTTATTTGTGAAATATTCGGGCTAGCGCTACATCCGACGTACTCTGTATGACAATCTTGTCAAGAGTCCTATGGAGGGATACCGTACCATCTGAATCGATATGAAAAGCTCCGGTGCACCCCAGCCTCCCCCTTAAGAGGAGGAAGGGATAACTTTCTGTTCCGCTCTTTTCAAATGATCGCGGCACCATTCTGCCAAGCGATCATCCCGCCCAAGGCCATGGAGAACAGCCCGATCCCGAATTGCGCGGAGAGGTGGAAGCGTCCCAGGCCGCGTTCGCGAAGCTGGCGCATTGGCATCATGATAACAACGGAAAGAATGGCCATGCCAATAACCGAACCGAGTCCGAACAGCAGGATGTAAAGAAGCGCAGTGTAGATGTCCTCTGTCTGCTGTGCTGTGAGTACGATCAGGGCGGCGGAGCCGGCCATGCCATGCATCAGGCCAACAAACAGTGCACGCTGTGGCAGGTTTTTGGGGTGCTGATGCTGGTGATTGTCGATATCGTGGTTGGTGTTTGGCGCATGGGCATGCGCGTGAAAGTGGCGAACCCCGTCCTCGTGAATGTGGCTGTGAAAGTGGATGTTTTGCTTTGACAGCCGACGTAGGACGTCCAGTCCCAGACCGATCAACATGAGGCCGACCATCAGTTCGAGCACGTGTGCGTAGGCGTCCGGGATCATCCCGCCGAGCAGCAGGGTGATACCGCCGAATATCAACAGCGTAATGGTATGTCCTATACCCCAGGCCGCGCCTTGTAGTGCGGTGCCTCGCAGGCTATTACTTCGACTGGCTATTGTGGCCATGGCCGCCAAGTGATCGGCTTCGGTGGCATGGCGGAGACCAAACAGGAATCCGAGTATAAATAAAGTTGTTGTCATTGGTTTCTCCTCTTAGCAAATGCGTGGTAATTGTTCGCCAACCAGCATATCCACGATGCGATTTCCCCCGAATCCGGTACTCAGAACCACTCTGCCGGCTGGCCCCTCTGCGACCTCACCGATGATGGAGCTGCTGCTTCCCGCAGGATGCGCCTGCATTGTCGCGAGCAGGCGATCGGCCTGCCCGGCGGGCACAATGGCCACCAGTTTCCCCTCGTTGGCGAGATAGAGCGGGTCCAGGCCCAACAATTCGCACATGCCGCGCACCTCGGGGCGGATAGGCACAGCCGTCTCGTCGATAGTGATGGTGGTCGAACTGGCCTCAGCAAATTCGTTCAATACGGTTGCCAGGCCTCCCCGGGTGGCATCGCGCAGGCAGTGGATGTCGGGACAGACATCGAGCATGCATCCGACCAGCCCGTTGAGAGCCTGACAGTCGGTTTCGATGGTGTTCTCGAGCGACATCTCGCCGCGCGCATCTACGATTGCTGTACCGTGATCGCCTATAAAGCCATTGATAACCACCTTGTCACCGGGCTGGGCGCGGTCGGCACGGATGTCGATCCCGCGAGGGATTACCCCGACGCCGGCAGTGTTGATGAACAGCTTGTCGGCTGCGCCACGATGAACAACCTTGGTGTCGCCGGTGACGATCGCAACGCCAGCGGCATCAGCAGTGGTTTTCATGGAAGCCACCACCGCGCGCAGAGTCTCCACGGGCAGGCCTTCCTCGATCACCATGCCGCAGGTCAGGTACAGTGGGCGTGCTCCGCCCATGGCGAGGTCGTTGACCGTGCCGGTGATCGCCAGCTTGCCGATGTCGCCGCCAGGAAAGAAAAGGGGATCCACCACATAACTGTCGGTGGTCAGCGCCAAGCGGTCGCCTTCTGTGGTGAATCGGGCCAGATCGAGCCGGGCCTGGTCTTCGAGCTTCTGCAACTCGGGCGACTCAAACCCCTCGACGAACACTGAATCGATCAGATCGCGCATTGCCTTGCCGCCCGCGCCGTGGGCAAGGGTGATGGTTTCGGCCCGCAGGCCCTGTGAACGGGGTTGGCTCATGCGGGTATCGCCTCCTTCTCGCGGCGTTGCAGCAGCTCTTGCAGGTCGCCAAAGTTGTAGTAGGCCGCACAAGCTCCCTCGCTCGACACCATGAGGGCGCCCATTGCCGATTCGGGCGTGCAGGCGTTGCCGAATACCTTGCACTGCCAGGGCCGGATAGAGCCTTTGAGCACTTCACCGCATTGGCAGGACTTGGGGTCAGTGATTCGCAGTTTGGGTACGGCGAATTTCTTCTCGGCATCGAAGGGCGCATATGCGGGTCGCATGCGCACTCCGGAATGGTCGATAGAGCCGAGGCCACGCCACTCGAAGAACTCGCGTAGTTCGAACACCTGGGCTATGGCGTCCAGCCCGGGGGAGTTGCCGCGACTGGGTACGACGCGGGCATATTGGTTCTCCACCTCGCAGCGGCCATCGGCCATCTGCTGCAGTAACATCCAGATTGACTGGAGGATATCGAGGGGCTCGAAGCCGGTGATCACGATAGGGCGACGATAGTGCTCCGCGACGAATCGGAAAGGTTGTTCTCCAACGACCATGCTGACATGCCCCGGGGCGAGAAAACCGTCGATACGCATATCAGGCGAGTCCAGAATCGCCTTTATGGTAGGGACCGTCGTGATGTGGTTGCAGAACAGGGAAAAATTCTCGATGCCTTCGCGCTCCGCCTGCAGCACGGTCAAGGCTGTGCTCGGCATGGTCGTCTCGAATCCCAGGGCGAAGAAGATGACCTGGCGGTCTGGATGCTTTTTTGCCAGTTGCAGCGCATCCAGAGGTGAGTAGACCATCCGTACATCGGCTCCTTCGGCTTTGGCTTGCAGGAGGCTCTTCTTCGATCCCGGGACGCGCATGGCGTCACCAAATGTCGTGAAGAGCACATCGGGGCGCTCGGCCAGGGCCACGCAGTCGTCGACACGGCCCATCGGCAGAACACAGACCGGGCAGCCGGGACCATGCACCAGCTCGATCCAGTCCGGCAGCAGTTGTTCGATGCCGTAGCGGAAGATGGTGTGGGTGTGGCCGCCGCAGAATTCCATCAGCTGCAACGGCGTCTGGTGGTGAGGGGTGATCATCTCCCTCAGCGCAGCAATCTCTTTTACCAGGGCTTTGGCCTTGGCCGGGTCCCGGAATTCATCGACGTATTTCATGATGCGCTCCCTGTTTGAGCGTCCTTCATGCCAGCGGAACCCCGCCGGTCCGCCAGCAACGTATGTGCGAGATCCCACAGAACGTGGTAGCAGAGCACGTGACTCTCCTGTACCCGATGAATGGAATCGGTTGGTACCACCAAGCAGTGATCCAGCACGCCGCTGTCGAGCATCTGGCCACCGTTGCCACCGGCAAAACCGACGGTGGCCAGGCCGAGTTCACGAGCCTTGCAGAAGGCTGACATCAGGTTTTCGGAGTTGCCGCTGGTGGAAAAGCCGGCCAGCACGTCACCAGGACGGCCGTGGGCCTCGATCTGGCGGGCAAAGATCTGATCGAAGCCCACATCGTTGCCTACCGCGCTGGTCATGGCGGTGTCGTGGCACAGGTTCATGGCGGGCAGGGCAGGACGTCCCGCAGTCACGGGGTGCTGGAATTCGACCGCGAGGTGGCTTGCGTCGCAGGACGACCCGCCATTTCCCATGGTGAACAGCCGTCCCCCGTTGGCGTAAGCATCGGCGAGAGTGCGGGCCGTATCGATCAACGCTTCTGCGTTTGTCTCGAAGAAGCGTTGCTTGACCGCCACCGAATCGGCCACTTTTTCGCGAATCGAATGTGTAAGTGCCTGCCTTTCCTGCACGGGATCCTTGTGCCTGCCCGACAGAAAAGGGTAGAGCTGATCGAGCGGACCGTCGTTCATCGGGCACCCTCATGCATTGCGGCCTGCTCCTCCTGCAGGTCGCCGAGTTCGGCCAGGATGGCAAGTGTTCGCGCGGCTTCCCCAGCATCGATCCGACTCATGGCAAAGCCGACATGCACCAGTACCCAGTCGCCAATGCAGGCCTCAGGGGGGTGATGTTCATCCACGATACAGGCGATGTTGACGGGGCGTTTTACGCCCGCCACATCGACCTGAGCCATCATTTGCTCGCTGTCGATCAGTTCGACGACCTGACCAGGGATTCCCAGGCACATGATCAGCTTTCCTCTTGTAAGGAACGGGCGGCCGCGACTACGGCCTGCCCCAGGGACAGACCGCCATCGTTGGCGGGAACCTGTCGGTGAATCAGTGGTTGCAGCCCCGCTTCTGTGATGCGCTGCCGCATCAGCGGCAGCAACAGCCGATTCTGCATTACGCCGCCAGACAGAGCGATGTGAGTGCAGCGGTGCTTGCGGGCGAGCCGGACTGCCGTATCGGTAAAGGCGCGCGCAAGCCCGGCATGGAATCGTGCGGAGATGATTTCACAGGGCCTGCCGCACGCTAGATCGCGTAGAAGGTGCGGCCACAGGGGGCGCGGGTCTATCGTCCATGGGCGTTTCGACTCTGTCGTTGGCAGGGGATAGGCCTCTTCCCATTCGGCCTGGCAGAGGGAAAGATCGGTCGCGGCCTCCAGTGCTAACGCCGCTTGGCCCTCGAAATACTGGCGCTGGACGCACAGCCCAAGCATAGCGGCAACAGCGTCGATCAAACGCCCGGCGGAGGAGGCGGAGGGGCAGTTCAGACCACCTTGCAGCATTTTCGCGATGTTCTCCACGGGAAGATCCCGCAAGGAGGTTTCGGTATTTTTGAGTCGCGTGTGCCAGCGTTTTCCAAAAGCTGCCACCAGGTGGGCCACGGTATTGCGCCAAGGCTCTCGCATGGCTTGAGCGCCTCCAGGCAGCGGCGTCTGGGCCAGGTGTGCCAGGCGTTGGCAGCCCTGATAATCGGCTAGTAGGATTTCACCGCCCCAGAAGCTGCCATCGTCACCCATTCCAATGCCGTCCAGGGCAATGCCGATGACCGCTCCGGCATCCAGAGCCCGGCCATTGTCGGCCAGGCAAGCCGCGATGTGGGCGTGGTGGTGTTGGATTTCATGCAGCGGCAGATCGCGCGATCCGGCGTCGTCGCGGCCGTGCTTGCTGGAGAGGTAGTCCGGGTGCGCGTCGATGGCCAGGGCGGAAGGGTGGTGATCGAACAGCTGACGGTAGAGTGCGAGATTGTGCTGGTAGTCTTCGTACGTTTCGAGGTTCTCCAGGTCGCCCATGTGCTGTGAAAGGACGGCTCGGCCGGACTTGAGCAGGCAGAAAGTGTTCTTAAGCTCGCTGCCATAGGCGAGCACCTCGGGCGCATGCTCGAGGCCGGGTGGCAGGGTGATGGGCTCCGGCGCATAACCGCGCGCGCGGCGCAGCATTTGTGTCTGTCCTTCGAGTATCCGCACCACCGAATCATCGACGCGGTTGAGGATCTTCCGATCGTGCATCAGGAACTGGTCCGCGACGGTGGCCAACTGCTGTCGGGCGTTCTCGTTGTCCGTGCAGGGTGGCAGTCCGCCGAGGTTGCCGGAGGTGGCTATGATGGGGCCGTCCAGTTGCGCCAGTAACAGGTGGTGCAAGGGGCTATAGGGCAGCATAAAGCCGAGCGTGTCTTGTCCCGGTGCCACGTCCTCGGGCAGGCTGTTCTCCGGCAGTCCTTCGAGCAGGATCACAGGCGCCGCGGTGCTGGAGAGCAGAGTTGCTTCGCCGTCGTCGAGCCGTGCGTATTGCCGGACTTGGTCGGGACCACTGGCCATCAGGGCAAAGGGTTTGGCTGGGCGATGCTTGCGCCGCCGCAGTTCTTGCACTGCTTTGGCATTGCGTGCGTCGCAGATCAGGTGGAAACCACCGATTCCCTTGAGTGCCAGGATCCGGCCGTCGCGGATTGCCTGTGCCGCCAGTGCGATGGGGTCACCCTCGAGGCGCCCTTCGTGGTCTTCGATCCAGAGCTGCGGTCCGCAATCCGGACAGGCATTAGGCTGTGCATGGAAGCGTCGGTTGGCTGGGTTGTCGTATTCCTGTCGGCAGGCTTCGCACATTGGGAAAGACGTCATGCTCGTGTTCGTCCGGTCGTAGGGAATCCGATGCACGATGGACAGGCGTGGTCCGCAATGGGTGCAGTTGGTGAAGGCGTAGCCGTGCCGCCGGTCGTTAGGATCGCGGATCTCGGCCAGACAGCTTGGGCAAGTGGCTGCATCGGGGGTAATCGGTGTATCGAGGATGCCGGCGCCGCTGGGACGGATACTGAATGCCGGTCGCTCGGTATAATCGACCCACCGGCCCTCGGTGCGTTCGATCTGCGCCAGGCGCGGGCAGGCCCGGCGCAGCGCCGGCTCGAATTTCCGGAGTTGTGCTACCGGGCCATAGAGCCGGGCCAGCACGCCTTCGCCGTCGTTGCACACGTCGCCCGTCAGCCCGAGATCCCGGGCTACGTGCCATACGGTAGGCCGAAAACCAACACCCTGCACCAGGCCGCGAATACGTAACTCCAACCCGGCCAGGGCTTCTGTCACCTGTTTCCGTATCAGTGGACCGTGCATACCATACAGGGGTCGAAGGACCGAATGATGTGTTGAATGCGTACCTCGCCGCGGGCATCGCCGACATCGGTGCCTGCCAGTGCCTGCTCCAGAGGACCGGGCGCTTCCAATGCATCGCGCGGCGAGAAGTTCCAGGTGGTGGGCGCGATGATCTGATAGTTGAGGATCCGGCCCTTATGCACCCGCAACCAGTGCCCGAGACTGCCGCGGGCGGCCTCCACCAGTCCCATACCCTCGCCCTCCGGGGGCAAGCCGGTCGTGGTGCAGAAAGGGTCGCCGGGCCGGAGTCGTGCGGCCCAGTCCTCCATCAGGGATACGACTCTTGCCAGTTCCAGCAAGCGGGCAATTACCCGGTTTCGAACGTTGCCCCCACTCTCGGACACCAGGGCGCGTACCAGTGGGTGCCCATCGATGAGTTGGCGAGCAAGGGCTCCAACTTCCATCGGTGTGCCATTGAGGCGTGGTGCCTTGCACCAGCTATAGCCTTCTCTCATGTCGGTGGGGATGGTGCTGCCCTCGAACGGATGCCGGGGCTCCGGGTGGCCGCCCGTCCAACTATGGCTGAGGTCCTCGGTGATGTCCGACTGATTCAGCTCGCCATATTGTTCGTGGTGCCAGACGCCGTCCGCGAAGGCAGGGCCTTCGTCGTCATAGGCGCCGTAACTGAGAAAACAATCATGCCCACGCCCCAGGGAGGATAGATCCAGAGTGTCGGCGAGTTGCAGGAATCGACCGAAGTCGGTGCTCGCGTGCTCGGTCGCCCAGGCCTTCAGCACCTCACCCGAATCCAGAGCGATGATCTGTTCCAGGTTATCGCCGAACAGGGTGCGCTCCAGAAAGTCCCGAAAGGCCCTGATGACCAGCCGGATACGCGTCTGGTGGTGAGGTTCGACAGGGCAGGTGGTGCCGCCCGGTTGCAGGGCCAGGGAATGCGGCCACTTGCCGGCCAGCATGGCTGTCAGGTGCAGCAGTTCGGCGCGCGCGCGCAGGACCTCCGGGTGGGCCGATCCTGTTTGCGCCTTGAAGCGCGCGGCGATTTGCTCATGCCAGGGTTCGCTGGCATAGACTTCGCGGGCGAAGTCCGGCATGAAGAAGAGATAGAAATGGGTCAGGTGGTCGGCCAGGTTTTCCGCCGCGAGAATCAGGTTGGTGGCCAGGCGCCCGTTTTCAGCGGTTTCGACAGATCCCAGGTCTGCCAGTGCGCGGGCGGCCGCCACCGACTGGGATACGGAGCAAATGCCGCAGATGCGCGGGGTGTAAACCAGGGCGTCGTTGGGGTGTTTCCCGTGCAGGATCTGTTCGAAACCGCGGAACAGGGGGGAGTTCACCTGCGCCGACAATACCCGCCGCTCGTCCGCCTCGAGACGGACCTCGAGGTCGCCCTCGACGCGGTTGATCGGCCCGAGAATGCGGCGCGTGCTCACCGCTCCCCCTCGGGCTCATGGCCCGGTGCCACCTGGATGTGATCGCTCACCGCATTCACCTTCAGGCGGCGCGGCGTGGCAGCCTTAGAGAGTGAGGCCAGGGCGACGAACCAGGCTTTGGGCATGTCCGTGGGCAAGCCGATGGGAATGCCCGCGATCTTGGGTGTGTGGGTGAAGGGATGGCCCGGCTCCTCGAAGCCCGGTGCTGTGCAATTTATGCAGGCATATCCACCGCTCAGGCAGGAACTCGAACCGTTCCAGGGCCGGATATTGCAGTCGGCCCGGGCCTGGGTTCCCAGGCAGCCTAGGTTCTCCATCATGCAACCGAGATCGGATGGCTGCTCAGCGCTGGCCTTGTACTCGTAGTATTCGTTGCGCGGGCAACCGTGGTGGACCAGATGATCGGTGTAGTCCCGTGGGCGGTTCAGGGTATCGAGCCGTTCTGGTGTCAGGCGGCCCGCCGCGAGCTGCCCAAGGGTGTCGATCACCCAGCCGGGATGGGTTGGGCATCCGGCGACATTGATCACCGGCAGGCCGCCGCAGCTGCGCCAGTCGGCGTCCAGGAGACCCCCAGGATGGTCGCCTTCATATTGCAGGCCGCAAGCCTCGACGATGTTGCCACCGGCGGCGGTGATGCCGCCGAAGGCAGCGCAGCTCCCAATCGCCAGGGTATAACGGGCCCGTTCCGCCAGGGCGGCAATCACCGACATCATGGGTCTTCCGGTGCCTGCCAGCAGGTGGAATCGGCCGCTGCCGTTGGGGCCGCGCATGACCGACCCCTCCAGGCACAGGGCATCGAGTGCTTCGGTACCCGATTCCAGTCGCGCCAACAGCCCGAGGAATTCGTCACCGCTGTTCTCGCTGAATGAGGGGTGCCAGAGCAGCTCGATGTCCAATGTGTCCAGTGCGTTATAGAGATCCGGCTGTTCGGCATTCAACAATGACATGCTGCAGCCGCCACAACCACCGGATTGCAGCCAGAGCACGCGGAAAGACGACCTGCGCTTCATGTCCGGCGCTCCAGGGGAAGTTCCAGTCGGAAGCGCGCACTGCCGGGTTCGGTGTGCTCGAACGAGAGGTTGCCTCCGCATTGTTCTGTCGCCAGCCCGTAGCTGATGTAGAGACCCAGACCGGTACCGCTGCCAACGGGCTTGGTGGTGAAGAATGGGTCGAACACACGGGAGACATGCTCGGGTGCGATGCCGGGGCCATTGTCTTCCACTTCGATCCAGGCCAGTTCATCCTGCTGTCCGGCGCTGATCCTGATCACTGGCTCCCCGGTATCCTGCAGCGCATCCACCGCGTTCTGCAGCAGGTTGATCAATATCTGGTGAACATGTCCCTCGTTGTTGACCAGTGGTAGCGTCTCGGGAAGATGGCGTTCGATACGGGGTGGACGACTGCTTGCTTTCAGTACCCAGGTGAGCGCCCGCTCGATGACCGGAACCAGATCAAAGGATTCCGGATCCTGTTGCTGAGGCATGGAGAAACGGCGCAGGTTCTGCACGATGCTGGAGATCCGCTCGGCTCCCTCGAGGGAACCCTCCACCAGCGGACCCATGTCGGTCATCAGGAAATCAATGCGCAGTTCCTTGCGCAGTGCTTCCCGCGCATCCTCGTCGATGCCGTCGTGAATGGCGTCGAGATATTGCCTGAGCTTTTTTTCGTAGTCAGCCAGCGCATGCATGTTGCCGTAGAGGAAGCTGATTGGATTGTTCAGCTCATGGGCTACACCGGCGACGAGTCGGCCCAGGGAGGCCATCTTTTCTGACTGCAGAAGCTGTTGCTGAGTGGTCTTGAGGGTCTCATGGGCCTCCTGCAGATCCCGGTAGGCCTTCTGCAATTCCCCAAGCGGCCGGCCCGTAATCACAAAACCGCTAAGGCGGTTGTCATGGTCATAGCGGGGGCTGCAGTTGACTGCCAGCGGAAAGGGCTGGCCGCTGCTGTCCTGCAGCGAGACTTCACAGTCGATCACAGTGTCCGAGCGAATGTGGTCGGGGAATCCATCGATCAGCGCATGGTACTCGGGGGCGAACAGCTGCTTCAGGGGTTGGCCAAGAATGAACTCATCTTCCTGGCCCACGGCTTCCAACAGGGCAGGATTCACTTTCTGCACCTGCCCATTGATGTCGCACACGATGAGCACATCGGAGATCGAGGAGATGACGCTCTGAATGAAGCGTTGAGCATCTTCCAGGTCGGCGTTCTTCCGCTCGAGTTCGACCTGGTAATGAACCAGGTCCGCATAGATGCGGTCCATCTGGGTGATGACCTCGATCCAGCCCTGATCGTCGGCGCGGCGATTGCGGCGCTCGGGGCCCCGGTATTCGGACAATCTGCCGGGTAGTTTGGCTGTAGAAGAGGGGGACTTGCTCATGCCACGTCATCCGCCAGGCTCTGAACATCCTTGCCGTTGCGCTCCAGGCCGTAGCGCTCCAGCTTGTTGCGCAGGCCCACCCGCGAGAGGCCCAGCTCCTCGGCGGCACGGGTTTTGTTCCAGCGGTGGCGGATCAGGGTTTCCCGCAGGATGCGTGCCTCTAGCGCCTCCACCCGTTCCTTGAGTGACCCTTGCATGTCGGCCAGTTCGTCGAGCTGCAGGTCCGGTTTCTCCGGTTCGGCGCGCAGGATATGCGGCGAGATCAGATCCGCTCCCAGGTAGTCGTCCTGCGCCAGTACCAGCATGCGCTTGATCTCGTTCTGCAATTCGCGCACGTTGCCGGGCCAGTCATAGTTGCGCAGGCATTCCAATGCCTCTTCGCTGATCCCGCGGACCCGCTTGCCCAACTGATCTATGGCTTGCTCCAGCAGCGCCACCGTCAGGGGCGCGATGTCGGTGCGTCGCTGACGCAGGGGAGGCATGGGAATCTTGAAGGTTGCCAGGCGATAGTAGAGATCCTGGCGGAATTCGCCTCGTCGCACTTCTTCTTCCAGGTCGTGATGGGTGGCGGCGATCACCCGCACGTCCACCGGGATACGTTTGTTGCTGCCAACCGGTCGTACCTCCCCTTCCTGCAACACGCGCAGCAGTTTTACTTGGAAGGCGGGCGAGGTATCGCCGATCTCGTCGAGGAATATGGTGCCGCCGTCCGCCGTTTCGAACAGGCCGCGACGATCCTCGACCGCGCCGCTGAAAGCCCCCTTCTTGTGCCCAAACAGTTCGCTTTCCAGAAGCTCGTCCGGCATGGCGCCACAATTCTCTGCCACGAAGGGTTTGTCCTGGCGCAAGCTGTTGTAGTGCAGAGCACGGGCGCAGAGTTCCTTGCCGGTGCCGGATTCGCCAGTCACCAGGACGTTGACGTCATAGGGCGCCACCTGGCGGATCAGATCGCAGGTCTCGTTCAGGCAGCTGTCGGGGCCGCGCACGATACCCGCGTCCCAGTCGTAGCGGGCCTTGAGCGCCCGGCGCTTTTCGATCAGGGCCTGTTCCAGGGTGTCGGGCTTGAGGCGAAGTTCGACCGCGAGCTGCTCGTTTTCCCGCTGCAGCCGGAACAGTTCGACCGCATTGCTGAGCTTGGTGATCAGCTCGTCCGGATGCCAGGGTTTGGTGATGTACTGGTAGATCCCGCCTTTGTTGATGGCCTCGATGATGTCTTCCGAATCGGTATAACCGGAGATGATTATGCGGACGATTTCCGGGTATTGATCGCGCACCTGCTGGCAGAATTCCACCCCTGTGACCTCGGGCATGCGCTGGTCGCACAGCAGCACCTGTATCCACTCACGCTTCAATACCTCCTCCGCTTCAGAGGCGCTGGTTGCGGTGTGCACATCGAAGCGGTCGCCGAGGATACGCCGGATCGAATCGAGGGAGCGGACCTCGTCGTCCACCACCAGGATGCTGGGTGGCGCCTCACTCATGCCGATGCCTCCGCAGCCCTTGTTCCGGCGGTGCTGGTATGACCAACGAGCCGGGCCTCCCGGTTCAGGCGCAGCCAGCGGTACCACTGATCCATGCCCTCGCCGCTAGTGGCAGAGACCTGCAGGATCTGGATGCCCGGGTTCACCCGGCGGGCATATTCCATGCAACGTGCCACGTCGAACTGCAGATGCGGGAACAGGTCGATCTTGTTGAGAAGCAGCAGATCGGCGGCATGAAACATGTCGGGGTACTTGATCGGCTTGTCTTCACCCTCCGTAACTGAAAGGATCGCTACCTTGTGCGCCTCCCCCAGATCGAAGGCGGCAGGGCAGACGAGGTTGCCGACGTTCTCGATCATCAGTAGCGCCCCCTCCGGCAGGCCCAGGTGGTCCACGGCGTGCCCTACCTGATGTGCATCGAGATGGCAGCCCTTGCCGGTGTTCACCTGAATGGCGGGAACGCCCGTGGCTCGAATGCGGTCGGCGTCGTTACTGGTTTCCTGGTCGCCTTCGATTACTGCGAGCCGGATTTCTTCCTTCAGGTCGTAGAGGGTGCGCGTGAGCAGGGTGGTTTTTCCGGAGCCGGGGCTGGAGACGAGATTGAGGGCCAACACGCCCAGTTGAGCGAAGCGGCTGCGGTTGGCGGCCGCATATTGGTCGTTCTTTCCCAGGATGTCCTGCTCAATGGCGACCATGCGTGCCTGGTCCATACCCGGTGCATGGGCACGCGCCGGCCCCTTCCCGAAGTGCAGGTCACCCTTTTCGCCTGGGTGGTGATGGTCGTGATTGTGGTCATGGCCATGGGTATGACCGTGTTCGTGAGGGTGCTCGTGGTCGGCTGATTCGCCCTCGATTCGGGTTTCACCCTCTCCGCAGCCGCATACGGTACACATCATTCCACCTCCAGTTCNTTGATTCGCATTTCTTCACCCCCGGTCACCTGTAACTGGTAGCTGCCACATGTGGGACAGGCGTCGAAACGCTGTTTGATATTTACGCTCTCGGCGCACTGCATACACCAGGCCGTGCCCGGCACCCGGATGATTTCCAGCTTGCTGCCATCGGCGAGACTGTTGCGGGTCACAACGTCGTAGCTGAATTGCATGGCGTCGATCTCGACACTGGACAGCTCCCCGATCTCGAGCCAGACGGTCTTGACTTGCGAAAACCCCTGTTTATCGGCCTCGCTCTCGAGGATCTGTAGCACGCTCTCGCACAGTGACATCTCATGCATGACCGTACTCCACCCGGCAATCCACACAGGGGTCGATGGCATTGACCAGCAGTTCCGCCACGAAACGTTTTTCATTGGGGACCGCCAGCGACAGCTTGTCCAGAGCCTCGGCCACCACACCCGCAGGATGAAAATTCCATTCCGTAGGCGCGAGGATGCGGTAATTGCTGATACGCTCGCCCTCGATATCGACGAAATGGTAGAGGCGCCCGCGCGCAGCCTCTGTCTGAGCATGCCCAGTGGTGGCAGGCGTCCCACCTTCGGCAGCGGCTGTGGGGAGGCTGTCGGCGATCCGGCGCATTCGCCCCGGTAGTTCCGCCAGTTCCACCAGGCGCGCCACCCAGCGGGTCAAAAGGCCATTGCCGAATTTTCCGTCCAGCGCTGCGATCAGGGGGTGCTGCCGCTGTCTCGTGTAGCTGCTCGTCTCGCGCGGTTGCGTAGCCCAGGTCGGCTGGCAGATGAAATTGCCTTCTATATCCGCGTCCAGTACTGCGCACATCTCTCCTGCGGGGACTGGCGGCAGCGCGGGTACGTCGCAGCGCCCCTGAGAGGCCCAGCCGGCGTCGTAGATCCGGCGGATGCTTTCGGCGGCGATACCTGGAACCTTGCAGGACCAGTCGATCAGTGCCTGGATGTCGTCCATTTGAACCCAGCGTTGCGGCGGCATGTGGTAGATCTCGTTTTCCAGGACAGACTCCAGGCGTTCGATCTCGGGCATGTCAGCGGCTGACGGTCCCGCCTTTGCGTTCAGCGCGAAAGCGCGGTTGTGCGGAAACAGCCGGGTGCGCAGCTGCGCGAGCAGGGAACCTATGTCGGGTAACGCATGTACATTCGAGGCCTGTCCGAACAGGCGCGGCCAGTCGATGAGGATTCGCGCCAGGTGCTCACGCGCCCATTCCATGAGCACAAGCAGTTCACGCGCTTTTTGGACTGCGGGCGTGGCGGGTTGGCCGAGAGCGGACTCGGTAGCGCGGCAGGCGGTATATGCTTGAGCCATGCCGCAGACATTGAACAACAGGGGAATGATTTCGAGCGCCTGGGCGATCGTTTTGCCGCGCAGCAGCGCCGATGCACCGAGCGCTCGTTTGTTTTCGATGCAGGTCCGGCTGCCGCGTACCCTGGCCAGCTCGATCCGGATCTGTCCTTCCAGAGGGGTCATGCCGGAGGATCCTCCCGCAACAGGGCTCCCCGTAGCAGTTCGCGTCTGGATATCGGGCGTTCGAGCTTTTCCTCGAGTGCAGCAGCAGGGGCAGGGCCGGCCGGCTCGCGCCCCCCTTCTTCGGTAGCCGGGTCCATTGGTTCCTGTTTCTGCCACATCGCGGTAATAGCCTGCGTGTCGATCTCCGGCGCTTCGCGGTTGTCTTCTTTCAGAAGTTCTTCCATCACGGATTCTGCGGTTTCCACGGCAGCGGCGTCGTCGCTGAATTCGAACATCGGCGAGAACAGCGAACACATGCGGTATCTTCCCAACCCCGGTTCGTGGCCAAGGGTGAAGCGGTAGGGACCGGACGGAAAAACAAGGGTTTCCTCGGACAGTTCCGGCCGATCGGACCAGTCCTCACCGGGGCCGGGAAGCGAGAGCAGGTTCATGCACCAGGGCGTGATCAATACCCCCAGGCATCCCTCTTCCCATGGGCGAAAGGCGATGGCATGCACACTGATTGCTGGGTTGAGCAGGGGTAGATCCGCCATACGCGTGGCGGCGATCTTGCGAAAAACCGATTCGACACGGCGGGCTGCGGCGCCACAATCTCGATTGTCCATGCCCGGGTTCACTCGTCGATCACCATGAAGTCGATTTTGCGTCCGTCGCACTCCGGGCAGGTCCAGTGATCGGGCAGTCGCGAAAAGGGCGTGCCGGGCGGGATCTGCCAGTAATCGTCGCCCTTGGCCGGATCATAGACGTACCAGCAGATCTTGCATTCGAGCCGGCTGTCGTCGGCCAGCTTGCTGTTGTCACCACCATAGGAGCCGGGCAGTACCGCGTCATCCATAGCTGTTCTCCTCATGCGTAGAGGGAGAGGATCTCGGCCAGCCGCTGCGCGCTGTCCTGGATGTCCTCGTCGGCCGCGCAGGCCACTTCGGGCACGTCGCTGATCTCGAGGGTGTTGAGAATCAGGGTCTCCTGGGAGTTGAAATACTGTACCCACCACAGGTTGCGCGTGCCGGTGCTGCTGATGCGGCAGTTCCCGTAGCCGCGCGAGAGGATGACCACTGGTCCGATCCGGAGTACATCGGCAAGGAACAGCAGGTCCTCCTCGGTGTGCGGCAACAGCGAGAGGTTGATTATGTGGGGCTCATTGCCCGGTCGGTATTCCGGCAGCTTGTCGGCGATCTCGGCCAACAGGGGTGGAGCGTTGTAGACATTCTCCGGTATTTCCAGAGAGCCGGTATCGAGTCTGGTCTGACTGTCGCGGAAGGTCTGTTCGCGCACCAAGCCGGGGACATCTGCAACCTCCACGGTGTCGCGCACTACCTCGCCAGCCGAGTCCAGATAACGAACCCGCCAGACCCCAGCAAGTACCGACTCCTGGATCAGGGCATCCAGTGGCGCTCCGCATTTCACGCTGACCTCTCCTTCGCCCAGAAGTTGATCCATGAAGACGAGGTTTTGCTCATCGAGCCCATCCAGTTCGATTACCCGTGCAGGCATGCCCGCGCGGTAGTCGCGCAGCGCATCCAGCAGTGCCCGGGCGCGCATCAGACCCTGCGAGAGATGGGCGGCGTCCTCGGGTTCGGGTACCTGGGGCATTTCATAGGTGCTCATGCCTTGGGGCATTTCCATGAACGCCATGTTCAGGTCGTCAGGGTTTTCCGGCTGAGAGCCGGGTCCAACAACGACGGGGATGGAGATATCTTTCATAGGGGATGCCTCAGGCTGAAACGACGGGGATGCCGAATCCCGGTGCCTCTTGGGGTTGTGATTGGAGGATCGCGTTGATCCCGACGATGTAGTCGGTCCAGTTCTGGACCCGGCTGATCGCGCCCAGATACTGGCCATCCCTGAAGAACACCAGCGACGGCCATTCGTTGAAGCCAAAGCGGCTCTGCAGTTGGCGTTGCGATTTCTGCCCGACTACAGCTGCCGCAAAGCGGTGTTCATACTCCTTGACCAGTTCCGGGAGGATCATCGCCACGTCATTGCTCTCCGGAAAGCGTTCAGGATCCTCGGTGAAGAACAGGACGCACTCTTCGTTGGCCGAGAGAAAGGCCTCCAGCGTGTCTTCTGCGACGACGGGATAGTCGTAGGTCTCGATCATCTGCTCGATCAGGGGTGATGGCATGTTCAGTCTCTCTTGTTTGGGGTGGATTGTTCGAGAGCGAGCAAGGAAGGGGGCTTGGGTGGCTCGCGATCGACCAGGTCGGCAAAAAGGCCGTCGATGGCAGTGGTGTCGCCGACAGTGAGCGCGCCTTCCATCACCTGTCCCACGGCTTGTACCGCCTTGCCGATTCGTTGGGCTTCGGTCTCGCTCAGGACCTCACGCGCGCTGTCGAGAAACACGAGAAGCCAGGTGCCGGGCGATACATCGCCTACGAGGAGAGTATCCACTTCGCGGATCTGCCCGAGCCCTTCGCAGCGAGCGCGCCCGGGGCCGGATTCGGTGACTCGCATCGGGACGCCGATACACATCAGTATTTACCCCGGTGGTCGACATCGCAGCTGATTCGCGCTTCCGGATCGAGTGGATGCGAACGATAAGCCAATTCGAAAGCAGGTGATTTCAACACCCTTTCATCGCCGACGCGGCACGCGATCTCTGCGGGAGGACGTTGACCTTCGTACACTTCGGGCCGGATCTCGGTGCCCGCCAAGGCGGCTTCATCGGGTAGTGGCTGCTTGCGCTGGCGGGCGTTCACGCCGTGGGTGGACAGCCATTTCAGGCCGGCTTCGATGGCCGGCTCGATGCGTTGGCGGGTGAGCGGGCGCAAGCCGCCGCCGTAGTCTTCCAATTGCACTGGCTGTACTCCGACAAGCAAGAGGTTACGCGGGTAGTGACCCAGCATCTCGGCAGTCGCGAGTACTTCCTGGAAGCCGGTCTGGTGCAGACTCATCTTTTTGGCACCCATGAATTTGGGGACATGCTCGCCCTCGACCAGTTTGAGCGTACCTGGGGGGAGTCCATAATCGACCGCATCGAACACCAGCAGGGTTTCTATGCCCTCGAGGTGGTGTACTAAGTAGAGCCCCTGGGTGCCGCCATCCATCAAGTGGACCTCGGGTCCAAATTCATAATGACGGTGCAGTTGCTCTACCGCACGAACCCCGAAGCCTTCGTCGGCCCACAGGATGTTGCCGATACCGAGGATGAGTGTGGTGGTTTGCGCCATAGTCGCTGCCGTTTTTCTCAAAGTGAAAGTAAAGTATGCGATTATTGAGAAATATAGAAATAAGTATTGCTTATATTGGCGAATTAGCGCTTGCTTATGGGCGCTGTCCACCTTGTCTAGCTCGGCCACTGGTAAGTAACCTTCCGTAATTTGTGGATATGGCTCATTTTGGTTTTGGTGCATGGGTGTTGTGGGCGCGGCAGCCCCCTTTGCGGTTGCGAACTGCCGGCCGGAGTCGCCGTCGATGCCGTCAATCAAGTTTCCGCTGGCGTGTGGCAAGTGATAAGCCACATGCTGCCTGTAGTCGGTGAAGTTGGTGTCAAAGGAAAGTAACTCATTGGTATTACGTGGGTTTTTGACCTGGCACGAATTTGGCTTTGTGCTTCTACGAGAACACAACCAAAGGAGAGAAAGGTGCCAGTCAAAGAGACCTTTTACGACGTCATGCGTCGGCAGGGCATCACCCGGAGGAGTTTCCTCAAATTCTGCAGCCTGACTGCTGCCGCCATGGGGTTGAGCCCGGCCTATGCGGCAAAGATTGCGGATGCCATGGAAACCAAGCCACGTATACCCGTGCTGTGGCTGCACGGACTTGAATGCACCTGCTGCTCGGAGTCCTTCATCCGTTCCGGCCACCCGCTGGCCAAGGACGTCATTCTGTCGATGATCTCGCTCGACTATGACGACACCATCATGGCGGCGGCTGGCCACCGGGCCGAGGCCATTGTGAACGAGACTATCGAGAAGTATGACGGCCAGTTCATCCTGGCCTGCGAAGGGAACCCTGGCCTGGAACAGGAGAATACCGGTGGCATGTCCTGCATCATCGCCGGACGCCCTTATACCGAACAGCTGCGTGAGGCGGCCAAGCACGCCAAGGCAATTATCTCCTGGGGTTCCTGCGCCTCTTGGGGTTGTGTGCAGGCCGCGGCACCCAACCCGACAGGTGCGACTCCCATCCACAAGGTTCCAGGTATTGCCGACGTACCCATCATCAAGGTACCGGGCTGCCCCCCCATTTCCGAGGTGATGACGGCGGTGATCACCTACATCCTCACCTTTGAGCGCCTGCCGTCCCTGGACCGCCAGGGGCGACCCAAGATGTTCTACAGCCAGCGCATCCACGACAAGTGCTATCGCCGGCCACACTTTGATGCCGGACAGTTCGTCGAGCACTGGGATGACGAAGGGGCACGCAAGGGCTATTGCCTCTACAAGATGGGCTGCAAGGGACCAACCACCTACAACGCCTGTTCGACCATCCGCTGGAATGGCGGTCTGTCGTTCCCGATCCAGTCGGGTCACCCGTGCATCGGGTGCTCCGAAGACGGTTTCTGGGACAAGGGCGGGTTCTACAACCGGCTCACCAACATCCACCAATTCGGCATCGAAGCAAATGCTGATGAGATCGGCATGGGTGCGGCCGGTATCGTCGGTGGCGCCGTGGCGGCCCATGCCGCCGTGTCCGCGTTGAAGCGCAGTCAGCACAAGGGAGACGAATAAGCGATGAGTATCACCAAGACACTGAACGGCTTTACCCTCGACGATTCCGGCAAGCGCGTGGTCGTCGACCCCGTGACCCGCATCGAGGGTCATATGCGCGCCGAGGTCAATATCAACGAGGACAACATCGTCACCAACGCGGTCTCCAGCGGTACCATCTGGCGGGGGCTGGAAGTGATCCTGAAGGGGCGCGACCCGCGTGATGCGTGGGCCTTCGTGCAGCGCATCTGTGGTGTCTGTACGGGCACGCACGCGCTGACTTCGGTGCGTGCTGTGGAGGATGCCCTGGGCATCAATATTCCGGAGAACGCCAACTGCATCCGTAACATCATGCAGCTGTCGCTGCAGGTGCACGATCACATGGTGCACTTCTACCACCTGCATGCGTTGGATTGGGTCAACCCGGTGAATGCCTTGAAAGCCGACCCCAAGGCGACTTCCGAGCTACAGCAAAAAGTCTCACCGCATCATCCTCATTCCTCTCCGGGCTATTTTCGGGATGTGCAGAACCGCCTGAAAAAGTTCGTGGAATCGGGACAACTCGGCCCATTCAAGAATGGCTACTGGACCAACCCCGCCTACCTGCTTCCCCCGGAAGCTGACCTGATGGCAGTGACCCACTATCTGGAGGCGCTCGATTTCCAAAAGGAGATCATGAAGACTCGCACCATCTTTGGCGGCAAGGATACGCATCCCAACTGGTGTGTGGGTGGAGTTCCTTGTCCGATCAATGTGGACGACACGGGAGCGGTTGGTGGCCTCAATATGGTCAATCTCAATCAGGTGCACGAGATCCTCAAGCAGACCAAGACTTTCGTGGACAACGTGTACATCCCGGACATCCTGGCCATTGGGCAGTTCTATAAGGGCTGGCTTTATGGTGGTGGTTTGTCGGGTCAGAACGTGCTGGCCTATGGTGACATTCCCGAAAAGGCCAACGATTACACGCCGGGGAACCTGTTGATGCCACAGGGTGCCATCCTCAATGGCGATCTGAGCAAGATACATCCCATCGATCACCGTGACCCCGAGCAGATCCAGGAGTTCGTACCCCACTCTTGGTACAAGTACCCGGATGGTGTTAAAGGGCTGCATCCTTGGGACGGGGTCACCGACCCGCACTTTGACGTCAGCACTGCGAAAGGAAGCAGTCAGAATATCGAACAATTGGACGAGCGTGCATCCTATTCCTGGATCAAGGCACCACGCTGGCGTGGTCATGCGATGGAGGTGGGTCCGCTGGCGCGTTATATCGTGGGTTATGCCCAAGGTCACGAGTATTGGACCGACCAGATCAAGCGCACCCTCAGTGTTCTCGATTTGCCGGTCAATGCGCTGTTCTCCACTTTGGGTCGCACCGCGGCCCGCGCTCTGGAAGCGCAGTGGGCGGCAGACATGCAGCTGCATTTCTTCGACAAGTTGATGACCAACATCAAGAATGGGGATACCAACACGCACAGCGGTGAGATGTGGGATCCGGCGGATTGGCCGGCGGAGGCCAAGGGCGTGGGCTTCACGGAGGCACCGCGGGGGGCGCTCGGGCACTGGATTCGCATCAAGGATACCAAGATCGACAACTACCAATGCGTGGTACCGACCACTTGGAATGGCTCACCGCGGGATGATGCGGGCAACATCGGTGCCTTCGAGGCATCCATGATGAATACGAAGGTTGCAGTTGCCGAAGAGCCGGTGGAGATCCTGAGAAATATCCACAGCTTCGATCCGTGCCTCGCCTGTTCGACTCACGTCATGAGCGAGGATGGGGAAGAGTTGGCCAACGTAACCACTAGGCCAATTGGTTCATGAGGAGGGGGTATGTCAGCACTATCACATAAGATGCATAGCGAGCCTGCAGTCTATGTATACGAGGCCCCCGTTCGAATATGGCACTGGATCAATGCTTCCGCAATTCTGGTACTAGCGGTCACTGGATACTTTATTGGGTCGCCTTTGCCGGCACAGCCTGGAGAGGCCAGTGATAATTTTTTGATGGGATATATACGGTTCGCACATTTTGCTGCGGCGTATGTGTTCTTAATAGGCTTCCTAGGACGAATCTACTGGGCTTTTGTCGGGAATCATCACGCTAGAGAAATTCTTGCTCCGCCATTACTCAAGGCTAGTTTCTGGGGAGGGGTGTGGCATGAGGCGAAGTGGTACCTATTCCTAGCAAAGGAGCCAAGAAAATATACTGGGCACAATCCGCTCGCAGCTCTGGTTATGCATATTATGTTTGTCTGGGCGGCAATTTTTATGATTGTCACCGGCCTAGCTCTGTATGGGGAGGGTGAGGGTTTTGACAGTTGGCAACACGCCTTATTCAGTTCCTGGATCATCCCCTTGTTCGGCCAGAGTCAGGATGTCCACACCTATCATCATCTCGTGATGTGGGTGATTATCAGCTTTGTCATCATCCATGTGTATGTGGCGATCCGCGAAGACATCATGTCCCGCCAGAGCATTGTGAGCTCGATGATCAGTGGCTGGCGGACCTTTAAGGATAAGGGGGAGGTAGACAAGGAGTAAGGTTTCTGTCCGGTCCAAAATTATAATGATTTTCTTCCATAACCCGCCCCGCGAAAGCGGGGACTTTTTTGTCCTCGAAATAAATCTCAGTTAATCATCTGTTATTAAAGGATTATCATTCTCTCGTCTAACTGATTACTCGATTTTCTCGCTCTAACAGCTTGTTTTTCTGATTCAACAAAGATTCGAATAGACGCCGTTTCGGCTGGAATTTTGCAGCTTATCCTAGCTGCTACTCCGACTTCTATTATTTTCCCAATTTCCTATCCTAACCGCTATACCGCGTCATTTGAAAAAACTTGACGCGGGAAATTGTAAAATAGAACGCAAGAAGGCTTGAAATGGGAAATCAGGATTATTCGATCAAGCAGTTGGAGAAATTTCTCGATCATTCGATCAGGAACGGGCCGCTGAAACCAGAGACAGCAAAGAACCGAAAACAGTCAGCGCTAGCAGTTCTTGGCACATTGGATCGTAAGGGCTTGGTAGACCTGCGAGATGTTGACCTCGCTGAAGTGTCCAAGCAGTTCGCTGAGATTAATCAGTCTACTATGAAGCCTTCAAGTCTGAAGGTTTACGAGAGCCGCCTGCGCTCAGCAGTGCATGATTGGTTCTTCGACGTTTCATGTGGATTCCAGAATCTTCCCCGCCGGGCTGGCGATCAGGTAGATCATGGTCATGAAGGTCTCGGTATTGCGGTAGCCCCTGGCTCTTGCGCGCGCGGCCTGGAACAGCCCATTGAGTCCTTCAAGGCGTGCGTTGGTGTAGGTGGATGTCCATCGTCTGACGACTCGTTCCGCGTGCGTACGCAGGGTCTGCAAAGCCTTGCGTACCGTAACCGTCCATTCCAGACCGCTATTGCCCCAACCTGGATTATCTGAGTTGCTTTTTCTTCTTGCCGGTCGGCTGTCTCGGCTCGGCAGTGCCGGCGTCCTTCACCGGCGACAGCAGGTGGGGTGAGATATTCCATCGCTGGCC
>JAKRWE010000094.1 GCA_024712425.1 Chromatiales bacterium
TGTGCCTGCAGCCTAGAAAATAGCCCTTCACGAGCCTTTCCACGTCCCGTTCGAGGCACCACATCTTCCATCCACTGACCGCCCGGAAAAGCGAGAAGCGGATGAAATATTCGGGCTAGCCAACGCGCGAATGCCTCGAACTCCCCGGCCCGCTGGCATAGGGCTACCGCATTCCAAACAGGGTCGAATTCCCTCATCCAAACAAGGCCGACACAACAATCGTCCATCATCCGTCTCGAACAACTTTCGATGCCTACCACACGCAGAACAGATAGCATGATCGGCCCGTTGGCATGTGGGACAAACTGGCTCGTCAATACCCAGCCTCAACGCACGGGCCAAATACCGAGACATACGTCCACAACGCGGGCATGGCTCCGGCTCCCGAAACCAAGGGACACATGTATTACATACGGGACCTTCCTGCCTGCGCAGTCCCGTGGGCCGCCCCTTGCGTCCACACCGGATGCATGCTTCGTCTGGCCTCATACCAATCCTGCCTTGCGCTGGAGCCTTAGCCACATGCGCTCAACAGCCACCCTTGAATGTGGTGCATTGGTGTTCCTGGCCTTCCTCTTCGCGCCCGCTCCTGTTCTTGCGGATCACTTCAAGCGGATCAACGACACCTGGGGACACGGCACCGGTGACGAGGCCTCGATCGCCATGGCCTGTGCTCTGCAGGCGCATGCCACGCAGGGTGGTTTTACCGTCCGTTTCGGTGGCGAGGAGTTCGTGTGGATACAAGAGGTGAACGCGGGTCAAGAGCCGGATCAATGCCTCGAATCCCTGCGTGCGGCCATAGAGGCTATCGAATTGCATGCCCCGAACGGCGAGCGGGTGCCCCTGACCGTGAGTATAGGCGCCACCCTCAACCCGGCGGAATCAATCGACGAGATGCTGTCCACCGCCGACCAGGCGGTCTATCTGGCCAAGGAGGGCGGGCGCAACCGGGTGGTGGTGCTGGATGCGCCGGTCAGTGGCAAAGGTAACAGCACCCAGATCCGCATCGGCAAACGATCCGGCTGAAACAGCTTGCTCCTACCTCGTCATATTGGCGGATTCGGGCGCGGAAGGGGGGTGGCGTGGCTGCATGTGTCACGCCGTGAGCCCATCCTTGGAGGCTCGATGGCCGCATCCCTGCGGCCAACGGACACCTGTAGCCACGCCACCCCCGTCATATTTGAGTAAATGTGACGCGGTAAATTACGCTTTTGTGCATCCATCGCCGTCCACCGGCGTGTCTTCCGGTGTGGCAATACAGCGGTCGATGCCGTCGGGCACGCCGTCCCGGTCGGTATCCAGCGCACAGCCGGCATGATCGACCCTGGCCCCGGATGGGGTGTTTGGACACAGGTCATCGGCCTGCGGGATGCCGTCCCGGTCCGCATCGGTCGGCGCGTCCGCCGTATGTTCCGGCGTTCTGCCCGCTGCGGGTGATGGTGTGGGTTGCTGGATCCCGGCCGCTGCGCGGGAGCCGTTCTCGGCGTCCCGGGTGTCGGCCGGTTGCGGCAGCACCCGGTAGTCGATCTCGAAGGTCAGGTTGTTGACCTGCTCGGCGTAGAAACTGATCGCATGCGGACGGCGGGTCCAGGTGCCGTCACGGTTGCTGCGGTAGCGTGTGAGTTCGATATTAGCGGGCACGATCCAGGTAAAGGTATAGCGGTCGAAGCGGCCGGGTGAATACCAGTAGCCGTAGCGGCCCGCGCTGTCGCGCTTGCCGTCCCAGCTCCTGAAATGCCATTCGCCCTGTGCGTCCCGTGTCAGCTCGCCGTTATTGAAGGCGCCGGGGTAGATCAGGCTGAATCCCCCGGTATCGAAGGACAGGGTGTTGACCTCGGGCTGGCTGTCGTCCCATTCGTAACGGGCGGGACTGACATGCAGCAGCTCCTCGGGCTGTATGTCCTTGGGCAGGTGGAAACGCTGACTGCTGTTGTCCGAGTGGATGGCCCGCTCGAGCAGGTAGTGCCGGCCATCCGGCTGGAGGAAAAAGATGGTCTCGCTGCTGACCGCCGCGGGCAATGAGCCGGGTAGCAGCAGGAGTGTCAGGGTGATGGGTCTGCGCATGTCGGAATTCGGGATCCTGGGGGACGGGTTATGCCGTCTCACTTGCGCATCAGCCAGCAGCGATGGGGCCGGTGGCGTTTGAAGTCCTTGGGCACGGTTTGATCCGTGATCTCCTCGATCGCCGCCCAGTCGGCGATTTTCGGGTCGAGTTTGAAGCCCTGGCGGTTGTTGGAGAAGAACAGCTCGCCGCTGGGTGCAAGCAGTTCCAGGGTGTCGCGCAGCAGGTCGAGCTGGTCACGCTGCACGTCGAAGGTCTGCTGCATGCGCTTGGAGTTGGAGAAGCTGGGCGGGTCCAGCACGATCAGATCGAAGCGCGCGCGGGCCCTGCGCATGCGGGCCAGGAAGCCGTTGACGTCGGCCTGGACGAACTGGTGTCGCTGCGGGTCGTCCAGACCGTTGTGTGCCAGGTTGCGCCGGCTCCATGCCTGGTAGGTATGCGACATGTCCACGGTCACGGTACGTCTTGCCCCGCCGCCTGCCGCGTACACCGTGAAACTGCCGGTGTAGGCGAACAGGTTCAGGAATCGCGTTCCCTGTGCGCGCTGGCCGACCATGTAGCGGGTATCCCGGTGGTCGGGAAAGAGGCTGGTATCCAGATAGCGGTGCAGATTGACCTCGAACAGGTAGTCCCGTTCGCGCACCTTGAAGGAAGGGGCGCTGGCGGCCAGTTTTTCGTACTGGGACGACCCGCGCTGGCGCCTGCGGGTCTTGATTGCCAGTGCCAGCGGCGGCAGTTCGAAGTGGGCCAGCAGTGCCTCGCGCAAGGCCTCGATCTGTGCCTCCTCCAGCGGGCGTCGGCGTTCGTAGACCTGGATGTGCAGCGCCTTGCCGTAGCGGTCGATGGCGAGCGGGAATTCCGGCATGTCACGATCGTACAGCCGCCAGGCCTCGAGGCGCTCGCGACGGGCCCATTTGCCCAGCTGGCGCTGGTTCTTGTCCAGCCGGTTTAGCAGCGCCTGGATATCCATGTGTGTCGCTCAGCGGCGCAGCAGGTGCCAGGTCAGGATGCCCCAGCCGCACAGAAAGGCGGTGCCGCCAAAGGGGGTGACCAGGCCCGGCCAGCGGATGTCGATCGCGGCCATGATGTACAGGCTGCCGCAAAACAGCAGGATACCGCTGGCGAAGCACCAGCCGGCCCAGCGCAGCTGGCGGTGTGGCTGCAGTTCGAGCAGGATCCCGACCAGCAGCAGCGCCAGGGAATGGATGGCCTGGTAATGCACCCCGGTCAGAAAGGCGTCCAGCAGGCCGGGGCTTATGATTCCGCGCAGGGCGTGCGCGGCAAAGGCGCCGAGCAGCACGCTGAAAAAGCCGCCGCCGGCCCCGATGACGAGGAACAGGCGGGCATCGGAGGTGGTCAGCGGCATTACAGCTTCTCCAGTTCCTCGAGAATGTTGTGCAGTAATTGCTGTCCGCGCGTGTCCATGCCTCTGGCGAGCACCGCGGGGTCCCGTTCGCCGTTGATCATCGGCCGGATCGCTCCCGCGATGCGCGCCATGTCGCCGCCGACCTTCGACATCTGTTCAGCCATCTGTCCGATCAACACCAGGGCCTGCATATTGCCGGTCGCTGCCGCGTGGATCATGGAGGCCAGGCCGGGCGCGGCCAGGGTGGCGTCCGGTTTCTTTTCCGGATCGGGCAGGGTGGCGGGGTTGTGCAGGCCGCGCAGTACCGCCTCGGCGATCACCCGGTCCTCCTCGTCCAGGTGGGCGATGCCGGAGAGGTCGCTGTTGCCGGCGGCGATGCGGCGCAAGGCCCGGGCCAGGGCATGCCAGCCGTTCTCCTTGGCGGACTGCAGCAGTTCCTCGAACTGCGATCGCGCGTCGGGGTTGCGTGCGAACTCGACCACCTGGCAGATGAAGGCGGCATGGGCCTGGATGATCTGTTGGTCTCGGGGTGTCAGCATAGCGGCATGATACGGGATTCCCGCCCTGACCGGGGCCGGGTATGGCCCTGTCAGGACGGATCCGCTTCCTCCAGGGCCTCCCGTGCGATCTCGCGCACCTCGGGGCTTGGGTCCTCGAGCAGCGGGCCGATCCATTCCCGGGTGCGGGAATCTGGGCTGAGGCCCAGATAGTGGGCGGCGTCCGCACGCACCTGGGCCTCGGGTGCGGACAGCAGCTTCCTCAGCTCCTGTTGCGCCAGTTCAAAGTGTCCGTGTTCGGCGAGGTCTTCGAGCAGGGCGCCGATACCGATGCGCACCCCGATGGGCGTCTTCATGTCGCCGAGCATGTGGATCGCCAGTTTCAGGATGCCCTCGTCTTTTCGGGCCAGTGCAATGGCCTCGTCGAGGCGCTGCTTCTCGATCAGTTCAGCGAGGTAGTCACGCAGGCCCTGCTCGATGCCGGCCCGTTGCACCCATTTACGAAGTTCCGCGGGTGTGTAGCTTCCCTGCAGTTGGAACGGACCGATACGCAGCCAGGGCACCGAGCGGATCCCGTGTTCCTGCGCTGCCTCGGGGTGGACCGCGATGTTGGTCGCCTCGAGGCGGCCGATCGCTCCCTGTTTGAGCAGGTCGTTCAGGGCCCGCAGGACGGCCGGACAATGGGCGCAGCCGGTGGCTATGAACAGGGTGACCTCAGGGGGTGTTTTGGACATGATTTTTTTGGGTAATAATAGTGATTCGTGTTACCGGGCTTCATCGGACATCTACCCGGGGTGGGATGATTATAAAAAACAATGGGTTAACATTCCGTATTAGCACATGAAATAAGGCTTATTTATGCCATCTGCGGGTAAAACTGTTTGGCGTTTTACCCCTCCCCTCTCTATGTTTACACACCCCATGCCCCGGCGGGCCTTTTTGTAGCCTGATTTGTGCAGATTCGCCCGGCGCTGATCGCAATCTTTGCGGTACGCGAAGCCGATTTGGGGCACGAGATTTGAGACGCCACCGTCTGACGGGGGTGACTCGAACAACCCACACACTGCAGTGTAAACCTCAGGAGAAACTTTCGATGCCTACATTCGTACGTACCGACAAGTGCGATGGCTGTAAAGGCCAAGACAAAACCGCGTGCATGTACATCTGCCCGCATGACTTGATGAAGCTGGACATGGACGGTTCCGAGACCGGCCACGCCATGAAGTCGTTCAACCAGGAGCCGGATCAGTGCTGGGAGTGCTACTCCTGCATCAAGATCTGCCCGCAGAACGCGATTGAGGCCCGTCCTTACGCCGACATCGTGCCGCTGGGTGCATCCGTGCAGCCGCTGCGTGGTACCGACTCCATCATGTGGACCATCAAGTTCCGCAACGGCACCATGAAGCGCTTCAAGTTCCCGATCCGCACCACCCCGGAAGGTTCCATCGACCCGTACGGTGGCAAGCCGGTTGCGGACCTGGCGAAGATTGCCGAGCCTGGCTTCTTTAACCACAACGAACAGAACGGTTACCGCGCTGGCGATCCCAGCGAGCTGATCTGCAAGTAAATCGAATAGTAAAGAGGTAAATACAATGGCTGAATTCGGTAATCCGGAAGTTGTCGAAGAAGAAGTAGACATCCTTTTGATCGGTGGCGGCATGGCCTGTTGCGGTGCCGGCTATGAGCTCGGTCCCTGGCTGGAAGCGGCCAAGGCCGCTGGTCACGATCTGAAAGTCAAGCTGGTCGACAAGGCTGCAATGGACCGCTCCGGTGCTGTTGCCCAGGGCCTATCCGCCATCAACACCTACATCGGTCCGGAGCAGGATCCTGCGGATTACGCCCGCATGGTCTCCAACGACCTGATGGGTATCACCCGTGACGACCTGGCCTACGACCTGGGCCGCCACGTCGACGAGTCCGTGCACCTGTTCGAGGAGTGGGGTCTGCCGATCTGGAAGACCGACGAGAACGGTGAGCGTCATGACGGCTCCAAGGGTCTGACCTCCCTGAAGGACGGCGGCAAGCCCGTTCGTTCCGGTAAGTGGCAGATCATGATCAACGGCGAATCCTACAAGTGGATCGTCGCCGAGGCCGCCAAGAAGGCGCTGGGTACCGAGCGTATCCAGGAGCGTGTCTTCATCGTCAAGCTGGTCAACGACAAGAACGACAAGAACCGCATCGCCGGTGCTGTCGGTTTCTCCGTTCGTGAGCACAGGCTGTACGTGTTCAAGGCCAAGGCCATCCTGCTGGCTGCCGGCGGCTGCGTGAACATCTTCCGTCCGCGCTCCGTGGGTGAAGGCCAGGGTCGTGCCTGGTACCCGGTGTGGAACGCCGGTTCCACCTACGCCATGGCTGCCGAGGCCGGCGCCGAGCTGACCATGATGGAAAACCGCTTCGTGCCGACCCGCTTCAAGGACGGTTACGGCCCGGTTGGCGCCTGGTTCCTGCTGTTCAAATCGCAGGCCACCAACGCCTACGGCGAGACCTACATGACCCGCAACAAGGAGATGCTGGACGACTATCCTCCTTACGGTCAGGCCGCCGTTCCTGCTTCCTGCCTGCGTAACCACCTGATGCTGAAGGAAATGCGCGAAGGTCGTGGTCCGATCTGGATGGACACCGTGACCGCTCTGGGCAAGCTGCGCGAGACCCTGTCTCCGCGTGAGGTCAAGCACCTGGAAGCAGAAGCCTGGGAAGACTTCCTCGACATGTGTATCGGCCAGTGTGGTATCTGGGCCGGTGAAAACATCGAGCCGGAGAAGAAGAACTCCGAGCTGATGCCGACCGAACCCTACCTGCTGGGCTCCCACTCCGGTTGCTGCGGCATCTGGACCTCCGGTCCGGAAGATGTCGGTGCACCGACCGAAGAGGCACTGGGCGAGGGCATCCCCGAGCACCTGCCTTCTGGCTGGAACTGGGGCTACCGTGGCATGACCACCGTGTCCGGCCTGTTCACCGCCGGTGACGGCGTTGGCGCCTCCGGTCACAAGTTCTCCTCCGGTTCCCACACCGAGGGTCGTCTGGCTGCCAAGGCCATGGTCAAGTACTGCATCGACAATGCTGACCTGACCCCCGAGCTGGACACCTCCGTTGAGGACCTGATCGAAGAGATCTACCGTCCGGTCCGTAACTTCCTGGAGCACAAGGACTACTCCACCGCGATCGATGTAAACCCGAACTACATCACCCCGCGTATGCTGCAGTTCCGCCTCCAGAAGGCCATGGACGAGTACGTTGCCGGTGTGGCCACCTACTACACCACCAACGAGCACATGCTGGAGATCGCCGAGCAGAAGCTGGCTGACCTGAAGGAAGACGCCCTGAAGATGCGCGCCAAGGACCTGCACGAGCTGCTGCGGGCCTGGGAGAACTACCACCGCATCATCACGGCCGAGGCCCACATGAAGCACATCCAGTTCCGTGAAGAATCCCGTTACCCGGGCTTCTACTACCGCATGGACAAGAACTTCGTCGACGAAGAAAACTGGAAGTGCTTCGTAAACTCCGTTTACGACAAGGAAACCAAGACCTTCACCTGCTTCAAGCGGGCACACAAGGACCTGGTGGACAAGTCCAAGCTGTTCAAGTAATTGACAGCCGGAGACGGCAGAATCCCCTGATTCCCCGGATTCAGGGTTTCTGAGATAGTCCGGGCGCCCCAGGCGCCCGGACTTTTTTGTTAAGGGTTTTTTACCCGCTTTTGCGAAAATCCTTAACAAAACCCTATAATTCGCGCCCTGTTTGGCAGGCGCGTCCGTGTCAGGCTGTCGCTTGGCATGCCAGTTATTGCAAGAGGTAAGGTCGATGAGTGATGAAAAGTTTGATATTCCGGAGGAGCTGAGCAGCGCGACCCTGCCGACGCTGCTGACCGCCGAGAGCAAGATCAGGTTCCGTTGTTACAAGGGCATCAGCTGTTTCAACGATTGCTGCCGCAAAGCGGACATCACGCTCGCGCCCTATGACGTGCTGCGTCTGCAGCGGCGCCTGGGTATGAATTCCGAGGAGTTCCTGAAGGCCCACACGGTACCGTTCCAGATGGAGCGTGACGGGGTGCCGGGCATCAAGCTGCGTACCGATGACGATGGCGCCTGCCTGCTGCTCGACGGCGACAACGGCTGCAGTGTCTACGAGGATAGGCCGAGCGTCTGCCGTTACTATCCGCTCGGTTTGCTGACCATGCGTAACAAGGACGAATACGAGGCCAAGCAGCAGTACTCGCTCATCCAGGAATCGCATTGCAAGGGGCATGACGAGGACCGTGAGATCACGGTGGCCGATTACCGCGAGGAACAGGGCGTCGAGGAATATGACGAGCTCAACCGTGAGTGGTACGAGCTGATCCTGAAAAAACGCTCCGGTGGCCCGGGTGTCGGTAAGCCGAACGAGATGAGCCTGCAGCTGTTCTTCATGGCCTCGTTCAACTTCGACATGTTCCGCAAGTTCGTGCTCAGCGACAATTTCAAGAAGACTTACGATCTGCCACAGCAGACCTACGACGAGCTGGCGCAGAGCGAGGAAGCGCTGATCAAGTTCGGTTACCGCCTGATGCGCCAGGTCCTGTTCGGCGAGATGACCATTCCCGAGCAGAAGGACGCCTGGGATCGCCGGGTGGCCGAGCGCAAGGAGGTCTGGGAGGCGCGCACCCGCGCCGAGATCGAGGCCCGCAATGCCCAGACCGAGGAGCAGATGCGCGAGGAGACCCTCGGCAAGGGCGGGTGTGATACCGGGGGCTGCAGCGACAACTGAGCCGGCCAGGCCGACCGGGGCTCCACTCAGGCCGCCTCTTCCTGGGGGCTCAGGGTACGGTACATCGCGTCCACCATATCCAGGGAGGAGGCGTCCACGGCGGCCACGCCTGCATCGCTGGAGAGACCGGCCAGCGCCCAGGTGGCCGGACTGACCTGTTCCAGTATCTGCTCGATCAACAGGTCGAAGTCGATACCGTCGCTGATCTGTGCCGCGATCTGCAGGACAGCGATATCGTGAGCCTCCGGCTCCGGCGCCGCTTCGGGGTGCACGAGGTGGGTGAAGGTCGTGGCGAAGGATTCGGGCAGCTGCCATGCGCGTGCCAGTTCGGCGCCGAGCTGGTAAGCGTCTATCCCGATCGCTTCCTGTTCGGCCTGCAGGCGTTTTTCCAGGCCGCCATCCGCCTGGCTCAGCGCCTGGCGGGATTCCTCCGGGTAATGACAGAAAAGCAGCAGGTGGCCGATGTCGTGCAGCAGCCCGCGAACGAATACGCTCTCGGTATTGGCGATCCCGGCTGCGACCGCCATTTCCTTGGCCAGCAGGGCGCAGTGCAGGCTGCGATACCAGAAGGTGTTCAGGTCCATCACGGGATTGTGCAGGCCCTCGGTGGCCTTTGATATGCCCGCTGCCAGGGCCAGATCGTGCACGACCTGCATACCGAGAATGTTGACCGCACGCGTGATCGTGTCCACCTGCGAGGCAAAACCGTATGTCAATGGCCAATAACATCCTGCAGCAATACGCCAGGAACTACGACTGGCTGACCAGCTCCGGCGACTTCGTCATCCTGAATAACGGCATCGAAGTCGCGGCGACCTATTTCATCATGCTGCTGGTACTGTTCTTCTATGGTGCAGGCCGCTACTTCAGCCTGGACTACTGGATCGCACGGCGCTTCCGCGACCACCGCTGAGTTTCGCGGGCAAGCCCGCTCCTAACGGAGGGGCGATCGCTTCATCGTACTGTAGGAGCCAGCTTGCTGGTGCAACCTTCGCACGCGACCCCGACATAAAGTCCATTATCGGCCTGACAGTTTCCCGGGAGCTGGTTTTCTTTATGGACCTGTTCGGTTTTTTCGCTTACCTGCCGCCGGCTTGCGGGCCTTCTTGCCCCGCTTCGGCGCTTCGGTACGCGCCTCACCCAGGCGGGATATGTTCAGCTGCTGCTGACACACCCATGCCTTCTTCAGCGTCCGGAAGGTTTCTTTCGGCATCCCGGCGGGAAGATCGACAATGGAGAAATCATCGAAGATCTCGATGTGCCCGATATACTGACTTTCCAGGTCGGCCTCGTTGGCGATGGCACCCACGATATTGCCCGGTTTCACCCCATGCTCGTAACCCACCTCGACCCGGTAGCGCTCCATCTCGACATCCGGATGATCCTTCAACGGGCGCGCCTGCGTCGCAATCTCCGGGGGCTGCGGCTTTGAACGCTCGCGTTTGCCTTTTTTCGGAGACCGGCCTTCATCCGTGGATGGCTTCTTCTCCCTGCGCCCGGGCCTGTTCTCGAGCAGCAGCGGCACGTCCCCCTGCAGCATGGCCGCAAGCACCGAGGCGATCTGCAGCGGATCGGCGTCCTGCTCGTCCTCGACCTCGCGCACGATACGATAGAACAGGCCCAGGTCCTGCTCGGCAGCCAGCGCGTCGACGATACGCTGCTTGAAACGCGCCACCCGGCTGACATTGATATCCTCCACCGTCGGCATCTGCATCGGCTCGATCGGCTGACCGGTGGCGCGCTCTATCGCTTTGAGCATGCGTCGCTCGCGCGGCGCGACGAACAGGATGGCTTCGCCGGCCCGCCCGGCCCGCCCGGTGCGACCGATGCGATGCACATAGGACTCGGTGTCGTACGGGATGTCATAGTTGATCACGTGGCTGATGCGCTGCACGTCCAGGCCGCGCGCCGCCACATCGGTCGCCACCAGCAGGTCGATGCGGCCGCTCTTGAGCCGGTCCACCGTCTTTTCCCGCTGCGCCTGGGCGATATCGCCGTTCAGCGCCTCGACCGAGAAACCACGCGCCGACAACCTGTCGGCCAGTTCCACCGTGACGGTCTTGGTGCGCACGAAGATGATGCCGCCGTCCACCGCTTCGGTTTCCAGCACACGGGTCAACGCATCGAGCTTGTGCATCCCGCTCACCATCCAGGCTCGCTGGCGGATGGTCGCGGCCGTGGTGGTGGCCGAGGCGATCCGCACGATCTCCGGGTCGTGCAGATGCTGCTCCGCGACCTTACGGATCTCCCTCGGCATAGTGGCGGAGAACAGGGCGATCTGGCGCTCGTCCGGGATGTGCTCCAGCACCCAGTTCACGTCGTCGATGAACCCCATGCGCAGCATCTCATCGGCCTCGTCCAGCACCAGCATGCGCAGGGAATCCGTCTTCAGCGAGCCCTTGCGCATATGGTCCATGACCCGCCCGGGGGTCCCCACGATGACCTGCACGCCACGACGCAGGTGACGCAGTTGCACGTCGTAGCTCTGTCCGCCGTAAATCGGCAGCACGTGGAAATCGGGCAGATGATGGGCATAGGTCTGCATGGCCTCCGCCACCTGTATGGCCAGCTCGCGCGTGGGCGCCAGCACCAGCAGCTGCGGCTCGCGCCGGGCCAGATCGATGCGGGCCAGCAGGGGCAGGGCGAATGCCGCGGTCTTGCCGGTTCCCGTCTGGGCCTGTCCCAGCAGATCCCGGCCCTGCAACAGCAGCGGAGTGCACCTGGCCTGAATGGGTGAAGGGGTCTCGTAGCCAGCGTCGCTTACCGCGCGCAGCAGCGGTTTCGGGAGATCCAGTTCGGAAAACCCGGGGGTATGTTCAGTCATTTCTCACAGCCTTGTCGATGAATGCTGTGAGTCACGGGGACAGGCCGGGCAAACAGCCCGGGGAACACAGCAGGGTCGCGGACTATACGCCTATTGGCACAGAATTGCGCGGGCACATCACCCTGCAAATCACCGCCTGAGCTTTGCGGCTCTTTGCGTCCTTTGCGGTTGAATGTTTTCCGCACCAATCATTCATGTGTCAGATCAACCACGAAGAGCACAAAGAACACGAAGAGGATTAAAGTGTCAGCAAGACGAGCTGGCAACGCACTTCGTGTCCTTCGTGTTCTTTGTGGTTGAGTGTTTTCCACGCTAACTCGCATGAACCTCTGGCCACACCCCTAATCATGGAAAACACGGGATGGGTTGAGCGCAGCGAAACCCATCGAACGCAGCCGGAAACGGTGGGTATCGCTACGCTCGACCCACCCTACGCAGCGCTTTCATCTTCTTTGCGCTCTTTGCGTCCTTTGCGGTTGAATGTTTTCCACACTGATCATGGTTGGATGGCGCCTTCAATAGGGGTTCTCGAAGAACACGTAGGATGTTGAGTAGTCGCTGAACTCGAAGTACACCTTCTTTTCACCCGGATCTTTGCGCATGTTCAGGTTCTCGTCGAACACGCCATAACCGTAGCGGTAGGGGCGATCGTTGTTGCCCTGCGTGGCCTTGGCGGTGGTCAGCTTGTCGATCTGGATGAAACGCCGCACCAGCTTGTCACCGGCATAGACCTCGAGCACGCCGTTGGTTCCGGTCCAGTTCTGTATGGCCCGCCCCAGCTTGTTTTGGGTCTCCTGGGTGCAGGCACCCAGCAGCAGCGCCAGAACACTGATCAGGAACAGGTGTTTCGGTCTCATGGGCTCGTATCCTCGAAGCATGGTTTTTCACCAATCCGGCAATGGTAGACTGCCCGGATTCCTCACGGTTCCCCAGGATGATGCTGTTAATGCCCATCTATTCTGACCCACCTATGGCCAACAATTTTGACCCACCCATCGGGGCATTCCGGGCCATGTGGCCGTACCCTTTCCGTCGTTTTTTGACACGGGCGACGGGAGG
>JAKRWE010000095.1 GCA_024712425.1 Chromatiales bacterium
CCATGGTTTCCGCAACAAGGGGCGCTTTGCCAATGCCATCTACTTCCACCTTGGTGGACTCGATCTATACCCGGAGGGTATCTGCCGGTGAATGTTACCCACCTGATTTGGTGAAGAGCCAGTTTTATTGGCCGAAAGGGGGTCAAAATTATTGGCCATTGACACCTAGAAAATAGCCCTTCACGAGCCTTTCCACGTCCCGTTCGAGGCGCCACATCTTCCATCCACTGACCGCCCGGAAAAGCGAGAAGCGGATGAAATATCCGGGCTAGAATGCCATCATGGCCGCCAAGCAGATACCACCAAAGTGAAAGCACTACTCATAGTTATCGGCCTCTTCCTGCTTTTTTGGTGGCTGGCGAATCGGATCATCGACCATCTGTTTGGTATCGACGAAATCCGCCTGTGGGAAGAAGAGGCCCCGCTGGTCATCGATGTGCGCGTCGAATGGGATGAACCTGCTGAAACCACCGACTACCCGGAGGGGGACAAGGATGATAGACATCACTGAATCCTTTTTTCGCTATTGGGGTAAGGCCGGAACCGAGGATGAAGACCGCTTTCACCTGCTGGTCTATCACTGCCTGGATGTAGTGGCAGTAGCCAAGTGCTGGCTGCGGGCCAGCCCGTTGCTCCGCGCCCGCTTTGCAGCGATGACCGGCCTCGAGGTGGAGCAGGCCATTGCCTGGCTTCTGTTCTTCATCGCCATCCATGATCTGGGCAAATTCGATATCCGCTTCCAGCTAAAAGCCTTATGGGCATGGAAGCGCCTGTGCGCTGGAATGAATCTCCCAACCCCCGATGCCACGATTTCCCACCACTACTGGCACGGCGAATATGCCGCCTATTGGGTGTTCGAGGATCTCGCCGGGCGTTTCGACTGGAAGGCAGGCGAGGAATTCTGGGAGGAAGTGACCGGGGAAGACAGATGGGCCGCATGGCAACCCTGGATTCGCGCGGTGGCCGGGCATCACGGCATCGAGCCGCGAGAGGCGGCACAACCGGAGGGTAGTCCTCCGTTGGCCGATCCCAGGCTGTTGGAACGTGATCGTGTTGCAAGGATCGAATTCATCCAAGAGATGGAAAGCCTTTTTCTGAAGCCAGAGGGATTGTCCCTGAACGATATGCCACCCCCGGTCGATCTCGAATTCCTTGCCGGCTTCTGTTCGGTCTGCGACTGGCTTGGCTCGACAACGGAGAATCAGCAGGGCGAACCACGCTTTACCTACCGGGACGATGAAGTCGCGCTGCAAGACTATCTGGATGCGCGTTGCGAGATCGCGGACACGGTACTCAGGGAAAGCGGCCTGCTGGCCAGGAGTATTAGCAGCGGCGGCATGCGCGCCGTTTTCCCCCAGTTCGAGCGTCCGCATCAGGTCCAGACCCTGGTCGATGAGCTTCCGCTGGAACCCGGACTGACGTTGGTCGAAGCGCCCACCGGATCTGGCAAGACGGAGGCCGCCCTGGCCTATGCCGCGCGCCTGTTGGCGGCGGGAGAGGCCGAAAGCGTGATCTTCGCCCTGCCGACCCAGGCCACTGCCGATGCCATGCTGGATCGGCTGACCGATGTGGCCAACCGCCTGTTCGACGATGCCGATGTGGTGCTCGCCCATGGCAAGTCGCGGTTCAATCCGCGTTTCATCGATCTGAAAAAGGCGGCCAACTGCGCGCATGGCGGTCGAGAAATCGAGGCTGGCGCCCAATGCGCCCTATGGCTGGCGCAGAGCCGCAAGCGTGTGTTCCTCGGCCAAATCGGTGTTTGTACCGTGGATCAGGTGCTGGTCTCGGCGCTGCCGGTTCGCCATCGTTTCGTGCGGGGCTTTGGTCTGGGCAAGAGCGTGCTGATCATCGACGAGGTGCACGCCTACGACGCCTATATGTACGGCTTGCTCGACCGGGTGCTGAAGCATCAAAAGGCCATGGGAGGCAGCGCTATACTGTTGTCGGCGACCCTGCCGCTACCGCTGCGCCGCGCGCTGTTGGCCTCCTGGGAAGCGGACGGCGACGCCCTGGAGGCCGACAACGCCTATCCACTCATCACTCAGGCAACAAACAACGGCGTAGACCTTTTTCGCCTGCCCCAGTGGGAAATGGATCGACTCAAAGAACTGCCGCCCCGGATCGTCAAACTGGCTTGGGCGGAAACCCCGGACATGCTGCCGGACGAGGCGCTGGAGCAGGCCATCATCGATGCCGCCGAAAGCGGAGCCAACGTCGCCATCATCTGCAACCTGGTGGCCGACGCGCAGCGTCTCGCGCAACGCCTGGCCGATCGGACCGATCGCGGGGTGCTGCTGTTCCACTCCCGCTACCGTTTCAAGGACCGCCAGAAGATCCAGCAAGCCGTCATGGCGCGCTGGGGCAAGGATGGAAATCACCCCCATGGCGGCATTCTGGTCGCCACACAGGTCATTGAGCAAAGCCTGGATCTCGATTTCGACTGGATGATCACCCAGCTCTGTCCCATCGACCTGCTGTTCCAACGCCTGGGAAGATTGCAGCGCCACGACCTCGAACGCCCGACCGGATTCGAGGAGCCCGCCTGCACCGTCCTGCTGCCAGAGGCATGTCGTTACGAGCTGCACAAGCTGATCTACGGCAACGACAAAGCACCCAACTCCCGCGTGCTGTGGCGCACGGAACAGATGGTGCGCAACAACCCGGAACTGCGCTTCCCGGCCGCCTATCGGCCCATGATCGAGGCGGTCTATGAGGAAACGCCATGGGTAGATGAACCGGAAGAGATCATCGCTGAATTTGAGGAGTATTTGCAGGCTCAGGATGGCAGCAGACTGGGAGCCCACTATATCTGCAACATCGAAAATGCCTGGAACGACGATGACAGCAACGTCAACCTGCTGACCCGTGACGGTGAGATGAGCCTCAACATCGTGCCGGTGCGGGAAATGCCCGCGGGTCGTTGTTTTCTCGACGAGGATAGGCCGATTCAACAACTGGAGGCCTGGGAAAGGGCGGAGCAGATCATGCTCAACACACTACCGGCGCCGAATTCCTGGCAGCGTTTGGGACTGCCGGATGCCGAGGCCGATGGGCTGATCTGGTTAGTAATGGAAAAGAGAGATGAATGTTGGTGTTACGACAATGGAAAAGTTCGCTTCATGTACCACAACGAACTTGGAATGGATGTGGATAAGCAATGAGTATCCGATGATTATCCCCCACTTAGTGGGGGGGAACGGTGATAGTGCATACACGCACCATTAGACAACCCTTGGGTCAACCCAGCTATTTGCCAGGAAGCTGTATAGTAATACAGCAGCCTCCATTAGACTACCCTCTTGCTTGACATTGGGCAGGTCCCGTCCTACCCTGTTTGGGAACAGAGTGCAGGTAAGGGGCTCCAGCTATGTGGATCTCCGAGGTTCTGAAGGCGCTGAACGAAATCGGTCTCTATGGGCTAATCGCTTTGGCATTGTTGGTGGCGCTGGTGGCTGTCGTAAAAATGTAGGAGTTTGATCGAATGAATTTATTGACCGACCCCTGGGTGCCGGTACAGGACAGCGGCTCAACCCGGCTGATCCCTCTGAAGCAAATCCTGTGCGAGGAAGGGGATTTTCAGATCGCCCTGCCACGGGACGATATGGAGCTGGCCTGCCTGCAATTGCTGATCTGCCTGACACAGGTGCTGTTCCTGCCCGCAGATGCCAGCGAACTGAAACAACGCATCTCGCAGCCGCTGACCGAGGTGGAATACGAGGATGGCATCGCTGACTATATCGACTGGTTCGATCTGGAACATCCGGAGACGCCGTTCATGCAGACGCGGGGCGTCAAGGCCAAGGAGGTCACACCAATCCAAAAGCTGTTTGTCGGCCTGCCGGAAGGCGGCAACCATGCCTTTTTCAACGACCCGGGCGAGATCGGCGCCATCAGCGAATCAGCGGCCGCGATCGCGCTATTCAACCAGGCCATGAACGCGCCCAGCATGGGGGGCGGGTTCAAGGGCGGGTTTCGTGGCGGCGCGCCCATCACCACCCTGATGGCGGGCAGCCGTCTGCACCATAACATCTTGCACCATGACATCTGGTTCAATGTGCTGCACAGGCAAAGCGTCGAACGCATATTGCCCGACTTCGAGCGACTTCGCGCCAACGACAAGCCCACTTGGGTGGAACCCATCCAGGCAAAATCCAAAATCCCGGCACACGAGATTGGTCTGCTGCGAGGGCTCTTCTGGCAACCCGCGCATGTCGAGCTGGAGTTCTCGGACGAGGGTGGCGCCTGTGATCTGTATGGATTGACCACCGACAAGCGGGTGACCGGGTTTTTCAAGGAGAGGTTCGTCTACGAAATCGTCGGAGACTGGATCCATCCCCACTCCCCCCGGGTGCGTGATCTGAAAAAAGGCACGCTGAAATACCTCTCCTTCACCACCACCGCGCCCGCCTGGACCCGGTTGAACCATCTGCTGGTTGCCACCGAGGACAAGAAAGAAGGTCATGACCCGGCGGAAGTCGTGAGCCAGTTCAGACGCGCCCTGGCCCCGTCAGGCCAGTTGATCGTGGGCGGGTACCGGAACAAGCAGGCTTCGATCCTGCAACGGCGGCATGAATATTTCCCGCTACGGCCCGGCTGGGACCAGAACGGCGCCTATATATCGACCCTGGTTAACGTGACGCTGGAGATCAAGACCCTGTTGCGCAACAAGTTGTATGGATTCGCCAAGGCATCCGGCGCCACGGGCGTCAATGAAAAAGCCGAAGCCATTTACTACCACCAGTCTGAACCTCTGATCCATCGAACCCTGCGCGAGATCGACTGGTCACAGCCGCAAGACCGGCTTTCCCGACTCACGGATGATTTGATCGACCTGAGCAGGGGCATTTTCGGCCAGGTCACGCGCCCCTATTCCCATGAACCCAAGATGATCAAGGCCCTCGCCACGGCAAAGGCGACATTGGCCCAGGCATTTTCCAAGCTCAAGGAGAAACCCAATGAGTGATCTACCTGACCTCGACGACTTGAAGGCGCGTTATGACGATCTGGGCGCCGGGTCAAGGGCCGAATTGCGGCGAGTGGCCAGGCCGGACGATCTGGCGTTGACCCCGGCCTTTTACCGACTGCTGTCTGGCATCAAGACCGATGCCCGCTGGCAACGCGTTGTCTTCTTTCTCGCCCATGTCCGCCATGCCAACACCGAACTGCGGCTGGGACAGGCTCTCAAGCTAGCGGACATCGACGAGACGCGCCTGTTCCAGGTGCTGCGCTCCACAGTGCCGAACGACCTCATCCAGCTACGGCGACTGGTGCAGCAGGCGGATCCCGCAGTGCATTGGCAACGCCTAGTAGAAAGCCTGTTCTACTGGAACGAAGACCAGAAGCGCCGCCTCGTCGAAGACTATTTCACCCCTGTTCCAAAAATTGAAAAGGAAGCCAGCCATGACTGAAAAAAACTTTATCAATTTCCATATCCTTATCTCTCACAGCCCGTCCTGCCTGAACCGCGACGACATGAACATGCAGAAGACCGCGATTTTCGGCGGGCAGCGGCGGGTCAGAATATCGTCACAGTCCCTCAAGCGCGCCATGCGCAAGAGCGATTACTATGCCCAGCATCTCGGCCAGCCATCCACCCGCACGCGCGAGTTGGGCCGGTTGCAGGAAAAATTCGTGGCCGCCCTGAAAGACCGTTATCCAGAGGATGTCATCGTCCGCGCGCTCGAATGGATATCCGGCAAGGAAGGCCTGCCGGATCGTTCAGTCAGCGATGTCGCTGTCGCCCCCTGGGCCGTCGAAGAGGTTGCCTGGTTCTGTGAAAAAATCCAGGAAGCAGGGGAAGACGCCGACCCCAAGAAACTGCAAAAACAGATCGAGAAGGAATCGGCGCCCCTGCGTGCCGCGATGGCCTCCGCTCTCGACATCGCCCTGTCGGGTCGCATGGCCACATCGGGCCTGATGACCAACATGGATGGCGCCATGGCCGTCGCGCATGCGATCACCACCCATCTGGTGGATTCCGACATCGACTGGTTCACGGCGGTGGACGATCTGGTCGAGGAGGAAATGAAGCAGCGCCTCGTGGGCGAAACGGAAGAGGGCAAGGGCGAGCAGGGTTCGGGGCACCTCAATACACAGGAATTCAGCGCCGGCGTGTTCTATCGCTATGCCAGTCTCAATATCCCGCAGTTGCAGAAGAACCTCGGCGGCGCCACGCGGGAAAAGGCGCTGAAGGTCGCACGCCATGTACTGCACCTGATGGCCACCGTGATCCCCACCGCCAAAAACCAGAGCACCGCGCCCTTCAATCTGGCCGATTACGCCATGGTGAGTTTCAGCGACATCCCCGTCTCTTTGGCCAACGCCTTCGAGAAACGTATCAAGGAAAACGGGGGCTATCTGGCCCCCTCCATCAAGGCGCTGAAGGGCTATTGGCGCGATGTCCACAAGGGATATGGGCTGGATGAGCGGGTCGCGGCTTTTCGGCTCGGAGGCTCGGACGGCGAACCCAAAACCCTCGACAGCCTGCTGGCATTGGAAGAATGGGTGGAAAAGGACGGTGAAGAATGAAAACCTTCGTAGCGCTCAAACCCCAGGGCGTGATGCAGGCCTGGGGCGGCCACACCTATGAGGATTTCCGTCATAGCGAGCTGATCCCCACGCGCAGCGCATTGCTGGGTTTGCTGGCAGCTTGCCTGGGCATCGACCGTACCGACAGCGACAGGCTGGAAGCCCTGGCCACCAGCGTGCGGATCGCGGTGCGCATGGATCGTGAGCCGTTGCGCATTACCGATTTCCACACCGTGATGGACGCCCGCAAGGTGGATGGAAAGCCCAACAAGTTTCCCGTCGTCTCGCGCCGGGAATATCTGTGCGATGCCGAATACACCGTGTTGCTGGAGATCCGCGAAGACGCCGCCTACGACGCCGATGCCTTGCGCCAGGCCTTGGAGAAACCCGTTTATACGCCGTTTCTCGGACGGCGATCCTGTCCCATCTCCCGGCCATTGCTAGAAGGCATGATCGAGGCGACCGATTTCGAGGCCGCCTTTGACCTGATCGAACCGGGCAAGGGGCTGATCTACAGCGAGCAAGAACCATCCGCAGCCGCCACGCCTTACCACCTGCGGGACATCCCCCTGTACGGCCGCAAGCGGCAGTTCGCCAGCCGCCAACTGTATATCCATACACAGGAGGGCAGCGATGCATCTCAGTAAGATTTGGCTGGCGCCGGGACGCCTCGACAATGCCTGGGAATGGCACCGCGCCTTGTGGACGCTCTTCCCCGATATCGAACGACAAGCCGGGGAACCCGCGCCCTTCCTGTACCGCATGGAAAACATGAACCTGGCGCAAGGCGCCGAGGTGCTGGTTCAGTCGAGCATAAAGCCAGGCGCCGCCTCCGATCGCGCCCGCGTTCTGGCTACGCGCACCATCGACCCGCGTCCACATACGGGGCAGCTACTTTCCTTTCGTCTCACCGCCAACGTCACCAAGGCCATCCGCGACAAGGATCAGCCCGAGCGCAAGATTCGCGTGCCACTGATCAAGGAGGAGCAGCAGATCGACTGGCTGATGCGCAAGCTGAACGGAGCGGCTGACAAGCTGAGTGCGTTGCGCGTTCAATCCCATCCCCCCACCTATTTCCGCAAGGGCCGACGCCCCGGAAAGATCGTATCGGTCACCTTCGAGGGCGCTCTGAACGTGGCTGATCCCGATATGTTGCGGGAAGTGATGGAAAAAGGCATCGGCCCGGCCAAGGCCTTCGGCTGTGGCCTGATGCTGGTGCGGCGGCGGGCCTGATTTGACGTGTTACGTATCACGTACTATTTTTGTCGATGATCAGGAGCTTCTGTGACAAGGTGACCGCCACGGTCTTCGAGGGCCGACGGACCAGGAAGCTCCCGCCCCGGATCCAGCCCCGGGCGCTCGACAAGCTGCGCATGCTCGACGCGGCCGTCGATCTGGAAGATCTCAAGGTTCCGCCCGGCAGCCGCCTGGAACCGTTGCGGGGCGACCAGGCGGGACAGTGGAGTATCCGCATCAACGATCAATGGCGGATTTGCTTCCGCTGGGACCAGAGCCATGCCTTTGAGGTGGAAATCACCGGCTATCACTGAGGAGCATCATGGACAAGCCGAACGATGACGAACTGCTTCCACTGAGCACGCCGGGCGAGATTCTGCGCCGCGAGTTCATGGATCCATTGGGGCTGTCGGCCAACGCCCTGGCGCGCGCCCTGCATGTTCCGCCCAACCGGATCAGTACCATCCTGCAGGGACGGCGGGCCATCACCGCCGATACCGCGCTGCGGCTGGCGCGCTACTTTGGCACCAGCGAGGCGTTCTGGCTCAATCCGCAAACCGATTATGACCTGCGGCTGGCCCGACGGGAGAAGGGAGACGCGATCCGTCGCGAGGTCAAGCCGCGTGCCGCATGAACCCTCCCTGGCTACGCCTCGTACCACTGCCCATCAAGGAACGGGTCTCCATGGTCTCAAATCCAGCTATGTGGTCTCTACGCTCTGTGAACAAGCAGCGCCTATTCTCTGCCATTCCGGCACGCCCTTGCACAGGGCATGGGCCCCGCCAAGGCCTTCGGCTGCAGCCTGATGCTGGCGCGGCGGCTCTGAGGGAAATATCAGATTTGATATATGAAGCTAAGGGACTAGAATGAAACCCGTGGTCTTCCATGGCGGCGCTTTGCAAGCGGTCCGGGCATTTCCCGGTACTGCCCGCCAGCGGGCTGGCTATGAAATCGATCGCGTGCAAAGAGGCCTGCCCCCCTGAACTGGAAGCCCCTCAGCAGCATAGGCCCAGGCGTAAGAGAGATTCGTATTCAAGTCGGCATGCAGTACCGGGTGATCTACCTGGCCAACGCAGTACATGTGCTGCACGCGTTCCAGAAGAAAACCCAAAAGACGTCGAAAAACGACATCGACATCGCACGCAAGCGGTTTCGCCAACTACTCGCAGAGGCTAGAAAATGACGAGCAAGCGCTTTGACAATGTATGGGACGCCCTGAAAGACGACCCCGCGATGGCTGAAAACCTCCGGCTACGCTCTGCCCTGATGATCGCCATTTCCCAGTTCGTGGAAGAGACAGGGCTGACCCAGGCGCAGGCCGCAGACAAACTGGGCACCACTCAACCGAGGCTGAACGATGTGATCAAAGGTCGCATAGAAAAGTGCACAGTCGACCGTCTGGTCAATATGCTGGCGCAGGCTGGCTATCGCGTCGATCTCAGCATCCATCGCGCCGCCTGAGGGAGCGTTTCCGGAGTGGCGCCGTTCCTTCCATTGAAACCCCTTCCAATGAAGGAAAGGATCTCCATGATATTCATCAGCTATGGACAGATCGACGTGGTGGACGGCGCCTTCGTCGTCATCGACAAGAACGGCGTGCGTGAACACATACCGGCGGGATCGGTGGCCTGCATCATGCTCGAACCGGGCACCCGCATCTCCCATGCCGCCACCAAGCTCGCGGCCCACGTCGGCACCCTGCTGGTCTGGGTGGGTGAGGCCGGGGTCAGGCTGTATGCATCCGGTCAACCCGGTGGCGCGCGTTCCGACCGGCTGCTCTACCAGGCCAAACTGGCCCTGGATGAAAACCTGCGGCTGAAGGTCGTGCGCAAGATGTATGAAATGCGCTTCGGCGAGCCGCCGCCATCACGGCGCAGCGTGGAACAGTTACGCGGCATCGAGGGCGCCCGGGTCCGCAAGACCTACGAACTGCTGGCGAAGAAATATGGCGTCAAATGGCGCGGACGTCGTTACGACCCGACCGAGTGGGACGCCAGCGACACCCCCAATCGCTGCATCAGCGCTGCCACCGCCTGTCTCTATGGCATCACCGAAGCCGCGATCCTGGCCGCCGGTTACGCCCCTGCCGTTGGCTTCATCCACACCGGCAAGCCGCTTTCTTTCGTCTACGACATCGCAGACATCTACAAATTCGATACTGTCGTCCCCCTTGCCTTCAAGATTGCCGCCCAACGCCCGAGCCATCCCGACCGCGCGGTGCGCATCGCCTGCCGCGACCTGTTTCGCGAACAAAAGATACTCAAACGCATCATCCCCGACATCGAACGCATCCTCGCCGCTGGCGGCATCGACCCACCGAAACCACCCAAGGATGCTGTGCCGCCGGCCATCCCGGAGCCGGAAGGACTGGGCGACATCGGACATCGGGGAGGCTGACCATGGCCATGCTGGTTGTCGTGACCGAGGCCGTCCCACCCCGCCTGCGGGGACGACTCGCCGTCTGGCTGCTGGAGATTCGCGCCGGCGTCTATGTCGGCAACGTCTCACGCCGCGTCCGGGAAATGATCTGGGAACAATGCGAGACCTTCATGGAAGACGGAAATATCGTCATGGCCTGGCAGGCGAATACCGAATCCAGCTTCGACTTCCAGACCCTGGGCAAGAACCGTCGCATCCCCGTAGACCACGAAGGACTGAGATTGGTGCAATTCCTGCCGATACAGGAGGAACAGGCGCCATGAAATCGCTCTTTAACAATTCGGAAAACACCCTCCACGGCACGCAGCCGGCACTACCGAAAAATAGCGTTTTGGCCGGTGGAAAATATCGGTTCAATATTTCCCTTTGAGATCAATCGAGTATGATTGGAGTGTTCCCCGCGCCTGCGGGGATGAACCGTCTGCCAGTTGCGATGTATACAGAGCGAAATAGTGTTCCCCGCGCCTGCGGGGATGAACCGTAGTGCTGTCCGGCGCGTGTGCGCGCAGCCCGGTGTTCCCCGCGCCTGCGGGGATGAACCGAGCGCATATATAGCTCCAGCACGCTGCCGGCAGTGTTCCCCGCGCCTGCGGGGATGAACCGTCGGTGAGTGCGCCATCGAGGTTGGCCCCCTCGTGTTCCCCGCGCCTGCGGGGATGAACCGGGATATGCGTTACTAGACAGAAATAACATCGTGTGTTCCCCGCGCCTGCGGGGATGAACCGACGTAGCTGACGAGCCCGGTCCCGAGTGTTGGGTGTTCCCCGCGCCTGCGGGGATGAACCGTCCTCCAACCTCCGCAACGTCAACCTGCGCAAGTGTTCCCCGCGCCTGCGGGGATGAACCGAGGCTACGAGATTGAGAGCGGGGCCAACCTGCGTGTTCCCCGCGCCTGCGGGGATGAACCGGGCGGTTTTAAGACCTCGATGACGCAGCTCATGTGTTCCCCGCGCCTGCGGGGATGAACCGGCACATTGAGTGTCGGGTTTTGGGACGACGGAGTGTTCCCCGCGCCTGCGGGGATGAACCGTCGTCAGTATCCTATGTCGGTGTCACGTATGAGTGTTCCCCGCGCCTGCGGGGATGAACCGCAGACAGCGCAAATTCTGGGCCGCCGTCGCCGGTGTTCCCCGCGCCTGCGGGGATGAACCGAAGGCCGTCCTGCAGAGCATCTAGCTCCTGCCGTGTTCCCCGCGCCTGCGGGGATGAACCGATACAGACGTTGTTACCTGCGATATGGCGCCGGTGTTCCCCGCGCCTGCGGGGATGAACCGTACGACGGAATCACTGCGCGTGATTTTGCTGGCGTGTTCCCCGCGCCTGCGGGGATGAACCGAATACCTAATTGATGCCGACCTGCATGGCGCAGTGTTCCCCGCGCCTGCGGGGATGAACCGATCACGTCACAGCTCGACACACTATATGCCGAGTGTTCCCCGCGCCTGCGGGGATGAACCGAGCGCTAAAATCCCTCGGCGATGTGGACTATAGTGTTCCCCGCGCCTGCGGGGATGAACCGCTGCCCATTATGAGCTCACGCAGGTCAAAACTGTGTTCCCCGCGCCTGCGGGGATGAACCGCCGATAAATCCAGCGAGGTTCGTGTCAGATGGGTGTTCCCCGCGCCTGCGGGGATGAACCGCAGAGCGATATCTGCGCAGGCCTGTATCTCTAGTGTTCCCCGCGCCTGCGGGGATGAACCGACTGAGTGGGCCGGCGGCTCGTCCAGCGGCGGGTGTTCCCCGCGCCTGCGGGGATGAACCGATACAGAGGAGGCCGCCATCGATGCCGCCACAGTGTTCCCCGCGCCTGCGGGGATGAACCGTTCACGTCGACACAGATCACAGGGTCCAGATCGTGTTCCCCGCGCCTGCGGGGATGAACCGCTCGTCAGCGACTGGCGCGCGTCGTTCGGCGGGTGTTCCCCGCGCCTGCGGGGATGAACCGGAGGTCGCTGATGCCGCTCCAGTAGACGATGCTGTGTTCCCCGCGCCTGCGGGGATGAACCGTATTTTGCGCTGGCCAGCAACGACGCGGTCGAGTGTTCCCCGCGCCTGCGGGGATGAACCGCAGATGTCGGCACCCCAGAGGTATGCGCCGCGGTGTTCCCCGCGCCTGCGGGGATGAACCGTCGATATTACAGACGTGTCACGACTGGCCACCGTGTTCCCCGCGCCTGCGGGGATGAACCGTCCGACGCATCGCCTAACGCGATCGCGCTCGGGTGTTCCCCGCGCCTGCGGGGATGAACCGGCAACCTACAATCGGCCGGCAGAGGCGCCAGAGTGTTCCCCGCGCCTGCGGGGATGAACCGATACTAACGACTGATCGACGAGATTTCCGGATGTGTTCCCCGCGCCTGCGGGGATGAACCGGCCTTTTTGCCGCCGCCCGCCCATGACCTGGTGTGTTCCCCGCGCCTGCGGGGATGAACCGGCATTCGGTCGCGCGATCTCTGACGGAATGGGGTGTTCCCCGCGCCTGCGGGGATGAACCGAGAGTGACGGCCGTTACGGCGCGCAGATGCACGTGTTCCCCGCGCCTGCGGGGATGAACCGCAATTAACGTATCTAAACCAACCAACAGCCCCGTGTTCCCCGCGCCTGCGGGGATGAACCGTGATTATATGTGGCACCCGGATCCGGGCACATGTGTTCCCCGCGCCTGCGGGGATGAACCGGTCGCCGACATGCGCTACGGCGCCCTCGACGGGTGTTCCCCGCGCCTGCGGGGATGAACCGTAGATTCAGAACAGAACGCAAATATAAACGCAGTGTTCCCCGCGCCTGCGGGGATGAACCGCATGTCGTGACTCTATCTTCTGCGGACGTCAAGTGTTCCCCGCGCCTGCGGGGATGAACCGTCGTGACGAGGCCTCTGTAGCATCTGACGGCAGTGTTCCCCGCGCCTGCGGGGATGAACCGCTGGCGCGTGAGGCGTCAGACCGTCGGGACGTGTGTTCCCCGCGCCTGCGGGGATGAACCGTCGACACCGTCAGCTGTAGCGGCGGGTCGTTTGTGTTCCCCGCGCCTGCGGGGATGAACCGGGATTTATCGTCTGTCGGCGTCCATTGCTGGAGTGTTCCCCGCGCCTGCGGGGATGAACCGCCGTCATTTGCGCCAGTGATGTCAATGGTCAGGTGTTCCCCGCGCCTGCGGGGATGAACCGATAGTCTCGTCGTCACCAGTCACATCGAGCGCGTGTTCCCCGCGCCTGCGGGGATGAACCGGGCGGCGACGGCGTCATAGGCTACAGTCCTATGTGTTCCCCGCGCCTGCGGGGATGAACCGTGGGTAGAGCCGCGACGTACCGCCCGGGGCGAGTGTTCCCCGCGCCTGCGGGGATGAACCGTTAGGACATCCGGCACTATCCCGGCTGGAGGGGTGTTCCCCGCGCCTGCGGGGATGAACCGGAATTAACGTAACCAAACCAACCAACAGCCCAGTGTTCCCCGCGCCTGCGGGGATGAACCGGTAGTCATGACGCGTCATGCATAAAATCAATAATCTTTATTATATGCAATTATCGTGCCTGTGCACAATATGTGCATGTGGTGGGCCCACCAGGGCTCGAACCTGGGACCAAGGGATTATGAGTCCCCTGCTCTAACCAACTGAGCTACAGGCCCG
>JAKRWE010000096.1 GCA_024712425.1 Chromatiales bacterium
AAAATCAAAGCTTTCTTGGGTACATTTTGTCACGGGCAAAACCTTGTTCGGATCCAGTATAACCAACTGAATTTTAACGAACTACACGGGTTTTGCCCTTTTTATTTGTGAAATATTCGGGCTAGCCAGCTACCCACCGAGCACTGGCACGACTACATCGGCGAGGCGACCCTGGCAGATGCCATCCTCGACCGCCTGCTGCACGGTGCGCACCGCCTCGACCTGCGGGGTGAGTCGATGCGCAAACTGGCCGCCGACTTGACCGATCGTGACCGGCCGGAGTAGAAAACCCACTCCAGTGAGGGACCGGTGAGCGAGTCGGTCACGTTCGCCGAAATAGGCACCGCATCTGCTTTGGTGGCCTGTACCAGAGTCCCCCTGCACGATGGCATGCGGTCTTCCACTGTCGCGCCCGGAGCGCGAGGCCACATGTCCACCGCATGAGCGTAGCCGGATTACTACCTGGCGTTACGCCAGACCCAGGGAACGATTCGGACCGCGTCGCCGGACTGGAAGCCGTGGCTGGTATTTTTCCTCCGCTCGCTGACAGAGCAGGTCGCCCGCGAGCATGGCCGTAACCTGCAGATGCCGAATCGTCCCTGCCTGGCGCAGGCGGGGCGTTGGCGGCATTGGATCGCTATTCCCGGCCCACGCAAGAATTAAAGGATTATCCGGCCTGGCCGATAATTGGTCACGAGCGGCATGCGGGAGAGTGCCCGCACAGAATCGGCGTCGGCTGGCAGGAGGACCGGCGAGCATTGTCAGGAAGGCACGATATGGAACCACAACAAGAAGAGAAACATCAGGCCATTGCCGAATTGCAGGATCAGGTAATGTCGTTGCAGGCAACGGTCATCAACTATCAGCACCTGATCGATGACCTGGAATACCGGGTCGATGTGCGGGAGGCGCTGAATGCGCTGCTGGAGATATCACTCGAACCGATTTCGCTGGAGGAGCAGCTGGACCGGATTCTGCAAAAGATCATCGGTGTCCGGTGGCTTGCATTGGAGCGGAAGGGGCTCATTTTTCTGCGTGACGGGGAAAAGGATCAATTGCGGATCGCGGCGCATCATGGCGTGAGCGAATCCCTGACCTCGCTTTGCCACAAGGTGCCTTTCGGACATTGTCTCTGTGGTCGTGCGGCCAGCAGCCAGGCGCCGCTGTTCAAGTCCTGCGTCGATCACGATCATGAAAGACAGCCCTCGGGGATGATGCCGCATGGACATCACGTGCTCCCGGTGGTGGTGGACAACAAGACCGAGGCTGTGATCTGCCTCTATGTGCCGCATGGCCATCAGCAGAGCACCCTGGAGCAGGAGTTTCTGCAAGCCTGCAGTCATGTCGTGTCCGGCATCATCCGGCGGAGGCAACTCGAGCAGCACGCGAACTATGACAGCCTGACCGGTATGCTCAATCGGCGGGGTTGGAGGAAAGGCTATCCCAGGCCATCGATCGCGCTGATCGCCGGCGGGCAGCAATGGCAATTCTCTTCATCGACCTCGATCGCTTCAAACCGGTGAATGACGAGTTGGGTCATGAGGTGAGGGACCGGATCCTGATCGAGTCAGCCAAACGGATGCGGGGAGTGCTGCGCAGGGTGGATTGTCTGGCGCGTTATGGTGGCGATGAATTCGTGGTTCTGCTGGAAGACGTGGGGAGCGCGGTCAATGCGCTGCAGATCGGGGAGAAGTTACTCGAGGCCATCCGTGAGCCGTTCATCATGGATAGTGAGGCCATCGGGATAGGCGCCAGTATCGGTATCGTGCTGTATCCACACCACGGGAAGGAGGCAGCGCAAATCCTGGGCATGGCCGACCGGGCATTGTATGACGCCAAGCGGACCCGCGGCTGTGCCGTGTTGTTCGGTGAAAACGCAGGGTGACCTTGGGATCCGGCCCACAATAGGTCCACAGCTTAGCCCTGGATGTCATCGATCAGTGCCGCCCAGCCCGCCTGTTCACGTTCCGGTGTAAAGCGCGCGCGGCGCATCGCACAGCTGTTTTCCAGCGTCTCGTAAAAGGTCGGATCCGACTCTGCCTGCAGCAGGCGCTTGCGCAGCGCCTCCGCATCGCCCACCGGGTAGTAGCCTGGATAGTCCGATCCCAGCAGGCCGACCGAGCCCTCGATGTCGGAGGCGATCACCGGCAGTCCGGCCATGACCGCCTCCGAGACCACATTGGCGCCGCCCTCCATGAGCGAGGGCAACACCAGCAGCTGGGAGCGGCTGAATACCCGGCGCAGTTCGGCGTGCGGGATCTCGCCATGCCAACGGTAGCGCGGGTTGATCTGCATCTCTGCGTGTGCCGCCCGGGCCCAGTCATCGGAGTGGGCGCCACCGTAGGCGTCCACCCGGATGCGGCTCCCCGACGGCAGTTCGCGCACCGCCCGGGCCGGGCGCAGGGGATCCTTCTCCTCACGCAGGTGCCCGGCGACACACACGCGGAAATGGCGTCTGGCGGGTCGTCGCGTCGTCAGCGGGCGTGCCGACTGGACGATGACGCGCAGTTTTGGTCGCAGCCGTTCCGGCAGCACATTGCCCACCGGGTCGTGCAGCCCGACGATGCGGTCGGCGGCTTCCAGGGAGGCGAGGGTGGTCTCGCGATGGCTGTGAATGAAGCGGTAGGCATCGGTGCCGGTCAGTACCACCACCAGCGGCCGGTCCGGCCAGGTCTCGGCAAAGTGTGCGATGGCAGCGGCGCTGCGCCAGGCATGCAGGGCGATCATGAGGTCGGCGGGCTCCCCACGGTAATCGGTCTCGACAGCGATCCTGTGCCCGAGCCGGCGCAGGATGGCCGCCCAGCGCTTGGCGGAGGCCCGGTTGCCGGCAAGCGAGCCGCGCGGGGCGGGCGTGACCAGCCGGATGTTCATGTGACAATCCGCATCGTAGCTGCGACCATAGGTGTGAGACAGGCAACCCCGAAATCATAACATGTCGCGCTTTCTCCTCGATGCCATGGCAGATGCCCGCCAGCACACCCTGACGCTGATCGACGGGCTGGACCGGGATCAGCTCATGGGACCGATGCTGCCCATCGTCAATCCCCTGCTGTGGGAGATAGGCCACACCGCCTATTTCTACGAGTACTGGATCCTGCGCCGGCATCTCGGCCTGGAACCTGTCTTCGACACGGTGGACAGCCTGTACGATTCCATCACCATCGATCACGACGACCGCTGGAGCCTGCCGCTACCCGATCCGGACGCCACCCTGGCCTATATGGAGGAAGTGCAGCGCCTGGTGCGCGAACAGGTGGAGAATGGCGGTCCGGACCCGCGAAGGGACTATCTGCTCGAGTACGCCATCTATCACGAGGACATGCACACCGAGGCCTTCACCTACACCCGCCAGACCCTGGAATATCCTGCTCCGGCGATCGGTGCGGTGGCGCGGGAGCAGCTGCAGGGCCGTCTCGATGGTGATGTGGAGATCCCCGGCGGCGTCTTTCAGCTCGGCGCCAGTCCGGGCGGCGGCTTCGTGTTCGACAACGAGAAGTGGGCCCACCCGGTGACAGTCGAGCCCTTCGCCATCGCCCGCGCGGCGGTCAGCAATGCCGAATATGCCGCCTTCGTCGAGGCCGGCGGTTACCGTGACCAGCGGTACTGGGACGAGCAGGGGCTGTCCTGGCTGCGGCTGTCCGGCCTGGCCTGCCCGCGTTATTGGCGCGAGGGTGACGATGGCTGGGAGATGCGCCGCTTCGACGGATGGGAGCCCTTGCCCGCGGATGCGGCGGTGGTCCATGTCTGCTGGCACGAGGCGCAGGCCTGGTGTCGCTGGGCTGGACGCCGTCTGCCCAGCGAACTGGAATGGGAGGTCGCGGCGACAGGCCAACCGGATGGCCGGGGCGGGCTGTCGCCGGAGAAGCGGCGCTATCCCTGGGGTGACGCAGCGCCGGCCACCCGCCTGGTCAACCTCGATGGTCGGGCGCTGGGCACCATCGCCGTGGGCGCGCTGCCGGCGGGCGACAGCGCCTTCGGCTGCCGGCAGATGATAGGCAATGCCTGGGAGTGGACCGAGGACAGCTTTGGCCCTTACCCCGGATTCACGCCGGACATGTACCAGGACTATTCGCAACCGCTGTTCGGGCATACCAGGGTCCTGCGTGGCGGCGCCTGGACCACCCGCGGGCGCATGATACGCAATACCTGGCGCACCTATTACGGGCCGGAGCGCAACGACGTGTTCGCCGGCTTCCGGACCTGTGCGCTGCAGGATGTCACGGGATGAAGGCAGGGTCGATCCGCTTCCACGACCGGCAGCCCGCTGCCGACGATCTGGCAAGCGATGTGCTGGAAGGGCTGTCGCGGCCGCACAAGTCGATCCCGCCCAAGTACTTCTACGACGCCGAGGGTTCACGCCTGTTCGACGCGATCACCGAGCTGCCCGAGTATTACCCCACCCGTACCGAGATGGCCATGTTGCGGCAATACGCCGATGACATCGCGCGCAGGGCAGGTACCGGTCACCTGCTCATCGAACCGGGCAGCGGCAGTTGCAGCAAGGCGCGGGTGCTGTTCGAGGGGCTGAGACCCTGTGCTTACATCCCCATGGATATCTCCGGCGAGCACCTGCACGCGGCCGCGAGCGAGGTGGCGGCCGAGTTTCCGTGGCTGGAGGTGCATGCAGCCTGTACCGACTTCACCCGCCTGATGGCGTTGCCCCGGGCAGTCCAGAGGGGCGTCGTCTGGCCTTCTTCCCGGGCTCGAGTATCGGTAACTTCGACCCGGAGGCGGCGGTGCGCTTTCTTGCCCTGATCGCGGATATGGTCGGGCCCGGCGGGCGTCTGCTGATCGGCGTCGATCTGAAGAAGGACAAGGCGATCCTCGAGGCCGCCTACAACGATGCGCTGGGCGTGACCGCCGCCTTCAACCGTAACCTGCTGGCGCGCATCAATCGCGAGCTCGGCGCCGACTTCGACCTGAAGCAGTGGCGACACCGGGCCTTCTACAATGCCGAACGGGGCCGCATCGAGATGCACCTGGTCTCGCGTGTTGCGCAGTCGGTGAGGCTGCTCGGCCGCCGCTTCGATTTCATCGAAGGCGAGACCATCCACACGGAGAATTCCTACAAGTACAGCGTGGACGGGTTTACCGCGCTGGCCGCACGCGCCGGTTTCGCCACCGATACGGTCTGGACCGACGCGAACAGGCTGTTCAGCCCGCACCTGCTGAGGACTGAAGATGAAGCAGACTGATATTCCGGTCGTGAAGGACATCGTGCTGGTCGGCGGCGGCCATGCGCATGTCTCGGTGCTGCGCATGTTCGGCATGAAGCCCATGCCCGGGGCGCGCCTGACCCTGATCGCGCGCGATATCCTGACCCCGTATTCCGGCATGCTGCCGGGACTGATCGCCGGCCACTACAGTTGTGAGGAGGTGCATATCGACCTGGGGCCGCTGGCGCGTTTCGCCGGTGCGCGTCTGTATCACGGCGAGGTCGAGGCGATTGACCTGGAGGCCCGCACGGTGCAGGTGCCGGGCCGACCGCCGGTGCATTACGATCTGCTCTCCATCAATACCGGCTCGCGCCCGCGTACCATCGATGTGCCGGGCGCGAGGGAACATGCCCTGCCGGTCAAGCCCATCGACCAGTGGCTGCGCGACTGGGAGGCACTGCAGCAACGCGTGCTGGCGAGCAACGGCGATATCCGTATTGCGGTGGTCGGTGGTGGCGCCGGCGGTGTCGAACTGGCGCTGTCGACACAGCACCGCCTGCGCAGCCTGTTGCAGCAACAGGGTGACGATCCAGGGCGGCTGCACTATGAACTGCTGACCGATGCGGAAGAGATTCTGCCTACCCACAATGCCGGGGTGCGGCGGCGTTTCCGCCGGGTGCTGGGCGAGCGGGGCATTGCCCTGCACACCGGGGCGCGAGTGAAGGCCGTTGAGGCCGACGGGGTGCGCACCGAAGACGGGGGTTTCCGACCCGCGGACGCGGTGCTGTGGGTCACTACCGCCGCGGCGCCCGCGTGGCCCGGGGCGGCCGGCCTGGCGGTGGATGACGAGGGCTTTATCCGGGTGGACCGGGAACTGCGCTCGGTCTCGCATCCCGAGGTCTTTGCCGCGGGCGACGTGGCCGCGCTGCCCGACCCGCGGCCGAAGTCGGGGGTGTTCGCGGTGCGCCAGGGACCGGTGCTGACCGAAAACCTGCGCCGCGTGATTGCAGGGCGACCGCTCAGGCCCTATCGGCCGCAGAAGAACTTCCTCGGCCTGATCAGCACCGGTGACGCCTATGCGATTGCCTCGCGCGGCGCCTGGTCCTGGGAGGGCCGGCTGCTGTGGGCCTGGAAGGACTGGATCGACCGGCGCTTCATGCAGCGCTTCAACGAGCTGCCGGCGATGGCGGAGGAGGATGCACCGCAGCCGGGCGGTATCGCCGATGCCGAGGCCATCCGGGAGCCGTCCACCCTGGCCATGCGCTGCGGCGGCTGCGGTGCCAAGGTCGGCAGCACGGTGCTGGCGCGGGTCGTCGATCGCCTGCCCGCGCAGCGTCGCGAGGATGTGCTGATCGGTCTCGATTCACCGGACGATGCAGCGGTATTTGAGGTGCCGCCGGGCCGGGTGATGGTGCAGAGTGTGGACTACTTTCGCGCCTTCCTCGACGATCCCTATACCTTCGGGCGCATCGCCGCCAATCATGCGCTGGGCGATATCTTTGCTATGGGCGCCGAGGCGCAGTCGGCGCTGGCCATTGCCACGGTGCCCTATGGCCGTGAACGGATCGTCGAGCAGACCCTCTCGGAGCTCATGCAGGGTGCGCTCGACACCCTGGCGCCGAGCGGGGCGGTGCTCGCCGGTGGCCATTCCAGCGAGGGCGCAGAACTGGCCTTCGGCCTCACGGTCAATGGCCTGATCGACAAGGCGGCGCTGCTGCGCAAGGGGGGCATGCGGGCCGGCGATGTGCTGATCCTGAGCAAGCCGGTCGGCACCGGGACACTGTTCGCCGCCGACATGCGGGGCAAGGCGAAAGGGCCCTGGATCGATGCGGCCATTCAGTCCATGCTGGTGTCGAGCCAGGCGGCGGCCGCCTGCCTGTACCGCCATGGCGCCACGGCCTGTACCGACGTCACCGGCTTTGGTCTGCTCGGGCACCTGGTGGAGATGACCCGTGCCTCGGGTGTCGATGTGCAGCTCGACCTGCAGGCGGTGCCGGTGCTCGAGGGCGCGGAACAGACCGTTGCCGCCGGTATCCTGTCCTCGCTGCAACCACAGAATCTGCGCCTGCGGCGCGCCATTCGCCACCCCGGGGCACTTGCCGCTCATCCACGCTACCCCCTGCTGTTCGATCCCCAGACCGCCGGCGGGCTGCTGGCCTCGGTGCCGGCAGAGCGGGCAGCCGCCTGTCTCGCGGAACTGCGCTCCTCGGGCTATGCGCTGGCGGCGCAGATCGGCCGGGTGGAGCCGCGTTCCAGTGAGGAGGCGCCGGTCAGCGTGGTTCACTAGCGACCATCGGATCCAGGCAACGGATGGCCTGTGCCGAAAAACACATAAAGTGGAGCGCTTTTGCCCTATTATGGTGCAATATTTGGCGGATTCCGGCCTCCAGTCCGGAACCTCGCGCACGCAAAAGGATAAAAAATGAATCTGGACGACTTTTTTCAACTGATCGGCCTCAGTCGGCACAGGCTGCACTATGCGGACAACCTGGCCTCACTGGTTGGTGGTTTCCTGGGTATCTTCGGTATCCTGGTGGTGGCGCAGTGGCTGCTCGATCCGGAGGTGGCGGTGCTGATCGTGCCTTCGATGGGGGCGAGTGCGGTGCTGCTGTTCGCCTCGCCCCGCGTGCCCTTTGCGCAGCCCTGGAACCTGATCGGAGGGCATGCCATATCCGCGATCGTAGGGGTCGCCTGTTGGCAATGGATCCCCGATTACACCATCGCGGCATCCGCCAGCGTGGGACTGGCCATCGGCGCCATGTATTTCACACGCTGTGTCCATCCCCCTGGCGGAGCCACCGCATTGGCGGCGGTGATCGGGTCGGAAAAGCTGCATCACCTGGGCTATTCCTATGAATTCGAGCCGATCATGCTCAATACCCTGACCATTTTCGCGGTGGCCCTGGCGTTCAACGCGCTGTTCCGGTGGCGCCGCTATCCGGCGCATCTGCAGACCCTGCTGGAGCGTAAGGAAAAGGAGAAGGAGGAGACGCCTGGCTACGGCCCGATCAGCCATGCGGATTTCGTGTATGCCCTGAGCCATATCGATACCTATGTCGATATCACCGAGGAGGATCTGCTGGAGATCTACAAGCTGGCTACCAAGCGGCATGTGGACATTCCTTCCGGATCAACTGGATAAAAGGTCAAAGGGGGTGTCATGATGGGAAATGCAAGTGTATGGGGATCGAAGGCCGTGCTGCAGGCATTCCTTGTAACTCTTCTCCTGGGGTCGTGGCTTCCGGTCCATGCCGGGGACGAACAGGAGGTAAGACTGAAACTGCCGCCGCAATCGCTGGGGCGGTGGTACAGGCCAGCCAACAAGCGCCAGGTGTGGTTGCACACCATGTTCGGTCTGCGCCGCGAGATGCTGGCGGTCTCCGATTACCTGGCGTTGGAGGACCAGCCGCATGCCGGGAAATGGGTCGAGCGGTTGGCTAAGCACTACCGGAGCATCGGTGACATGGTGCCGGAGTGGCGGGAGGAACTCGACCTGGAGCAACTGGCGCGGCTGCAGAAGGCCGTCGAGCAGGGGGACTATCGTGAGGCCGCCGCTGCGCAGCGCAAACTGGGACACAGCTGTAATTCCTGTCACCGGGAATACCGTGCGGTGGCGGCGGCCATCTATCGCTCGCCGGATTTCAGCGCGGTTACCATCGAGGACTCCGAGACGCTCGAGGAGGAGCCTGTCGATCGCGTAATGAATCGCCTCAGCCGCCTGCTCAACCGCGTCAAGATCGCGAGCGAGGATGGGCGAAAGCAGACGGCGCTGGACAGTCTGGAGGCACTTGGACGTTGCCTCGACGACCTCGGGCAGAGCTGTGAGGGCTGTCATCGGGATGAATTTCCCAGGTCGCGGGTGCTTGGGAGGCGGCTGAAGCAGGCGCTGGCGTTGCTCAGGGAATCCATCGATTCGGGCAATGCCCGGGAGACAGGAAGACACCTCGGTACCCTGGCGGTTCAGACCTGTGCCCGTTGCCATGGTGTACACCGCACCCTGTATGACCTCAGACAGGCGATCGCGCCCGCTCCGCCGGCTGCCGGTGACTGAGGTCACCGGTCATGGTTGCGTCTTGTCAATGACAATGATGCGTTGCGGGGACTATCCTGAAACAAGGAACAGATACAGGATGCACCCCTTATGCAGATCGATGTCAGTGACCAGGTAAAGAAGCGGGCGCGTTGGCCGCACGATCTCTTCGTGCTCAATATCCTGTTTTTCCACCTCCTGCTTACCCCGGCGACCATCGTGCTCGGGATAGGGGAGTGGGGCCTGCTGTTGCCGCTGGCGCTGTCCGGCATGGTAATCGGCTATATCTTCTATCGTAGCCGCACCGAAGTGGAGTGGTTTGTCGCGGCACACTGGCGCCTGTCATTCCGGCGCTGCAAGCTGCTGATGTGGGGCTACCTCGGGTCGGCCGTCATCTTTCTGATTGGCTGGATCATCAGCCAGGGGGCACAGGGTGACATGCAACACATCATGCTGATCGTGTTTACCCGCATCGCCATCATGCCCACCCTGGTCATGGCCATGGTCACGGTCGTCATGGAGGCCTCCGGTGTAGGCGTGGTCAACCAGGGTGAGGTTCCGGACGCAATTGCCGAGGCGTTTCCGTTCCCGGAAGGTGAGGATGGAGTAGCGGCGAATGGATGAACCGGCGGCCGGCCAGGCGGCAGGCAGGCTGGACCGCTTCACCCGTAACTATCTGATTGGTCTGGCCGCCGTTGCCGGCGCCATCCTGTTGATGTGGCTGGCCAGCCTGGATACGCGGGTTGGTGAGATCAACGATCGGCTCGAGCAGGGTCCGCTGGTTGCCGGCTACGTCTATCCCTTTCGCGTGATCGCCATAAACAACGGGGTGGCCGAGGTCAGTACGCCGCGCTCCTATGAATTCCCTGTCATGAAGTTTCTCGCAACGGTCCATCCGGAGCTGGCGGGCAAGGCCCAGGATGCGCCGGAGATGATGGCGGCACAGGCGGATCTGGTGAAGGTCCAGAAACAGGTGGTGAAAATCGTAAAGGCCTATCCCGGTATCAAGGCCATCGACTGGGTGCTCGACAGACAGTGGTATGCCGAGCATGGCATCCGGATTGGTCCGCGGGCAGCGAATTAAAAGACCATGTGCTTGTGATTCGGTCACAAATCCGAGGGGCCGATGCCCTGACCACGACCTGATGTGACTGGTGTCACTTCTCCCGACCGGGAGCCTGTCTAGTATTCCAGGCACATGGCCTGGAACATCACATGATCGACAATAAACTCAGAACTGGATCCCTGTTGGTGGCAGGGTTGCTCATTGCAACCCAACTGGCAGGTTGTATCGGGTCGCCCAGGTATGCGCGTTATTCAGAGGCCAAGGGGGAAAATACCGCTGGACTGAACGCACCGGTTGAATACCGGATCAACGTGCAGGCAGGCGATCCCTACCCGGACTGTGTGGCCATACTGCCCTTGTCCGTGACGGAAGAAGCGGCGGGGGCGGTCGACCTTCCGTTGGAAACGACAGCCGATGACGCATCCGGGGAAGACGATACCCGGCTACAGGTTTATCAACGCCATCTGGATGCAGTCGACAAACAGCGACTGGTGCGGCGTATGCTGTACGGTTTTGTCAGCCCCTATCCTCCGCGTGATATCGAGTTGGCGCGCGTGGACCGCCTGGTAAAGCAACCGCCGCCCTATGACCGGACGATACAGAAACAGCTGGGGCGCCGTTTGGGTTGTGGTTTTCTGTTGATGGGTACCATCACCCAGTTCGATACCGACTACCTGGGCTTGTATTCCAATATCCATATCGGGGTGGAGCTGTCGCTGGTGGAGGCCAGCAGCGGCCGCGTCCTGTGGTCGGGTCGTCACGAGGCCCAGAGCCGGGATGGAGGCGTGCCGCTGAGCCCGATCGGGCTGGCGGTCGGTGCGGTCAAGGCGGCCCAGAACCTGGAACCCGATCAGCTCGAAGGCGTGGCCTCCGACCTGGCGCGGCGCCTGGTGCGCACAATGCCGCTGGAGGAAAACAACGTGTTCCTCATGGCGGCCAGACGCCGTCATCTCTACGAGGTGGTGGCCAAACGCCTGAACCTCAGAACCGGTCCGGGTACCCATTTCGGCGTGCGCCGTGTGCTGAGCGACAGCCAGAAACTCTCGGTAATCGATGTGCCATCGCCGGGATGGTGCAAGGTCAAGACACCTGACGGCGAGACTGGATTCGTGGCCGCCCGTTTCCTGCGCAAGACACCGCTTGTCCAGGGCTCCTGACGCCTGCGCCGGGTGACGAACCCCGGGGCGCTATGCTATCTTTCTCTCCCGTTGAAGACCCCGGCCGGGTCTTCTTTTTTTGGAGAGGTGCCAGAGTGGCCGAATGGGCCTGACTCGAAATCAGGTGTACGCTCGCGCGTACCGTGGGTTCGACTCCCACCCTCTCCGCCAATTTGCGAAAAAACCGGTTCTCTGAAACCGGTGTTTTTGTTTCAAATGCCCCGTTTATCGGGGTTTCCAGCCGATTCAAGCGTACCGGGCCATTTCTGTTCCATCCCGACAGGTGCCCGCAGTGGCTCTCTCTACAGTCGCTTTTCTCTGCGACGGGCCTTTGGAAGCATACCCATAAAGTGCCGTTGCTACGCTTGTGTAATCTATGAAAATCAACAGGTTATAGGATTTGGCCTTGATTGGTTCGATTGCCAATTTCGTCGCCATAAAATGTATCTGGAAAACTGTGGCGCTTACTGATGGGTATTCCTGTCGGCTATCAGAAACCGAACTGTTTCCGCTGTAACTCCCACAACTGGGGAAACGGATTCATAAAGTCGGCCAGGGTCAGGGTTGCCGGATGCGTGCTGTTGATGATCATTTCCTGAATATCCGGGGCCAACAGCGTGAGACGCAGGATACGGGAGGCGTAACTTGGACTCCGGATTCCCTCATCGGCTGCAATCTTGTTCACGCTGTTGTATTTCCCTTTGATCAGCCAGCGATTCCACCGGTGTGCCTTGATCAGTGCGTTGAGCAAGGTGACATCGCCTTCTTCATTACGGTCTGGGTTCACCGGCTGGCCTGTCGGCGACAGGATGGTTTTCCGACCGGCATGCCGTCCCAACTGGGCCGGAATAAGAATCTGGATCAGGTTGCCTTCATGGTTCAGGTTGATGGTTGGTTTCATGCGCTCATCTCCTTTGTCTGGTGTGCTGCCGCCTTCAGGTCCAGCACCAGGCTGTTGATGCCATTGGTTCGGATATCGATGTGGATGCCTTCTGGCTCCACCCGGATTTTTTCGATGAAGAGTTGCAGCAGCCGGGCCTGCTCCTTGTGGTAAAGGTGGTCCCAGACGGCCTCGATATTTTGCAGGCCGTCCCGGACATCATTCTCGGTGATGCCATCATCCATGTTGTTGGCGACGGACCAGGTGCTGACAACCATTGCGGGTGTTAATGCCCATCTATTCTGACCCACCTATGGCCAACAATTTTGACCCACCCATCGGGGCATTCCGGGCCATGTGGCCGTACCCTTTCCGTCGTTTTTTGACACGGGCGACGGGAGGC
>JAKRWE010000097.1 GCA_024712425.1 Chromatiales bacterium
ACCCCCGGTATCCATACATGCTCTAGTCGGGTCGCTCGGACATGTGGGTGATGTTGTTGTACAGGCCGAGGTCCTCACACAGGCGGCATTGCAGGTTGTAGCGTTTGAGTAGATGGTTCCTGTGGCCGTACACTGAAAGGCCGTACCGGCTGCCACACACTTCTGCGCGACCGAGCATTGTCCCGCTTTGCAGGTCGCAGCCGGGTCCAGCGGGCAAGCTTCGGTGGTACACGCTTGGGAACCAATTGGGCACAAGTCACCCTGCGGCGTCGTAACACAGGTCGCCGCCTCGGTAGCTTGGTCGATCACCCCGTTCCCATTAAGGTCCTGAGCACAACTCAATGCCCAGGCGCCCTGGCTGAACAGCCAGAGGGTGATCAGTAACCCGGTATATTTGATGTAGTCGCCGGCTGACATATCAGGTCCTGCCCTGCCTGTCGTAACATTTGCATAATGGTTGCCGCCTCCGCGAAATCGTCGACGCATTGACAGTTCTTGACGATCGTTTCATCGGGATTGGCGGGACACACGCCCGGATCCCTGCAGACCGCATAGCGATACTCGGTCCGGGTGCCCGGTGCCGTTCGATTGATCTGGGTCGGATTGACCGGATTGACCCGATCATCGTGTACCTGCCGACTTAGCTTGCATACGGGCTCGCAATTTGGAACCTGAGGTAACTCCGCCGGGCTACCTAAATTGACCGACTGCGCGACCCACTGCCCATTGGTGTCTTTGTGCGTCTCTGTGAACCCATTGTTCAGGTCCGCCGTCTGGCGCGCGACACCGGTGCGATGCAAAGCGTCATCGAAATTGAACTGACTGGGCTGCGCTAAGCACTGATAGGTGCGGGTCTTGTCCCACCATGGACGTGTTACATCATGGCCACAGGGCTTGGGTACCAACCCGGTTACATCGAATTCGCCGCGACACCCCCCACTAACCCAAATGACATTCGTACCCGGCTTGAATCCATAGTTTGGAGGTAAGGTGCCATTGCATACATAAGTCCATGTATTTGTATCAAAGGTACAATTTGGAATTGATTCGTGGCACTGGGTTCTTGACAATTGCCTCGTTAGTGTAATGTCGGTGACTGTAAGAAATGTTGTTGTGGTCTCGGCATACGCGTAACCAATACTCGACAATTGATAATTAATCGTCTGGGGTGCCGGATAGAATCCACTCGGTGACGTCACAGTCCTCTGACTTGGGAGAGGGGTCAGCCCGGTGGGCGAAAACCCGGTATAGGTTGTCACCCCATCGACCTGCTCCGATTTCAATACGCAGTCCGGATTGTTTTGGAGGCTGGTGCAGTTATTCTGTATGACGTCTGGCTGGACCGTGCAGGTCGCATCATCGACCGGTACGGTACGGTTGATCGTACAGTTGTTGTCAGTGGTGGCCGAGGCCGTCGCGGCCGGCGAACTGTTTACGATGGTATAGAGCGAATCGGGTTGCGCCGCCTGCGTCGATACCGTATTACTGAGATCGTTCTGAAGCAACGTGCTATTGCCGATATAGGCCTGTTGCCCTGTCGTTCCCGATCGACAACCACTACTGGACGCACCGTAGAACTTCACATTAGCCGGCGCTGTCTTCACATCCGTGATGACATGGGATGGGTTGACCTTTTGGATGGCGTGCGCCACACCCGTGCCCAGATCGCGCAGCAGAAGACCGATATTGGTCCAGGCCAGCGATGATCCACAGCTATTGTTATTGCAGTAGCAGCCCTTCAGATCCCTAATCGTCGCGGGTTGTACGTTGATCGCCGTCGCACTTGCGGTCCACTGCCACGCATTGCAGTTGTTCCACGTACCGACATCACAACTGATAAAACCATTCGCGCAGACCCCCGACACCGGCACCGCCGGCGAGATCGCGGTATCAAACGATCCATCTAGGTTCAGATCCGCACTGATCACCAACTGAGTGAGATCCCCTGTCGACCCTGGCGCGCCAACGAGTTCTAGCATCGGGACTGCGCTACCGCACTGAACCGACGCCGCGAACGAATTACCATTTTGATCGGTCATTTGCGATTGGCCCTGCATCGGTTGTATCGCGCTTTGGTTGATGGCAGTGCGTGAGTCGAACCGTCCAGTCAGGAACCCGCTTGCAGTCGCATTGGCGCCACTCAGTGCCGGCCCGCCGTTTACCTCTATCGACGTAAGAATTAGAGCCAGCGTCAGCCAGTACGAATTGGATGCCCTAGCACTCATCGATCTCCGCCAGTTTCTTGATCGCTTCGGCGTATGTAAGTCCTTGCTTAACCAACTCATCGATCCGACGGTTGTCGCCAGCATCCGATGTGAACAACCAATAGCTGTAGGCGTCCAGTACCAAACGGGCCACACCAATACCAAAGGCTTCCCCCCCATCAATGAAGATCTCTGAATAACGGGGTCGTTGCGTACTGACCGATTTGAGCAACTGCAGAGCAAAGGGATCGTAGTCGATCAAGTGCTCGTCTTGCGCCTGTTGATAATCACCTGACATCAACAGCATTTTGAATTGGGTATTGGCCCGTATCACGTCGCCGGCCGCACCAAAGCGCGCCGTATCGCGGATACTCTGGGTGACAATGGCGAACGATCCATAATATTTCCGAGCGCGACGCATGCCCTCATCGATGACTCGCGCAACCGCCTGGTTATTACTGTTGCCCGTGTCCTGCAGAAACTTCCATGCCTCATCGAACAGAATGAACGTTGGGATACGTTCGCCCGCCTCCGCCAGGTACAACGCCGATGTGATACGGTTGATAATCATCAACACCACAACGTTGAACAACTGCGGGATCCCCATCAACCGTTCGAGCTCCAATACGACCCAGTCATCCTGGTCGATCTGTAGGGTCGATCGGCCTTGGAAATACTTGGCGTACGTTCCACCCTCTGCGAAATCCCCCAGCGTGAACGCCAGCGCGGTCGCGATATTCTGGATGTCTTCCGAGTACTCCTCCGAGCCCGCGCCGGCCTTGGCCAAATACGAGGCCACGTAGGTTACCCCGTCGGCGTGATGACCATTGTCGTGCACCCATTGCACCGCATCGGCGATCAAACGATAAGCTATCTCGTTTGGCACACTCGCCTGGTTGGAGTAGCACATTTGCATGATGACTGCTTTCGTCATCTCCAGATCCGAGTCATCCCGAATGTTATCGAAGGGATTGAGGACGAAGCCTTCCCCCAGGTCGACAAAGCGGCCGCCCAGTATCTTAGTAAGCTTGCGATAGCTGTATCCGATATCGATGATGCGGACCCTGAATCCGGATCGATAATGAGATGTGAGCAGGTGTTGTGTTGCTACCGATTTGCCGGCACCGGATCCGGCGGCGATCAGCAAATTATGGTTATTGGCCAAACGGCTGAGTACATCGAGGGCTACCACTTGACCCTTTCGCCCCACATAGGCCACACGCGGTGGCCAGACGCCACTAAAGTCGGCCTGAACCGGTAGCATTCGTGATACCACTTCCGTTGGCACCACAAAATAGCGATCCATGCGAGAGATAAAATGATTGACGTTATATATCCCGAGGGGAAGGGAGCTGATGAAGACCTCCTTCTGGATGTCGCTCTCCTCCTGCATCACCGCACCTTTACCTTCCCACATGCGGCGGGCGCGGCCGGTGACCCGGCGGAGTCGTTCTGCCGTCGGTGCGAAAAGAATCAGCGACGGGATGATCCGTACAAACCGCGATTTGTCCGATGCACCTAAAGCCCAGTCGAATTCTTCCAGTCGCCGTTTCAGTGACGCCAGAAAACTACCAGCCGATCGTTGGAAGTTCATCACCTCCGATTTAGCCGCCAACATGGTTTTCATGTTGTTTGGCTGGATCGTTAACGTATAGAGAAAGGGCGAATCGATCTGCTCGGGGTCATTCGCCGCACCATAGACCCCGCCGAACAACTCGTTGAGTTTCAGTACATCGACTTTTTCAGGTAGGAGCTTGGGCGTGAGCACCTTGACATATCTATCGCCAAACTGCATCGACGCGTGACCCACACTGATCTTGTCTTCCGCGCGGAGCACCTGCTTGCGAATAGGCAAGTTATCGTCGTACCGATCCACTGGCGGCGCGCCAAACAGCCCTCGTAACATGGCAAGCAGTTGCGCCGGTGGTAATGGACGTGGGTTGAGGTGCGCACCTTTGAGGAACTCCACCACGCCGTCGACGACATCGGGATCGAGTTCCTCTTCCTTCTCCCCGTTCTTGACCGTCACAAACGCCCGGAATCGTCTGGTGGGTATCCCGGCCATCTTGGTCAATCCCCGCGCCCCTTCCTCCAGATGACGCGCGTAGCCCTCCGTCCAATTCGACAGCACCGGGTCATCCCGTGTCGTCATACTACGGAACGCCTCGGTGAACGGTACAACGTTGTCATCCGCATAGAGGATGAACTGGATCGTCGAACGATCGGTATAACCCAGGGCAAATAATCCCTCGAGGTTGTCCGCCATTGACTCAGACAGGAAGGCGACCGGATCACACTCCCAGATATACCCGAGCGCGGACTCCTGCGTAAGGTAACGATGTGTGTCCGGATCGTACGCAATCCACGGCAGGTAGTCCGCGAAATGATCACGCGTGACGGCACTAATCAATTTCGATACGCGCAGACCGCCAGGTAGCATGGCGTAGTGCTCCTTATTTCTCGTGTTTGGAGAACAATTCCACCGAGTGGGCGTCTCCGTGCTTGTCGGCCACTTCTTTCAAGACCCACTGACCCGGGTCGATGACCATGTAAAAATACCTGGGCATAAACAGGGCGCCATCCTGGTAGGGCAGTACCAACACACGGCGTACCGTCGGCGGCTTCATCACTGGCGTTTTGGGTGCTCTCAACAGGGTTGACAACTCCGTATAGAGCTCGCCCCGATAGGTCTTTTCTTTGCCATTCTCCAGCGTCGCCTTGGGCTTCGCCGTATCCGATTCTTTTCCGCTATCTTTCGCGTCGGCGTCGTGGCTTTTTATAGCGGGCGTCGTGCGCTCAGTGTCATCGAGGGTATGTTCATACGCCTCGGTCATACTCACACACTGCCCGAAATCGTTACGGGCCGGACACATGGTGTCATCGTTATACGGGTTTACCGAGGCACATCCGCTCAGCAACAACACGCCTGCAAAGGGCCATGCAACGAGGGACTTATGCACCATGCCCTGCCTCCTGATCATTGTCTCGAATATGGAGATCCACGCCCTCGGTCAGGACGACCGTGACGCGCTTTTTGGGGCCGACTTCCAGGGTTGGAAGTGTTTGCTCCGATAGCTTCTTATAGAAATCCGACAAACTGTGACTTGCCGTACTGAACCCGGATGTGAGTCCGGCTTTGGTTGCCTCACCCGGTTTGAGTGTTTGCGTTGTCCCCAGGGCACTCACGCTCGTCGTAGTCGACTGCTGCTTAACCACCTCGGCCACACCCTCCGCCACGCCTGCGATGAACTGGCGAACGAGGTGTGGGCCTGCTTTCATATAGACACGGGCGTGCAGTCCGACCTTGCCGTCGGAATCCACAACATAGCCCTTCACTTTTTCCTCAATTACCGCGTCCCCGTTGCGGGCTACGCAGCTGAGCCGTATCAACCTTAAATTGATACGCTCTTCCGCCAGACTGCCATAGCCTGACGCGATCACGAAGCACCCCTTCAAATTCGCCTTGACCCGGTTGGGAAGGACTGCTGGCGCCGCTATTCTCAGCATGGTCGGCTTGGGGTTTTGTTTGGCGTCCCCGGCGATCGGGGCGTCCATGCCCGAGAGCAAGACGGCCTCCATAAAAGAGGGTGCCAAATGAATGCCGTTTTTTCCGTTAACCGCACCCTCTGGCTCTACTGGGGCATCCGACGTGGCATGTCCAATCCCGCCTACGACCTCCTCTACGTCGTCCGGCGCCTGTTTCTTCTTCCCCACGGGCGATGCGAATACCCGCTCGGCATTGACATCGTTTGCCGCATCACGTATTGCGTCGGCGCTCGGTGGCGGCGGTGGCGGCGGAATATCGATGGTGCCCGGCAGGCCGGCCGATACATTGGACGCGATGGTGTCGGAACTCACGCCTTTGGATGGCTTTTGGGGTCGCGCGTTTATCTGCTCGAGACGATCGATCATCTTGTCCAGCTTGTTCGACTGCGCCTCTATCGTGCTTCGCGCCTGGTCGAGCTGCTTGCCCTTTTCCTCAAGCTCGGCCTGCAGGCGATCATAGAGATCCCGTTCCAAGGTGTCGCCATCGAACAACAGTGATCGGTCGGGCTTCATGTCACCGCTTGCCTTGGTATGAACCATCGCATTGCGCTTGGCGATTTTGCCGCTGGCAGACCAATAGATCACACCGAACACGGCCGCCACCACGAGGGAGGCAACGATGATCTTTTTCTGGCCGGGCGTACGACTGTTCCAAATGTCCTGTATGCCCTGGCTATCATTACTCATTGGTCACCCCCTCCAGCACGAACACTCGTGCCGTGTTCCCGGCGGCCAATTGTCCTTTTGCGGCATCGATACTGATTGCCGCGATGTGCTTGCCGAAAGCCGGCTGCATGAAGTCCTGCTCGGTCAATTTCATCGGTTTGGATGCGTTAACCAGATATTCGGTCAGTTTCAGGCCCATCCCCTCGATGCGAATCTCTCGGACTCGATCGATGATGTTGCCGTCCATATCGGCGTACGCATCCCCTTTCCGCGTCACCGTGAACGATTCCGGATAATCATTCTTGTAGGCCGCCAACAGGATTGTTTTGATTCGCTTCTCGATCGGCATCGCGCCGAGCAATTCAATGTTCTTGCGAACCCCCGCCATGCCATCGGTCAGTCGGATAGTCTGTGCCGGGATCGGCTTCAGCGCACCGATCAGCGTGTAGACCTGCCCACCACACACGACATGCAAATCGACATTCAAGACCGGGCGGATCAACTGTCCCGTCTCGAGTTTTCGCTTCATCTTCATCTTGACGTACACATCGTGCGCCGTCGTGCTGACTACCACGCCTTTCTCTTCGGAATAGAAGACGTCACTCACCTTTCCGTTCTGGCAGACAAGTCGATTCACATCGAGATTCGATAGTACGACCTGCGTGGTTTTCTCTGGCGGGACCTGGTAGTCGGCTCGCGCACCCGACATCAGTGTCAGGAGTCCGCACAACCAGACGGCTGCAATCACTGAATGTCTCATTTATCCACTCCTGCGGCTTGCTTCGGCGCTTCCGGCATCCCGCGCTCCTTATCGATCACCTGTTTGACATATTCCTCCGAGAGTTTGGGGCGCTTACCTTTTACCAGGTTGGTCCGGCGCATCGATACCAGCATGAACCGTCCATAATCGATTCGATAATCCAGTTCCAATACCGCCGGTTCGACCTCAAGTTTTGCGCCTAGCCGACGTGCTGTAGAGCCTTTGACGATCAATGTGTTCGCATCATTTTTCTTGCGAATGTCATCGATAAAAAACGCACGGCTCACCCGGTGCACTTTGGCGATCTTATCCGCAAGCGCCAACCACCGGCGACGCTCCGCCTCGCGCTGTTCCGGCGCGAACAGCGTCAGTAATTCCTCGAACTGCCCCCGCGCGGTGTCCGAGGTGTAGGTAAACGCCAAGTTAATGATGTAACGCGCGATCGCGCGCAGATAATCCGTGCTCGCGGTGTCGTACCCCACTTCCATTGCCCCGGTCGATGTCAATGGCACCAATACCGTGGTACGTGACTCGATCTGGCGATTGACGGTCTGTATCAGCAGCACCGTCACGGCCAGCATTGCCAGTGTCGTGACGAGCAATACGCGATTCAATGAAAAAACATTGGATGCGCGACTGAGATACTTGTTCAGCAACATGATCAGTCTCGAAACTCTCGAATGAAATAATGGGGATAGCCCTTGAAGGACATCAGCCCCGCTCTGTATTGCAGATGCAGTAAAAACCCACGCGGCATCTGCCGACGAAATCGGATGTAGGCATAGGGAACAGCGATCAGTGATAGATACCACCAACCACCAAGAAAAAATCCCAGCAGATAGCCGATGATGATCGACACGATCTCATCCTGCTCCCACCAAAGGAGCTGTATCGGCCGGTGTAGGTATTGGGGTACGCGATATTCCATAGAAAAAAAGGGCGGCGTGAGCCGCCCCTCTTCGTCACATGACTTAGATGGTCATGCCCAGCACGACGCCCAGAATGGACTCGGCGTTCCAGAAGATGACCGCGGCCGCCAGCGACAGCACACCCATGGCGGCGGAGCGGAACAGCATGAACACGCCGAAGGCCACCAGGCCGATAGCGGTGACCGTACCGATCTCACCGTTGAGGACGTTGGTGACCAGGCCGGTATACAGCGTACCGGTGGTGGTCAGGGTGGTGGTACCCGCCATTGCGGCGCCGGCGATTCCAAACATACCAACCAAGGCGACAAACAGATGCTTCATGAATTTCATTGTTTCGATTCCTCTTTCGATTTTGAAGGTTTCAACAGGGTTTCTATACGAGCCGGATTGAAGCCCGCGACCAACGTACCGTTGATCACCAACGTCGGGGTGCCCGTAACCCCCAGCTTCCGTGCTGCACCCTCGTGCACCTTCAGGCGGGCCTGGCCCTCCTTACAGGTCTTGAGTTGATTGGTGCCGATGCGACCGGTTAAAAAGTCTCCGAGTGTTTTGCCAGGATCCGCCGCGCAGAGCACATGCTCCGCCTTCCCACGTGCCGTTGGATGCAGACTATCCAGCGGTACGAGGAATATGTGACGCGTCAGATCCTGGCGCTTTTGAGCGTAGGCCTCCCATTTCTTACAAAACGGGCAATCCGGATCGACGAACTCGATGACGTCGTTCGGTCCATTGCCTACGGTGATAGCCTGGTCGAGCGGCAGATCCTTTATCTTTGCCATCTGCAACTCGCTCAGGCGACGTTGGGTTTCGCTGATCCCTTCCGCGGTATAGAACTCGCCAAACAGCAGCCAGTTCTTGTCCGGGTAGTAGTAGATCAATCGTCCCCCGACGATCATTTCGAACAACCCCGGGATGGGGCCAGGTCCGAGAAATTCCGGTGCCACGCCGGTAAAGGTCATGTGCAACTTCTTTTGAGCCCGTTCTATACCTGCCTTCAGTTTGGCTTGATCCGACGTGCTGGGCGCCGACACCGAAGCAGTGCTGTGCTGGATCGGGTGCCTGTAGCCAGACTCCTCGGCAAATGTCGCGCCGACGGTCATGGCTAATCCCAGCGACAACAGCGTGGTTAATATCGTTTTCATCGAAACTCCTTGGCGCGGACAACGGCTCGACGGTCCTTAGCCAGACACGCCGGTGTGTTCTCTCGACATACAGGCTGCGATTCACCGAAAAATCGCACCTCGATTTGCTGTGCCCCGGCGCGTTTTAGAATGTCAGCGACACGCTGTGCCCGACGTTTCGAGAGTATGGTGTTGTGCGGTGCATCGCCCCGGGGGTCGGCATGCCCCTCCACCCGGATACGATCGAATCGGGGCGCTATCGAGCGCAGCCGCGCTTCATCGGCCGGTGTGACCTGCGCGCTATCGGTTTTGAAGTGGACGACCCACTGAATTGGCATCCCCGCACTGTCCGGTGCAGTGACCTGTACGCCCCGCATCGGGGAAATGGACTCGTAGGAACTAAAGTCTTGTCTGGTTGCTGTGAGAGTCGCCTCTGGTTCGCTGGATGCGACCACATACCATTGCCCGTCAGGCGCATGCACCACATGCTGAGGGGCCAAACCGGCGAGAGACATCAGGATGACTTTAACCATGGCGCACAGATTAGCGCCCGATAGCCCGCAAAAATATATCGTTCAGGCGCTAATTCGGGTGGTTAACACGGTATTTTTGCGCGGGCGGCAGGGACTTTCTTTCCGCGCGATCGTTCACCGCGCGCACCGCTCAGATTCTGTGATGTAGGTGCTTGACGGCGGTATAGACGCCAACGGCCGCCATCAGCCAATAGATCGCAAAGAACATCGGATGCACGGATAACGGTATCGCGACGAACACGAAGGGCAAAACGGAAGATATATGGAGTATATGAAAGCCGATATTGAACCGGACCGGGTTGATGTAGGTGCCCGCCTGCTGGGCGACCGCACGTTGTGTCCAGCCATCAACGGCTGCGGCCACGATCAACGGCAACAGCATCAGGGCCATCAATAGCCAATTTTCGATGCGCACCAGGATTAGCGTCAACAATAAACGCGCCGTTCTTCCCCGTGTCATCCCCCATTGGGTGGTGGCCCGGCGATTCAGATAACGCGTTGCGTGCCGATATACCACGCGCCCGGTATCGGATGCCGTAGCGACAACACGATCACTGATCGCTTTGCCGAACACAGATTCGATATACATCCCCTCTTCACCGATCTGCTGCGCCACCCAGGCCGGCGACGCCACGATCCAGGTAATAAGGATCGCTGCCATCGACACCACGATCACCCACATAACAGGGGTCCGGTCTCGTGCGACTATTTCCTCCATCAGCGGTCAATGATGAAATCACAGTACGGCGCGGCCATGCGTAATGAATCCGGGTCTGTGCACAAAAACCGGGTGGCAATCATCAACCGGAAATCAACCGCCATAAACTCCGTCCAGTACGCATCGGGCGCCCCGTCGAAGACCAGGGGGAATCCATCCAGTTGCTCCGCCCAACGCATCAATGGGGTTTCCAACGGATCCCACTGTATCGTATCGGTACCGACAACCCCCTTTACCGTCAGTTGCTGGAGCTGGGTTATCGGCGCCATCAAGCCACGCAGGAAATACGCCGTTTGCCGGGCTGGATCGGCGCCATGCGTCGATGAATAGATCCACTCTTTTGTCGCGAGCGACAGGCATTCGTCAAACAGTGTCCGCTCTACGTCTCTTCGCCCCGGGATCGCCATCGACAGGTAGCGCGCCAGACGCAACACGACATCGTGTATCGCCGGACGCGTTTCAAGATAGTATGAAAGGGTCTCCCCTTTATCCGCGTCGTCCAGGTGGAGTGTCAACATCTCCTCTGGCGTCAAGGCGATATGCGTCTGCGGAGAGGGTAGAAATTCTATGGTGCCTGTTTGTTTATTCGTCATACGCTTGAGAATTTTGTAATGTGAATGCTCACGATGATTGCTCAGTCACTACCGGAATACGGCCCTTGACGATCTTGCGACCGGCAAAAACACCAAAATATTCCATGTCGGGGATGGACTGACACAACTCGCTTCGGATCAGCGCCTCGCGGGTATCCATCTTTCGCACCCCATACGAGGCGTGATAGTTAGTGATGTTGCGCTCGCCCGATACTGGATTAACGCCAAACTGATCCTGGCTTTGCCGAATGATCGTCTCGCCCGTTTTTTCGATGACATAGTCAATCGTCGTCGTATCCAGGACCCGTCCGAAGATCACGTTGTTGGCATTACCCAGCAACTGCATGGCGGGCGCCTCGGACCCGTACTTGGCGACGAAGTCCTGGATCGTCTGAGTGAAAAAGAATGTCATCAAACCCGCGCCCCGGCCCTTGTTCAACATGGACACCAACGGGGGATTGACGATCTCGTTGGCCTCATCGAGCAACAGGGTGATACCCGGCGTGGTCTCGTTGCGCACATAGCGTTCGCCCAGCACTGCCACCATGTCCGCAAGGAACAAGCTACCGATGGCCGCGCTGACCGTTGCATCCGGCATCGAGTGCAGGCCCACATAGAGGACACGTCCAGTCCGCAGTATTCGCGCATTGTCCAGTAGCTCTCTCGAATCCTCCGGATCACTATAATCAGGTGACAACAGACTGGCCAGCTCATCTGTTGTCAGCATGGCCATAATTGGCTGCAGCGTGGCGATCATCTTCGTGAAGTGCGCCGAATCGTGCTCGTACATGGTCAGCAGGCCATCGATCGCTGCCAGTGGCCGTTCGCCCTGCAATTCCCGTTTGTAGTAGAGAATCGCTGCAACGGTCTCGACAGGCGTTGTTGGCGAGCGCCCTCGTGTGCGTTTAGCCTCCCCTATGTAATGGTCAATCTCTGTGTCCGGATTACGCTCGAGCTGGATGATGTAATTACGGATGACACGCTGGATCAGGATATCCGGCCCGCCTTCAATATAGCGCCGCAGATTCATCAGCTGGGGCCGCTCTCCCACCACCAGCATGCCCTGAATGATGTTGTTGATAACCTGCCAACCAAACGCCTTGAACGGGGCACTGCTCTCGTCCCCACCCATCATTTCCGCGACGCGCGACGCCCCTTCTGTCGTGGTCGTCCAGTTTTTCATCAAATCCAGCCGCACAGACTCCCGGGGGAACGCCGGGTGCATGAAGCAAAAATCGTCCTCCCGGCCCGCGGCCCGGGTCGCCCATCGAATCAGATTCAGTAATTCCAGATCGCCTTTGGGGTCAATAACGATTACGGCCTGCTTCGGGTTCCGCAAGACCGCCTGCAAGGCGATCAGGCTCAACAGCCGCGTCTTTATCGCACCGGTCGTGGCCGGGACGAAACAATGGCCGGCCAAATCGTCGTAAGGCACATAGATGTCATGTTCGCTCGGATTCGCCCCATGAATCATCGCCGTTCCCTTCTTCGGCGATTTCTTCCAGATCATGCGCATCCACGCTGGCACCAATTTCTCTGGTTTATAACGTTCCAGCTCATAGATCAGCTGTGCCTCTTCACGACCCCATTCGAATCCCCAACCGAGCCACAGATGATCAGGCCGTTGCGCCGCTTTTTTCTGAACGAACGCAGGGGGGACGCACTCGATCGGGCGACCAATCAACGCGCGTTTCAGTCGTAGCTGATCGAACGCCTCCATACCGCGAACTACAGACAAAAACAGTGCGACCGCCGCCACCGCCATCGCGGCCATTGGCAACCTATCTTGATCGAGCAGATACAGGACCCACACGGCGGCGCCCAACCAGGCGATCGCTGCCGCCAACTCGTACGTCCGCCGCCATGGCTGACGGGTAACATCTTCCGATGCGCCCATCAGTCAACGACCCCAGTAGTCACTTGCAATCATCACCACCATCGTGGGTTTACCTTCACGGCTAACCTCATGAATTAACGGCAACTGCTTATTGGACGATTTCACTGCTGCACCACAATCATGGAGCATGCCCAGTAGCTCCCGTGGTGCCATATTGGTGTCCCGAGCGATATCGGGCCAGGGAAGCGCCCGCCCCTTGTCGGTCCACCACCCCAACTCATCCTTGTTGGACGCGGCCGTCTGAAGCACCTCTCCCAATTGTCCAAGACGGGGAAACCATGGCTTCGCCCCCGCATTTGCGGTGGTCGATAGGGTGGCGTCTGTGACATCCGGCTGAGCGGGTGATTGATCTGCCGAGTCTGCCTCGGACGGATGGGAATCGACTTCCTCCACGGCATCGCGCCCAACAGATCGTGATACGTCTGTGTCATCGACACCATCGAACAGGTCGCCGGATTCTGCCGATCGTGACGCCTCCGCATCATCTGACACCTGCGGCGCGGGCGAAGCGACAACCGGCAGACGGGCACGCGCAAACCCTTCGAGTGAAATACCCAGGCCGGCAAATACGATACCGTCGGCACAGGCCCCTTCGGCCTTGGCCACGGCCACCATTGGACGCAATACATGGCCTTGCGAGTCCAATTCGACGATCCCGGCCTCTGTTAACCAGGTCAGTAGCAGGTCGTTATCGCAGTCTGACTCGGCGAAACCGAG
>JAKRWE010000098.1 GCA_024712425.1 Chromatiales bacterium
CTTGCCGGGACCTTGGCCATACGCCTCGTTGCCATCGTTCGCAGCCTCTTGCCCTGTCTCCTGACCATCGCCAGATGCTGGGGCTTCGCTGTCCGATTCACCGGACGAAGGAGCCTGTCCCTCTGGCGACTGTTCCTGGTCCGAGGCGTCGTCTGATCCCTCCTGGTCCTGCTCGTCCTCATCGTCTTCCTCATCCTCAAGGGAATCAAGGAATTGTTCGACGCGTTTGACCAAGCCCCATGTCGCTTCGGTCGAATCAACTGAGAACAGGTGCTGGCTCAGCAAGGCCTCGAGCTTGCGAAGGCCTTTCGACCCCAGTTGCGTCTCCACGGCCTCTTGCGTGGCGTCCAGACTCTTCTCAACCTGCTGATCGAGGACATTGACCCGACCCCAGCAGTCGATAAAGTTCGCCAGGCACTTGCCTGGGTCATTGGGAACGACGAATTCCTCGATCGAGGCCTCCAGCAGTTCCGCAGATTCCGCCAGCGTCGTCCTGCAGCCCAGGTATTCCGCGCCGGTGCGCCGCTCCACCATCGTATCCTCGATGGCGTTTGCCAACACCTGCAGGAGCGGCCGGCGTTCGGGCGTCTCCTGTTCGATCCGGCTTCGGTGGTAGTCGAAATCGGTAAACAGGATATGCCCACACTCATGATCGATGTCGCCGACGATCATCTTGACCTGATCGGCGTCGGCATCAATCGGCAGGGGATTGGAGTAGATGGTTGTGCCATCGGTCCGCGGTGGACCCTGGAACACCAGCTTGATCCCCTTCTGGCGGGTCACCGCCCGGCAGATCGCCGGCAGTGACTCGCGCAATAGCGCGGTTCGTTTCATAACACTCTCCACGCACACTTCCCCCGACTGGGAAGTGTGATAGTGACTTCCCGAGTCGGCGGGTTTCTCTCCTTGTTTTAAGTCCCGAGCGAGGACATCGGCAGCATGACTGCCAAAAAACCTTTTCTTGCCTCTCTCTTCGAAAGGGGCAGGAAAAGCCCCCCCAGACGGGGGGCAAAAGACTTACCAGGCGGCCGTGTCTACGACGTAGACGTCCGAGGACGAGACCGTTTCCGGTACGGCCGGTTTGCTCAGCGGTGTTGCCGGCTCCGGCCTTGTCTCCGGGAACAATTCCACGACAGGTGTCGCGGCAGGGTCCGGAGTCGGCAATACCGGGTCAACGGTGTCGACCTGCATATCGAACAGGACCTCTTCCTGCTCGATCCGCCTGATCAGACGTTGCCGGTCTGCCAACTGGTCTAGTGCACCGGTCAATGCCCATTCCGAACGGGTATCCCATTCGTTGTTGGGCAGGTTGACTGGCAGTTCACCGACCAGGCGATCCACCTGGCGGGCTATGGCACCGAAGCGGCCATCGAGGTACGCAAGCCCTCGCAGCTTCGCCTCGATCTCATCGAGGGCTTTCACCCGTGTCGAGGCTCGAAGGGCCTTTTGCGCCTCTTCGGCACGCCGGGCGATATCGGCAATCGCCTGCCCGAACAGACCTTCCTGCACGATCTCGAACTCCTGCTCGTGGAGTTCAATGGCCCGTGGCTCCAGATAGCGATACTGCAGCTGACTCCGCAGGTAGCCCTCGGTCGGTTGAGAGCCGCGAATCACATCGAGGAACACTTCGATCTGCGCCATGCCCTCCTCAAGGCAGGCTTGGCGCAGGGCCTCGATGTGCTGTGCACAAGACTGTGCGTAGCACGCCATCAGGTCCTGCTTGGCCTGCTCGAAGTCCGCCTGGTGCCGCTGGAGATCCGTAGTCAAATCGCTGACGCGATCAGGATCCACCACCCAGCCGAGCAGCGGCTCACGCGTGCCATACTTCAGCAATGTTTCGCGCACCCGCTTCTTGATAGCGGCCAGGGGATTGAGGATCTTGCGATCAATCACCTCCTGGGCCAGCAAGGCCCGCATGGTGGCCGGGATCTTATCGATCTCAAGGATATCCTTGATGCGGTCCTCGCCAGCCAGCCGCACCGGGCTGATCAGACTGACGACCACATTGAGGACATACAACTTTTTACTTTCGCTCATCATGTACTCCTTGAGCGAAGGCACATCTCCCCCATCGGGGCGATGAGCCCCGCTCGGGGTTAGTTGTTACCAGGAAATAAAGGTCAGTGGCTGACCGTCGATCTCCAATTGCAAGCTATCGAAACTGCGTACCAGTCCCGGCAGCCACCCAAGGCGCTGGGTGATGGCGTCGAGTTCCCGGGCGTAATCGGCCCATTCGAACGCCAACCCGAGATCAGGCATGGACGGCACGATACCGACACCTTCGTCGAAGCTATCAATCACCCGAAGGCCTACTGCTGCGTTTAACCGAGCCAGGAAGATCCGGGCCGGTAGGTCGATCCAGCCCCGTCCGGTGGTGATCACCCCACTCCCGGTGCCATCGGATCCCAGCCAGCCATCACGGCTTTTGAAGTCCGTCAGCGGCTCACGGAGGTCCTCCGAGGTCCAGCTGGCGATAACACCTGGTGGTGGATACCCAAAGCAGACCACATCCGCTTCATTCTCGATCCGAACGTGGCCCTCGCCTTCCGGTATGTATCGCACCAGGGCGTCATGCGGATGACCCAGTTGTACCAAGGCGGCTTCTGCCTCCGATACTGCCTGCATGAGATGCTCCGGCAGAACCGGATGACCCAGCTCAGTATTCCAATACAGATCGTACGGTTCCTCCGCCACGACGGTCGTCAAGAGGCTGAGCAGATCATCATTGCTCAACGGATCGGGCAATTCGACATAACCCTTCTCCCGTTTCTCGTCGTACTTGGCTTGCCAGTCGCTGGACGCTTCTGCGGATGAACCCCGGGTCCAAAGTCGATGCTGTCCCGCGGTGCCCACCCGGCCATAGTGACCGAGGAAGAACCGTCCTTTCTGGATTCCACGCCAGAACTTGTGCGTGTTCCGGTCCTGCCTGTGGTATTCCAGGTAGAACATCCGCAGGCTCATGATCCGTCACCGATCGGCTTACCGCTCTCGGGGTCAACCCCCGCGGACTTGCGGAAGACCTCCGATACCGCAACGGCGTGCTCCGGATCAATCAGATCCAGATAGGCATCCTGGAAACCGGCCACCAAGCTCCCATTCATGAGGGTAGAGATCCCCCATTGCAGGAGCGTCCGCACCGAGAACGGAAGATCGGCTTTACCCTCCTCCACCAAGGCCCGGATGCCGTTGGCGATCTGAACCATGATGAAGGTCGTGGGTTTACCGAGGCTGACCACCTCGTCGAGCGTATGACCGGACGACGTTTGCACAGCGGTTCGGAGCAGCTTTATCTCCTCCTCGGGTGCGAGATACCCCACTTTCAGGCCGGCAAACCGGTTGCGGGTTGCCCCATTCTGTACCTGAGAGCCTGCGTACAGGCCGGTGGTATCGACCCCACCATTGGTGTTGCCGGTGGCCACCAGGCAGGTCCCCTGTGCCATGCAGATCGTCTCCCCGGTCTCGGGAATTTTGATCTCGCGGGCTTCGAGCAGGCGGTTGAACTGGGCGGTCACGCCGGGCACCGCCATGTTGAACTCATCCAGCACCACGATCGCATACGGATCAGTGATGGCCTGGATGAGCTCGCCATAACGAAACTCGGTATGCACACCGTTCGGACCGGGTTTCAGGTCAAAGGTGCCTTGCAACTCCCGAATCGAGGTTTCCTCGCCGAACGAGATCACATGGCACTTGCGATTGAGCCGCGCAGCGATCTGCCGCATCAGCTCCGTCTTGCCACAACCCGAGGGTCCGGAAACCCAGATCGGCTTCTGGATCTTCAGGTTGTTCAGTATACGCTTCAACTTTTCCTTCTGAAAAATGAAGCGGCGATTGATTTCCACGTTGGTGCCATCGCCCAGCGGGCAGGCGGTTTCAATGGGAATCGGTTCTGGGGTGTCCACCCCAAAGAGTTCACTCAATGTCGCCATGAGTATTCTCCACGCACCTCCCCTGTCCGGGAGGTGTCAACGTCACGTCCCGGGACAGCGGGTTCCTCTCTTTTTGTATAGCGCCGAGCAAGCGCTGTAGCCTCCCGAAGGAGGGCAGAAACTTTTTGCTCGTACCACTCGCAAGTGGAACGGGAAAAAAGGCCTCCCCGAAAGGGGGAGGCAAAGTGGCCTACCAATTGGCCAAGGGATAGGTCTCTGCGTTGATCGACCGTACCGCGTTGGCATGCTGTTCACGGGCTTGCGCCTCGCGAGAAGCAACCTCCTCGGACGGTGTGGTCTTCTCGGTGATCCGCATCTGCGGTTTGCCAGGTGCCCGCCGATACGCTTCCAACTCGCTGTCAGTCAGGTTTGGTAAGCGTTCTTGGACGATCTTCTTGTAGTCGATCGTCCCGGCGCGGCCGAACCGGGTCACCTGCAGCCCGAAGGCATAGGCTGTTCGGAAATCCCCCATCAACCCGCCGAGTTTTTCCTCGAGGGCCTTGAGTGTTTCCTTCAGCGCTTCCACCTCAGCCATCCGAGCGTCGATATCGGCCTTAGCCTGCCGATAGGACTCAACGGAAACCAGCCACGCGGTGATGTCGTCCCCTTCGGGGATGAAGACATCCCGTTGCGGGTCACGGGGCGGCTCCTTCTTCTTCTGGATCCGATGCCAGAAGTCGAGAACCAGCGGGATCATCTCGTCGCGAATGAACGTCTCGTCACGCTCAATTCGAAACTCGATGTACGGCTCCTCCGTATCGCTCTCATTGAGAAAGCAGAGATAACCGTGATCCGCACCGGCGGTGTAGATCTGGTGCTGCACCTGCGGCCAGTAGCGCAGATACGGCTCTGAAACACGCCGATACGCCTTCACCTCGTTATGGGTTGAACGTGCGGGGCATTTCATCTCCACCGGGACACCGGTCAGGCTGAGACCATCGAGCGAGGCGCGGAACACAGGGTTCTCGTCGGACTCGACACAGGCGGGTATGGCCACCTCGTTGTGCCGATCCTCGAAGGCCTGGCGAACCGCATCTTCCCCGAGAATGCCGCGCCGCACATGCGGATTCCGTGACAGATCTTCGGGGTCGATCTTACCCAGGTACTCAGCCCAGACCCGCCAGGGCGTCTTGTGCTCGTCGTAGCCAAGCACAGCGGCCACCGTTGAGGCGGTAATGCCCTGTCGCCGCCAGACATACCATTCCGGCGAGCGTTGTCGGATATCCACGATCATGGGACACCTCCTACGCCTCCGCGACGGTCTTCGCCTGGTCCTCGGCCATGGTCAGCTGTTTCAAGGCCCACTTCTTGTAAGGACCCTGATACCGCTCCTCGACGAGCTCTCGGGCATTGCTCCAGAGGCCAGTCTCGGATGCCCGCTGGATGATGCGGGTCAGGTACTCACGCATCTTCTGTGGTACTTGCTCCGTATCGATTTCCGGCGTCTCTTCCTCGGCTGCCACTGCCGCCTCAACACCAACCAATCCTTCCCCGGCTTCCCGGTTCAGGTAGTCGATTGCGGTAGCGAGACGATTCGTGTGTGGCCAGGTCTTGGAAGCCCGCTTGATGACCGTCTTCTTGATCATTTCCTCGGGGAAATCCACCCAAGAGCCTTTGCGCTTTTTGGCATAGGCCATCGAGCGATCTCTGGCCTTCCAGATCTCATCGATAGGCATGGCTTCGACCAGTATGGCGCCACTTGGCAACTGGGCGAGGCAGTATGCCCCGACGATCTCGCCCCGGTCCGTATCGAACGGGTTAAAACGATGATCGGGCGCCTGGGCCGGTCCGCGATAGTCGAAGTGGTCATTCTCGCGGACGATCTCGGCTTTCGCCCAAAGGATCGCCCCTTCGTCGGCGGCCACCTGAATCAATCCCCGATAGGAGACATCCAGGATGACGCGCCCATCCCGGGGAACGAGGAACGCCAGCTGGCGCACGGGGTTCAACGTGACTCCGATGGCGGCCACGTTGATCATAGCCATGGTCAACGACCAGGGGTTGCCAGTTGCAACCTCAGCCAAGTAATCGTTGTTCGCGCACGCCTGGTACGCAAACATCGACTCTGCCTTCCAGTCCGGGCCGGACCGTTCGGCGGTGTCCACGAAGCGGGCCTTCGCATCGGCGATGGCCTGTTTCGGGACCTGCATGAGTTCGTTGCTCATGATTGCCCTCCATTGAGGGCAGGAGACACACCACGCCCGCAGGGGATGGTTGTCCCCTGCCGGGTTGGTTAAAACGTCGTCAGATCAAACGGCGTAGATGTCCGGTACCCGATAAAACGGGATATCGTCATCGTACGCGCCTGCAGGCGGTGCCGATTGCGCCGGCGGGGGCATCGTTGCCCCATTGCCGCGATTCGGCTGCTGCCGGGTCTGCGGTGCCGGACGGGCCGGTTGTGCGCCCTGCCCTGCCCCACTCGGGCGCGAGTCCAGCATCTGCATCTGGTCCGCTACGATCTCGGTGGTGTAACGATCCTGGCCCTGCTGGTCCTGCCACTTGCGGGTTTGCAGTCGACCGTCGATGTAGACCTTGGCGCCCTTGGTCAGGTACTCAGCCGCAATCTCCGCCAAGCGCCGGAACATAACCACCCGGTGCCATTCGGTCTTCTCCACGGGCTCACCGGTGTTCTTGTCCTTCCAGGTCTCCGACGTCGCCACGGTGATGTTGCAGACGGCGCTGCCGGATTGGGTATAGCGCACCCGGGATCCTGCCCCAGGTTGCCCACGAGGATAACCTTGTTGATACCACGACTCATGGTATGTCTCCTTTGTTGGCCATCGAGGCGTGCGTTTGCACAACACCGATAGCAATAAATAAGCCGCCATCCCTAGCAGGATAAGCGGCGCTCATTCCCTACCTGGTCGTAGGGCGTTTTCTCTTTTTTTGTATAGCGCCAAGCGAGCGCTATTCCCCATGGGAGGAGGAATTGCGCTGTGCTCACGCACAGCAGAACCTGTGCAGGAACACATCGCAATTCGCTCAAGGGGATAAAATAAGAACAGAAAGCGCAGGGCGCACCTTCCCTGTCCTCAACGTCACGGGTGGTTGGAGCGGCTTATTCCGTGTCGATTTCGATCACGGCCCGATCCCGTAACGCCGATGGCAGATTCCGTGATGATTCGCGTGATCAATGCGCTCCAAGGCAAGGCGAATCATCCGGTTATGCTGTTTGTTTTAACTCGCCAGGCACGAGCGTGTCCTAATCATAGGGGACAAGAACGCCCGGTGCAAGGCTCAGTATGTGGTTGGCAGCAAGCGCTCGATTAACCCATCGAGCACGGTATCATCGGAATAATCAATGACCAGGTGATGGTGGGCCGTGTCTAACCGCACCCGGCATCCAACCGCGTCCTCCAACTGTCGCTCCAACCGGGCGATATCTGGATCGCTCGCATAATCGGCTGGCGCACTTAATCCTGTGTCTTCGGGTTGCGCGCTGCATTGCTGCTTTGTCCGGGGTGTCTTCCATTGCCGGGCCAATCCCCTCAGGTCGGCCAGGGACAGGTCGAACTGGATCGTTCGCTGTGCGAGCTTGCATTGTTTTGTTGGCGGAATAGATACCAACTCAGCCGCTTTGGCGGCGCTTAATCGCCCTGCGCTCACCAATTCCTGGACCTCGGGGTCAAGACGTAGAAGGCGACGGTAGTCAGCTACCTGCTTGCGTGACCAGCCCAGGGCATCGGCCAGTTTCGCATCAGACAATCGGTGGCTTTCCTTCAGTATCTCGAGTGCCTGGGCCTCGGCAATCGGATCCTTGCGATGGGCGGAATGTGTATGGCGTGTGGGTGGCGGCAATGGTCCTTCTGCCAGCAACGTCGGGATACGATCGAGATTCGCAAGGTTTGCCGCCTGCCAGATTTCAGAGCCATCAAGGATTTGATAGTTGATGCCGTGTCGGGTGGCAATCAGCGGAGGGAGCTCGAGATCTTCTGCGGCAATCCATAGACTCGGTGGGACGGGCGGACCGGGTGGTGCCTGGTCGAATTGCTCGATGGGGATGTGTTGTACGTTGCCGTACATTGTGCTGTTCTTCCTGGACTGGCTGCCGTGTTTATCTCGGTTTATAGCCTAGCCGCCATTGAAATGTACGTCAACGTACGCTTTGTGTTTGTTGTCGTTGTCTCAGATCAGCCCACACCGTGGGCAATCACCCAATCAGAAACCAATCAAAAAAAATCTAAATAATCAGCGAAGTGTTAAAGCGTGAAAACATTAACCTATTCAATCACGTACCAGACACCACTTATTTTTTGATTCCCTAATTGTTTTTTTTCCTCCCCCGAAGAATATTTTGCCTCCCCCAATTGTTTTATTGACTCCCCACTTATTTTTTACCCTCCCTGTGGAAACTGTGAGCAACTATTAATTTTTTGCCTCCCTGTGAACAAGTCAACAGGGAATTAATTATTAATTCATAATCCGCATTATCCCTTATTTATCAGTGCGATAGTCGCGGAATTGCGAGGGGCGTGCCGCGGCACATATCGTTCATTTCAGGGTCATGAGTGGCTATCTGTGGCGCGTATAGTGGCGCCAATTCGTCGTGCTATCCCTCGCTGGGGTGGATCGTTGGAGCAGCCTTGGTGTCCGCTGAACAGGGGGTTGGGATGGGTGTATGAACTACCCCCTCTAAGCAGCTGGCGCTGCTGTAGAGGGGGTTTCCGGCTTCTGGCTGCCTTCGGAGGCAATCCCCTGCCCTCTCCTTTTCTGATTGAACGGCATTATTTTTTTCCACTCGGGGAGGCAATCGCCGTTGTTGCGCCTCAGCGTTTTTTGAGCCCCAGGCGATAAGCGCGATCATGGGCGGCGGCCTCGTCCCGTTCTGTCTGCGCACGTAGGCGGGCGTGTTTGGACAATAGCCCCACATATGGATCGTCAGCATCTGTGCAGATCGCAAATTTCTCGGTAGATACCTGGGTGATTTGATAGCCGAGAACGGAGCACTGTGGATAGTTGTGCCCTGCCCTCTCCAGTTCTTCGTAAGCCGCTTTGTATTCCGGGTCCTCTGCCATCTGTTGGGCCTGGCGTTGATGAACCAGGGCGAGGAAACGCTTCTTGAATTTTGCGTATGTCATGCTGCTTTTCGCGATACGATGCCAGAGTGTGCGTAAGTTCAGATTGATGACGCGGGATTTATGGCCGATGGTTTTGCGGCAATACAGGTGCAATGCGATGGCCAGGGGGTCCTCCTCTGCCATGATGGCCGGCGTGACCGTGAACAGGTTGAATGTGCCGGTGTCCGCAATCTTGTTGACGAGATCGATTGGCAGCTCGAAGCCCAGGTGGGTCGGGATCTTTTGCTTGCTGCGTAAAACGCCGACACCGGTCAGCTGGCTGATCAGTTGATGATGCTTGAAACCGAACACATCCTCTCCGAACCGCTCGGCCAACGATTCGCGGGCAACTGGATGGATCTCGGTGAATCGGAACACGGTGTCCTCCCACTCCCGAATATGCTGCACCACGGTGCGCCGGTTGCCGCCCTTGTTGGGCAGTTGCATCAGTTTCAGGACGTGCTGAAGGTCGATAACGAACCGATTGCCGACGGGATCGCCAGGGGATTGTTCTTGCTGGTTGATAATAATCTTCTCGACCAGGGACAAAACGGCAATGACGGTCTTGATCGAACGCATGGTCGGGATGCGGCTGCCGTGTCGCGCAGACAACGTGACAGGAATTTCGCAGCCGTCGACATGGACCGACGTCTCCAGGACGCTGAGCCTGGACTTGTCGGAAATGGGCAGAACCGAGGCCAACAGGCCGCACCAAAAGTCGTCAATGCGCAGGCGCTGGTCCCACAATTCGTGAAGCAATGCTCGCTCGTCGAACAGTTCGAGCTGAGTGAGCGGCAAGTCGATGGTCGAGGCCGTGCTTGCCGGTGAAGCGGGGAGGGTCTCCAAGTCGAGACGTAGTTGATAGAGCGTGGCCGGCCGTCCGCGCCCCCCGCCGGGCCGCTTTACCGAGCGGGCACTCAAGACGCCAAGGGACTCGAGGCGTTTAGCGCGTTTGTAGACGCCATTCGCACTAAAAGCGCGTCCTTCCTTTTCCACTTCGCCCAAGCGAAACGCAATCTCCTCGAGGTTCGTGACGCCGCCATCTGTGGTTCCGCAGAGATCGAAGATGGCCGTAATCAATGACCGATCCCGGTCGTTGAGGGTGGGGTGGGCGAGGGCGGTCCTTAGGGTCGCATCGTCTGTCCGGGCGACGTGGAAGAACGGACCCCTGCGTGTAAAGTCGATGCGGATCTCACCTTGCTGATCGCTCGGTATCGATTTGTCGTTTGTCGCCATCCGGAATCCCCTGGCCGGTTGTGCCGCGGCACACCTTCCGCATAAAATCCGTATCTAATTGATTAATAAGCGAATATCCAAATATCAATTAAATTTTAATTACGGTGTATTTGCTTTTCTTGCAAATCATTATGTCATACAGTACCGTTTAGCATAATCTACCGCAAGGAGCCTCGTATGTATAATGATCTGAAGGTCCTAGCTGTCGCGTTGCGCAAGGGTGGCGTCGGCAAGACCCTGTTCTCGGTCCTGCTTGCACAATATTTCGGCCATGTAGCCAAGCCGCCACGCCGGACGTTGTTGATCGACCTCGATACCCAGCAAAATGCATCGGAATGCCTGATCGAAATGGAAGGCGATCCCGAAGCACCGGATCATAAGATGGTCCCGGTACACCCGGAATTCGACCCGGACGATGAGGAGATGGCGGAGCAGTGGGATGGTCGGTCCTCCAGTGCCGACATCTTCCTTGGCGAGCCCTCGGAACAGATCATCGCACCGTACCCGACCCGGTTTGAAAACCTCGATGTCTTGCCGGCGGCGGGCGCCGCACTTCAGTCGGTCGAGCTGGTGCGCAGCGAGGAAGTCAAACGATTTATCTATGATCGGCTGAAGGCCTTTTTTGAAGATCCAGATGTCCAGGCCAACTACGACCTGATCATTATTGACACGCCTCCCGGCAAGGGTGCGATCAACCGATCAGTGTTGCGGGCGGCAACCCATGTCATCTATCCGGTCGTGCCAGAGGAAAAACCCATCAACGGTTTGCGGGGCATGATCCAGTTTGAGCGGATGGAGCGTCGCCATCGTGACAATGCCATTGAGGTCGTTGGCGTGGTGCCGAATATGGTCAACCTCAGTACCAACCTGCATCGTGAGAACCTGGAAATGCTGCGGCAGGATCCGCTGATCGGCCCCATGATGGTCGATTTCGTGATCGGCGAGCGGATCGCCTTCCCGATGATCGACAAGCCAGGCGTTACCCCAGATACGATCTGGGAGTTCAAGAATTACCCGGAAGCGCGCCGTGAGGCCTACGCACTGTGCGAATTTGTGGAGTCGCGTCTATTCGGCGAGGAGCAAACAGATGGCATTGCTCAGCAAGCGTAAAGGAGCGGCCCCCAAGGGGGCAGGAGAGAAGAAGCCTGCACGCGTCGCGCCGAATCGGCTCGATTCCGAGAAGATCGATTACTATGCCCGCCGTGAAGCGGGGGTCCTTAATTTTGATCTGATCCGCCTGGAGCAGATCGAAATGGATCCGACCAATCCCCGCACCGAAGGTATCGAGGCTGCCGGTTTGTTGGACGTGATCCCGAAGTTTCTGGTCATCGACCCGAGCGATCGAAGCTACGATGCCGCTGCGGTGGAGGCCTTCGACAAGGCGATGTCCGATCGGCTCGAGTCGCTGGCGCGTTCAGCCGGTGAAAGGGAAGGGGAGTTGCGCGCCTTCTTCGAACGCCTGATCCCACTGCGCGACAGCATACGCTTGATTGGCGTGAAACAGCCAATCGAGATTCGGCATACCGGCACCAAGAACACCTACCGAATCGTCTATGGGCATCGGCGATATCTGGCGTCCATCATGGCGGGCGAGCGCAATATTCCAGCCCGCCTGGTGCGAGAGGATGCGCCGCAAAAACTGGTACAGGCGACAGAAAACCTATTGCAGGAATCGCTGAGTCTCGACCAGCGCCTGACCGCTATCGCGCACGCGCTTGAAGAACTCAAGCTCGATTTCAATACACCTGCCAAGACTGTCAGTGCGCTGACCGGCTACAACCGGGTCCAGGTGGGTTTCTACCTGAATATTCTGAGGCAGGGGAGTCCCGCCTTGCGGGCCGCGATTCGCGAAGGCCTGGTCGATAATCTGCGAAAAGCAGCCGCGATAGCGAAACTACCGCAGGAAGAACAGGCTGCAGCCATTGAGCAAGGCGAAGTTCCCGTACCATCCGAGAAAAAACCACCGAAGAAGGCAGGGCGTGGTCGTCGTCGTACCGCAATAGCCACGCCCAAGATCAAACAACCCCAGGTCGTTCAGAAACTGCTGGCGCGACTTGATGTGCCGGAGGCAAAAGCCGATATCGATTGGAATGACATCGAGGCGGTGCATACGATCTGGAATGAGGTGGTCGAGCGGCTGATCGAGGAACTGGACAAGTGATGCAGCTCTTGAGCGGCGAGGGTAGGGTGCCTTGAAGACCCGCCTGTCTGTTCGATTGGGTGACGATATCGATGCGGCACTGAATGCGGCACTGCAGGAAGCCGGTCTCGGGCCACGTAAGCGCTCGGCATGGGTCACTGAGGCATTGAAGAAATTGCTGGCACTGGGCGTCGATCAAATTCTGGCTGACAACATTCTGACCGGGCGCGCCTTGGGTGCAAGCAGCGATGGCGGAGAAACCCGGGTGCGGACCTTCGTGCTGGATGATGATCTCTATCTGGCACTCGTGGATATGGTGGCCCGGATTCGCCAGCGTGATCCGTTTCTGCCGTCGCCCCAAAGTGCGCTGATTCGGGCCGCTATTCTGGAAAGATTGTCGTCGCGATGAAGCCATCTGCCTACCAGCCACCTTTTACGATTACGCCGGAGATTCTCAACCGGGTTGCGGGGATCAGCGAAGTCGTGGGACGCCTGGCTGAACGGGTGAGTGTCGAGTCGTCGCCTTGCCGTGATCTTCCTGCCATCCTGACAGAAGATCGCAGCATGTGACTCGACCAGCCCGCTCTTTTGAGCAGACGACGTGAAGTGAAGCGAAAGCGACTCACTCCGGGGTGCTTCACCAGCTCCGGACTCTGAGGCCGAAGTGGACACGGTAGGACGCGACATACCGCCGACCACCAGGCTGAACGACCTTCACGATCTGGGCGAGGTGAGCGTTACGGCCTTCGGGCCAGGAGAGGCGCGTAAGCGCCATTGGAGAAACGAATGGATAGCAGAGTCTTCGTGTTGAGCCGTACGCGCAAACCGCTGATGCCCTGTCACCCGGCACGGGCCAGAAAGCTGTTGCGCAATGGCCGCGCTGCGGTCTTTTGTCGCATGCCGTTGACCATCATCCTGTTGGATCGGGAGGATGGCGACACCCAACCGCTGGAAGGCAAGTACGATCCCGGTGCGAACACGACGGGCATTGCGCTGGTGGCGCTGTTCAAGCGGGGGCGCCGGGTGATCTGGGCGGTCAATCTACACCATCGTGGGCTACAGATCGAAGAAAAAATGACTGAACGGCGGGGATTTCGCCGCAACCGCCGCAAGCGCCACTGCCGGTATCGCCCGGCCCGGTACAACAATCGCTCCCGGCCGAAGGGATGGCTGCCTCCATCGCTGACATCCCGCGTCGAGAACGTGCGCACCTGGCATCGACGGCTGATGAGCCGGGCGCCGGTGAGCGAAGTGCATATCGAGACGGTGCGTTTCGACACACAGAAGCTCCAGAACCCGGAGATCGAGGGGACGGCGTACCAGCGGGGCGAACTGTTCGGCTACGAGGTGCGGGAGTACCTCCTGGAGAAATGGAGCCGCGAGTGCGCCTACTGCGGGGCGGAACAGGTACCGCTGGAGATCGAGCACATCGTACCGAAGAGCCGGGGCGGGTCTGACCGGGTGAGCAACCTCACCCTGGCCTGCCGGGCCTGCAATCAGGCCAAGGGCAACCGGGATGTTCGGGAGTTTCTGGCCCACGATCTGGAGCGATTGGCGAAGATCCTGGCGCAAGCAAAGGCCCCACTGAAAGGCGCGGCGGCGGTCAACAGCACGCGCTACGCCATCGGTGAGGCGATCAAGGCGTCCGATCTCCCTGTGTCGTTCTGGTCAGGTGGGCGCACCAAACGCAATCGCCTGTCCCAAGGCTACCTGAAGGACCACTGGATCGATGCCGCCTGCGTCGGCGCGAGCGGGGAATCAGTGTTCATCCCGAAAGGTTTTCTACCACTGGAGATCCAGGCAAGAGGACGTGGCCATCGTCGCGTACACAACAACGACGACGCCGGTTTCCCCCGAGGCGCACCCCGCAAGCGTAAGCGCGTGCATGGCTTTCAGACCGGGGACCTAGTGGAGCTGGTGTGCAAACGCGGGAAATCGGCCGGTCGGCATGTCGGGCGCCTGACTTCGATCCGGGCACGGGGCTGGTTCGTGCTGAGGAAGGACGGTCGAAATCACGACAGGCCGGCGCGTGAGTTTCGTCTGCTTGCCCGAGCGGACGGATACGAGTACACCACGGGGACGACAGGATGATCGGAAAGCGCAGGCGCTCCTGCTTTTCTCCCTCGGCTTCGCGCAGTCGATGCGATAGCTCGCCTTCGGGTACGCATGTCGCTGGCGGGTCGGCGATCGTCCTGACCGCCTTCGAGGAAGATTTGTGAAACGGCTTGGACGCTCCATGGCTTCGCCGCCCAAAATCGGGGAGGGCGGCAAAAAAGGTGCGAAAAAAGAGCCACGATCGGGCGATTATCTTGAGCGCTTGCTGGCGTCGCTTCCCGAGGCAATGCCAGATGCGCCGCACCGTGATCAGATCACCTATCTGCCGCACTACCAGTTGACCCCCAACCGGGAGCAGCCTCGCCGTCACTTCGATCCGGAGGCGTTAGAGGATCTGGCTGAATCCATCCGGGCCGCTGACGGTATTATCCAGCCGTTGCTCGTCAAAAAGATTGCGTCGCAGCGTTACGAAATTATTGCTGGCGAGCGCCGTTGGCGTGCCGCATCGATCATCGATCTCGACGAAGTGCCGTGCATCATCCGGGATGATGTCACCGGTGCGAGACAGGTGATGTTTTCGCTGATCGAGAATATCCAGCGCAATCAGCTCAATCCGATTGAAGAGGCAACAGGGCTACGGCGCCTCATCGATGAATTCGGCATGTCTCACCAGGAGGCTGCGAATGCAGTGGGCCGTTCGCGTAGTGCGGTGACTAATTTGCTGCGGCTTCTGGAACTGGCTGAATCGGTACAGGAGGCCTTGGCCGATGGGCGAATCGAGATGGGCCATGCGCGGGCGCTCGCCGGTGCCGACTACGATGGTCAGGCGCATTTGCTCACAAACCTGCTCGATGAGGGCTGGTCCGTACGGCAGACAGAAGCCGCCGTGCGGGGATGGAAAGCAGAAGATGGCGGGGCAACCGATAAGAAGACGCCGAAAGCGTATTACCCAAAAGAGCGTCTGCAGCAGATGGAGACACGCCTGGTCGCAGCGTTGGGCTATGAGGTAAAAATCAAGGCGTCCGCACAAGGCAAGGTGTCGATAACGCTGGATACGTTGGATGACCTGGCGCTACTGCTGGCCGCATCGGAGAAGGACCAAGAAGATGCTCAAGATTAACGAGGTACGCTGGTACGGCTGGCAGATGTTGCCGGGTCATGGTGACAACAATAAAGGGAGGATCGGCTGATGGCCCTGTGGTTAGTGCGTGCTGGATCGCACGGAGAATACGAGCAGAAGTTTCTGGAAGAGAACCGGATTTATCTGACTTGGCACAATTTGAACAAATCGCCCGCGCATTCCCCCTCCTAACAGGCTGTTGAAATTCGCCGCCTGAAGTGGAAGATACCGGTAAGGAAGGAAGAAGGACGAGCAGTACGATGCGTGGCCCGGATATTCAACAAGATGCCCTGTTCAGCACGGTCAGCCCGGAACCCCGGGTGCCGAAGGATCACCCCTTGCGTCCGATACGCACGATGGTCGATACCGCATTGCGGAAACTGGATACGGACTTCAATGCGCTGTACTCGGAGTATGGCCGCGATTCGATCCCTCCGGAGAAACTGCTGCGTGCGCAGTTGCTGATGGCGTTCTACACGATCCGCAGCGAGCGGCAGTTGATGGAGCAGATCGATTACAACCTCTTGTTTCGCTGGTTCGTCGGCTTCTCAATGGATGACCGTGTGTGGGATCACTCGACCTTCACCAAGAACCGCGACCGCCTGCTGGAAGGGGATATCGCCCGCCGCTTCTTTGCGCAGGTTCTGAGCCAAGCAAAACAGGCAGACCTCCTATCCAAAGAACACTTCAGTGTCGATGGAACGATGATTGAGGCCCTGGCCTCGCTCAAGAGCTATCGACCCAAGGATGAAGACGGTCCACCCGGTGGCGGTGGTCGTAACCCCGATGTGGATTTCCATGGGGAGAAGCGCTGCCGGGATACCCATGAGTCGAAGACGGACAAGGATGCCCTGCTGTTCAGGAAGAGCAAAGGCACAGCGGCAAAGCTGGCTTATCTGGGACATTTGCTAATCGAGAACCGGAACGGTCTGGTCGTCGATGCCCAGGTCGCCCAGGCGACAGGTACCGCTGAGCGGGAAGCCGCTGTCGATATGGTCGAAGCGCTCGGTGGCACGCATCGCATGACACTGGGCGCGGACAAAAACTACGACACCAAGGGTTGTGTGGACGCACTGCGTTGCGCCAACGTGACGCCGCACGTTGCACAGAACACGAGCAACCGTTCATCGGCCATCGATGGACGCACCACCCACCACGCCGGTTATGCAACCAGTCAACGCTTCCGCAAGCGTATCGAGGAATGCTTTGGCTGGGCGAAGACCATCGGTGGGCTACGCAAGAGCCATTTTGTTGGCCGTGAGAAGCTGGACTTCCGGTTCGTGCTGACCATGACCGCCTACAACCTGGTTCGGATGCGCAATCTGGGGGTGGTGGCATGTTGATCGAGAGTGTGTCGAGGGGTTGGTCTGCCCGGGGTCAGCATTTTCCAGTGCATTGGGCCTCTTGGGTCAACTCAACTCGCAACAATGGCCGTCGATCCCCTCCGTCTGGTGAAAACAGGGCAGAATCGGCACGGTTTTCAACAGCCTGCTAAAATGTCCCCTTTTCTCCCAAGCTGAAATGTCCCCTTGGTGAGTCCGGGGTCATGAGGGGACGAGGGGGCGCCTCATCTCCAGGGATGGTCCGGTGCAGGCCTGTGGGTCCTGCGGTTGAGTTGGATGGTCTTGGCCTTCTCGACGGTGGCGTGGATGCTTTGTCGAGGATCTCCTGCCGGAGCGCATCGGCGATCTGGTTGTTGGGGCGCCTGCCCCGGTGGCGGGAAACCAGTCCAGCCGCTCCCTCGGCCCGGTATCGGACCACCAGGCGCTTGATCTGCCGCACGCTCAAGTCCAACTGCCGTGCCGCCTCTTTCTGCCGCAACTGCCGGTCGACAACCTGCTGAACCACCCCCAGCCGGTCCACCGTCTTCTGTGTCATCGCAATGGTCTCCTCTGTCACCACCCCTCCCGAAATCAAAAGGGGACATTTTAGCAGGCTGTTGAAATTCGCCGCCTGAAGTGGAAGATACCGGTAAGGAAGGAAGAAGGACGAGCAGTACGATGCGTGGCCCGGATATTCAACAAGATGCCCTGTTCAGCACGGTCAGCCCGGAATCCCGGGTGCCGAAGGATCACCCCTTGCGTCCGATACGCACGATGGTCGATACCGCATTGCGGAAACTGGATACGGACTTCAATGCGCTGTACTCGGAGTATGGCCGCGATTCGATCCCTCCGGAGAAACTGCTGTGTGCGCAGTTGCTGATGGCGTTCTACACGATCCGCAGCGAGCGGCAGTTGATGGAGCAGATCGATTACAACCTCTTGTTTCGCTGGTTCGTCGGCTTCTCAATGGATGACCGTGTGCGGGATCACTCGACCTTCACCAAGAACCGCGACCGCCTGCTGGAAGGGGATATCGCCCGCCGCTTCTTTGCGCAGGTTCTGAGCCAAGCAAAACAGGCAGACCTCCTATCCAAAGAACACTTCAGTGTCGATGGAACGATGATTGAGGCCCTGGCCTCGCTCAAGAGCTATCGACCCAAGGATGAAGACGGTCCACCCGGTGGCGGTGGTCGTAACCCCGATGTGGATTTCCATGGGGAGAAGCGCTGCCGGGATACCCATGAGTCGAAGACGGACAAGGATGCCCTGCTGTTCAGGAAGAGCAAAGGCACAGCGGCAAAGCTGGCTTATCTGGGACATTTGCTAATCGAGAACCGGAACGGTCTGGTCGTCGATGCCCAGGTCGCCCAGGCGACAGGTACCGCTGAGCGGGAAGCCGCTGTCGATATGGTCGAAGCGCTCGGTGGCACGCATCGCATGACACTGGGCGCGGACAAAAACTACGACACCAAGGGTTGTGTGGACGCACTGCGTTGCGCCAACGTGACGCCGCACGTTGCACAGAACACGAGCAACCGTTCATCGGCCATCGATGGACGCACCACCCACCACGCCGGTTATGCAACCAGTCAACGCTTCCGCAAGCGTATCGAGGAATGCTTTGGCTGGGCGAAGACCATCGGTGGGCTACGCAAGAGCCATTTTGTTGGCCGTGAGAAGCTGGACTTCCGGTTCGTGCTGACCATGACCGCCTACAACCTGGTTCGGATGCGCAATCTGGGGGTGGTGGCATGTTGATCGAGAGTGTGTCGAGGGGTTGGTCTGCCCGGGGTCAGCATTTTCCAGTGCATTGGGCCTCTTGGGTCAACTCAACTCGCAACAATGGCCGTCGATCCCCTCCGTCTGGTGAAAACAGGGCAGAATCGGCACGGTTTTCAACAGCCTGCTAAAATGTCCCCTTTTCTCCCAAGCTGAAATGTCCCCTTGGTGAGTCCGGGGTCATGAGGGGACGAGGGGGCGCCTCATCTCCAGGGATGGTCCGGTGCAGGCCTGTGGGTCCTGCGGTTGAGTTGGATGGTCTTGGCCTTCTCGACGGTGGCGTGGATGCTTTGTCGAGGATCTCCTGCCGGAGCGCATCGGCGATCTGGTTGTTGGGGCGCCTGCCCCGGTGGCGGGAAACCAGTCCAGCCGCTCCCTCGGCCCGGTATCGGACCACCAGGCGCTTGATCTGCCGCACGCTCAAGTCCAACTGCCGTGCCGCCTCTTTCTGCCGCAACTGCCGGTCGACAACCTGCTGAACCACCCCCAGCCGGTCCACCGTCTTCTGTGTCATCGCAATGGTCTCCTCTGTCACCACCCCTCCCGAAATCAAAAGGGGACATTTTAGCAGGCTGTTGAAATTCGCCGCCTGAAGTGGAAGATACCGGTAAGGAAGGAAGAAGGACGAGCAGTACGATGCGTGGCCCGGATATTCAACAAGATGCCCTGTTCAGCACGGTCAGCCCGGAATCCCGGGTGCCGAAGGATCACCCCTTGCGTCCGATACGCACGATGGTCGATACCGCATTGCGGAAACTGGATACGGACTTCAATGCGCTGTACTCGGAGTATGGCCGCGATTCGATCCCTCCGGAGAAACTGCTGTGTGCGCAGTTGCTGATGGCGTTCTACACGATCCGCAGCGAGCGGCAGTTGATGGAGCAGATCGATTACAACCTCTTGTTTCGCTGGTTCGTCGGCTTCTCAATGGATGACCGTGTGCGGGATCACTCGACCTTCACCAAGAACCGCGACCGCCTGCTGGAAGGGGATATCGCCCGCCGCTTCTTTGCGCAGGTTCTGAGCCAAGCAAAACAGGCAGACCTCCTATCCAAAGAACACTTCAGTGTCGATGGAACGATGATTGAGGCCCTGGCCTCGCTCAAGAGCTATCGACCCAAGGATGAAGACGGTCCACCCGGTGGCGGTGGTCGTAACCCCGATGTGGATTTCCATGGGGAGAAGCGCTGCCGGGATACCCATGAGTCGAAGACGGACAAGGATGCCCTGCTGTTCAGGAAGAGCAAAGGCACAGCGGCAAAGCTGGCTTATCTGGGACATTTGCTAATCGAGAACCGGAACGGTCTGGTCGTCGATGCCCAGGTCGCCCAGGCGACAGGTACCGCTGAGCGGGAAGCCGCTGTCGATATGGTCGAAGCGCTCGGTGGCACGCATCGCATGACACTGGGCGCGGACAAAAACTACGACACCAAGGGTTGTGTGGACGCACTGCGTTGCGCCAACGTGACGCCGCACGTTGCACAGAACACGAGCAACCGTTCATCGGCCATCGATGGACGCACCACCCACCACGCCGGTTATGCAACCAGTCAACGCTTCCGCAAGCGTATCGAGGAATGCTTTGGCTGGGCGAAGACCATCGGTGGGCTGCGCAAGAGCCATTTTGTTGGCCGTGAGAAGCTGGACTTCCGGTTCGTGCTGACCATGACCGCCTACAACCTGGTTCGGATGCGCAATCTGGGGGTGGTGGCATGTTGATCGAGAGTGTGTCGAGGGGTTGGTCTGCCCGGGGTCAGCATTTTCCAGTGCATTGGGCCTCTTGGGTCAACTCAACTCGCAACAATGGCCGTCGATCCCCTCCGTCTGGTGAAAACAGGGCAGAATCGGCACGGTTTTCAACAGCCTGCTAGAGCCGGTACGCAAGGCCTTGCAGACCCTGCGTACGCACGCGGAACGAGTCGTCAGACGATGGACATCCACCTACACCAACGCACGCCTTGAAGGACTCAATGGGCTGTTCCAGGCCGCGCGCGCAAGAGCCAGGGGCTACCGCAATACCGAGACCTTTATGACCATGATCTACCTGATCGCCAGCCCGGCGGGGAAGATTCTGGAATCCACATGAAACGTCGAAGAACCAGTTTTCAGATAGCGATGATCCGGATGCGAGGACAAGCTTTAGCGCCGCTTATGACAAAGTAGCCGGTCAATATGGCGTTGGCTGGAACCTTACTATGGCGCTGTACTGGATTCGCCCGTGGAATTTCCTGACACTGGATGGTCAATCACAGGTTTATATCAGTAAGAAACTGGGCATTGATATCGGGAAAAACGGACCGAAAGGTCGATGTAGTGCAGTTGACTATTTGAAGGTTTTGGATGAGCTGGAACTGCGTTTCCAGGAAGAAGCCTATCCTGTTCACTCATTCCCGGAGCTGTCATTGGCTGCCTGGTTGTATAAAGACAGCGACACTTCCGTGCATTCGAATGCCACTGACCCTGACCAGACAGGTGAATCTTCTGAGGATGAGGACGAATCCGAAGTTACAGCGGCTCCCATTGAGCCGTATCTCATCGATGACATTGTTGCAGAGGGTGCCTTCCTGGACAGAGAAACGCTGGCCGACATTCTTGAGCGCTTGCGCACTAAAAAGAATCTGATCCTTCAAGGTCCGCCCGGAACAGGAAAAACCTGGCTAGCCAAACGCCTAGCCTTTGCATTGATGGGGCAGAAAAATGATAGCAAGCTTCGTGCGGTTCAATTTCACCCCAATCTTACTTATGAAGATTTTGTTCGGGGCTGGCGTCCATCAGGTGATGGAAAACTCACTCTAGTCGATGGCCCATTCCTGGAAATGATCAATGACGCAAAGAAGGACGCAACGACCAAGTATGTTGTGGTTATCGAGGAGATAAACCGAGGAAACCCCGCTCAGATATTCGGTGAGATGCTGACCCTGATGGAAGCCGACAAGAGGACGCCGAATGAGGCCCTGGAACTGAGCTACCGGCGTAGTGATAGCGAGCGGGTATTTGCCCCCGATAACCTCTACGTGATTGGCACGATGAATATTGCCGACCGCTCTCTGGCCTTGGTCGACCTGGCTTTACGTCGCCGATTTGCCTATATCGATCTTAAACCGACTTTCGGGGAACCCTGGCGGAATTGGGTACACACCAAGGCCGGGATCGACATGGATATTCTTAAATGTCAAGTCCCGCATGGTTATAAACCTTCTTTACAAAAATCTCAGGGCGTTTTTGTTGCCGTTGCTTGAGCGCCTGAATGGGCGTGACATGGCCCAAGGCACGCTGGGGGATGTGATGGTTGTAGACCTCCCGGTAGTTGAGGAGGGTTTGTTTGAGATCCTTGGATGAGTCAAATCGGGTGGTCTGCAGAATCTCGGCGATACGCCCGTTGAATCGCTCGACCATGCCGTTGGTCTGCGGCCTTCTGGGCTTGATGAGGCGGTGCTCAATACCGTGGGCCTGGCAGAGGACATCAAAGGGATGAGTGCCCGTGGGTTTGCGTTCTCCAGCGGCCGAGAACCGGTCCGTGAAGGCCTTGTCGTTGTCGGTGAGGATCTTCTGGATCTTGAAGGGGGCGGCCTGGATGAGCTTGTTCAGAAAGGCGCGCGCGGAGCGGGCCGACTTGTCCTTGCGGATCTCCAGGTAGACCCACCGTGTCGCCCGGTCGATGGCGACAAACAGATAGCTCCGGGCGCTTTCGCCGGCCATCTGAGGCAAATACTTGATGTCCACATGCACAAAGCCCGGCTCGTAGTCCTTGAACGACTTGTAGGGCTTGTCAGAAGCCGCCTCGCCCTCCTGCTCGCGCAGCATCGCTTTCAGGTTGTTTACGCCGTGTCGCCGCAGGCAGCGGTCCAGCGCAGAGCGGCTCAGATTGGGGTTGAGGAACTCCCAGGCCACCACCAGCAGGTCATCGAGGGGCAACAGCAGCAGTTCACGAACCGCCACAACAACCGCTTCCTGCGCCTCGGTCAGGGTGGTATTCAACCGATGCGGACGATGCGAGCCATCATGCACCTGATCACGACGCCGCCACTTGGCAACGGTCGTCTTGGTGACGCCGAACCGTCTGGCGAGCGCCGCATTGCTCACGCTCGGTGGCGCCGCCTGGATCTCGGCGCGAATCTTAGGGGTGGTTCTGGCGTTGGCGTGGATGGTTGCAGCCATGGTCTCTATACTGCCTCCTCACAGGAAAGGAACACATCGATCAGCTCTCGAGCCAAGAATAGCCGTTCCCGGCTTCGAGGGATATGATCACACGGGACCTGACATCTTGTCGCCTAGGTCGTAGAGGTAGAGCTCATTGAATAGGTTCTTCACGCCTCGGTTGAGCAGTCGGCCGCTCATTGTCCCTGCTGTCGAGTCGTAGCCGTCGCTGATCGCAATGATGCGGAGGCCCTGGTGTTCCAACGATCTCGCGCACGTCTCTGCTTCAATCATGTTTCGACCGAGTCGGGAGAGATCGTCGACGATCAAGGTACTGAAAAGTCCCACCTCGGCGTCAAGCCGCATCGCGCGGTATGCCTCACGGTCGCTACGTGACCCGGTGATCGCTCGGTCGCAATACGTCTCCGCGACGATCAGGCCTTCCTGTTGGGCTCGGGCACGGGCATTCCTCAGCTGGTCCTCTATCGACGCAGCTCGTTGATTCTTGTCTGAGTATCTGGCGTAGATCGCGGCTTTCATATCTGGAAACGCTAGCGCTGTTTGCGGGCTGCGACAACACCCCGCTTCGAACGCGCAGAATTATTGCTCTCTAAATCACGGCGTTGGCGGGCGTGATCGAACGCCTGCCGGGCTGCCTGCCTGGCGAGGACTCGGATGATCTGGCGATGAGCAGAGGTAAGTGGCATGTTTGAAAGGTCCACGCGTACTGATGAATCTGGATTTCGTCAGTACGTGTAGCGAGCTACCGGCGGCGCCGAGAACGACCTTTTTTCCGACCCTGGTCCGATTTCTTCTTAGGGGACATGCTGGGTTTAGGTACAACTTTTGGGTTGGCAATATGGCGGTCCCGCGGGCACGAAGTTTTCTTGTTGGCATCTTGCACATCTAGCATTTCCCCAACTTGATCGGCATCTTCGAGATCTTTTCGGACCGACTCGAGTTCTGACTTTCGCTGTTGGAGTTCTTTTTCGGCCTTTGCGGTCGCCGCCGATATTGCTGACAATCGACTCTCAGCTTGGGAGAGTTTCTTGCTGGTCCGTGAATAGTCCGCTTTTAGAGTGCGAAGATTTTCCTCGGCCCCCATTAGCTTCTTGATCGACTTTACGCCCCCCAAGAACCGCGAAATGAACTGTGTCAGTTGCCAAGAGCGATACATCAATCCGCATGCAAACATGAGAATTATCGCCGTGGTTCCGAAATAGACGATCTGCCATTTTCCACTGGCGCGTTCGCCGGCTCTGGACGCGGCAATTCCCTCGAAATACAGGGCGTCGTTGCACATACCGATGGCCAGGCCGAATTTATTGCACCACTGCACGTAAGCCACGGCCCGCTGATGGTCGTTGCGCAGCGCGCGCTCAGCCTCCAGATCGGTTCGACAAGTGCCCAACTCGGCCCTGGCCTTGCTCAGTTGTCGTTCAACTTGGTGCATCGAGGCGCGTAGAGATTCCATTTCTTTCGCATGCCGTTCCCGCTCTGCTTGGAGGCTGCCGGGTGGAGTAATAACGCAGCCGCCGATGAAGACAACGGCGAGGGCGGTGATCAAGAGTTTAATCATCGGTAGTACTCCTTATGCGTATAGTCGAGCAAGCTCGGGCATGTGACGAAAATTGAATCTTCGATGGGTATGAGGTGGAATTTCGATGTAGCCACGGCGCGACCACTTGTACTGGTTGTCGCGTTCCCAGCGTCGTACTCGGCCGGCGTCGAGCACTCGCTGAACTGCCGTGAGGATTGCCGGAACGTGGCTCACGTACCAAATTCCGGATACCTGTTTTCGGTCGATCAGTCTCAGGTTTGCGGCGATCGCCTGGTCGAGCAGTCGGGGGCTCTTGGGGCTCAGTTCGACCTCTAGGGCAACGCGGACCCCTTGGCCGTTTCCAAGCAGAGCGTCGGGCTGTTTCACGCCTCGCTTGCTCGCCTTGGCGAGCTCCTGCTCGGTGGCATATCGGTCGACTTTGCCGGCGGTGACGAGCAGTAGGACGGCTATCTGCGTAGCCAGAGAGTGGGTGAGGTGTGTCAGATTGAGGCGGCTGACATCGTGCTGGTAACGCGGCAGCAGCTCGTCGGGTTCTACACTGGCTAGGGCGGCCTGCAGAGTGCTCACCCCAAGCGGGGTGAAGGTAACGATTTCGCGTGCGATTGGGCTGAGAGTGGGAGTGCGGCGGATGAGTCCTTGTCGCTCCCAAGAGGTGAGCCAGCGGTAGTGCCGCCGGTCGGTGGAGCCGAGTAGGTCGGCGATCAGTGCGGCGGTAGTGAGCTGCCAGCGGAACGTCCAGTCGAGTGCGCTGTATAGGCGTATGCGGCCTAGCTCCCGGTTGGTGTTACTGCCAGCGAGCAGATTTGAGAATCGGATCGGTTTCAGCTCCATGCGGGGCATACCTCCATGAACTTTGTTGGTGAATTGGTTGGTTTTCGCGCAACGGGCCTGTTCTACAGGTCCAGTCACACCACCGGTCCAGGCCACACGAGCTCGTGGCCTTTACTTGGGTATTGCGACTGGCCGGCGGCTCTTGCGAAAAAATCCCGATTTCGTTCCCCGCCTCGCTCCGATGGGCATCCTCACGAAGCCTCTCAGTTGCCCGCAATCGCTTGATATTGCTGGTATCTCCGGCCGGCGCCTGAACGGCACGCGACCTGCGCGCCCGGGGCTGGACGCCCCGGACTTGCCCTCCGGCCTCGCTAGGGCGAGGCCTGCGCGGTCGGCGGCCTGAACGGCCTTATCCCTTGCCCGCCACCCTCTCCGCTGCGCGGCGAGCACCCAGCTTTCAGCCGGGTGCCAGCGGTTCGCTGAGGCACCTTGGCTCTGGACGGGCCTGTCACCTCGCTCACCGGGCACCCGACGCGCTCACGCGCTCTGAAACCTGGGTGCTCGCCGCGCAGCCGGGCGTATGCACCTGGGGGTGCATACGGTGTCTCTCGCGCACGTCAGCCCCGCGTTGGGCGCGGGCCAGACTCTCGGCTGCATGGGTGCAGCCGAGGCGCTCACCCGCGCCAGCGTCACGAAGCTGAACGCTTCGTTCTGCTGCCGCTCTCGCTCGATCGCCGGCGCTGAACGCGCCGAGCGTCTCTCTCGCGATGCGGTGCTTCGCGCGCCGGGAGGCGCGCTTGCTGCTCGGTCGCCGTCGCCGCGAAGTCGCTGCCTTGTCGACAGATCGGCGACAGGTGCGTATCGGGTGAGGCGCTCAAATTTGTCACAGCTGCTGTGACGGTGATGCAACACTCGACTGATGCACCAACGTTGCGCCAAGCAGCTCAGCGGGTTGCCCTTGCCGGCAGCAGCTCTTGCGTCAATCAGCGCTCTCCGCCGCAGTCGTTGGGGAGACGTAGAGACACCGCATCGATGACGCAAACGCTGCGTGGGTGACTAACGCCGATACCGTGGGCCAGGTCGCTGAGGCCTACTCGTATGTGATCCACCTCGAACACTGCGTTGGTGTCGGCGGCAGCCTCGTCAGCTGCGTGCGGAGCGTGCAGCCGAAGCATCGCCGCCGCGCCCCCAATGGCGGGTATGCAGCGGCGACAGAGTCTTCCGAACGAGTGACTCGCAGTTCATCGCGCCAGCTATCTGCTACCGAGTGCTTCGGCTGCGCTTTCGCGGTCCGCGTTTCGCACGGCGATTGCCGACGGAGTGCGCGGTGGTTGTCGAGGCTCGGCGCGTTTCCACGTCAGGAT
>JAKRWE010000099.1 GCA_024712425.1 Chromatiales bacterium
AAGCTTTCTTGGGTACATTTTGTCACGGGCAAAACCTTGTTCGGATCCAGTGTAACCAACTGAATTTTAACGAACTACACGGGTTTTGCCCTTTTTATTTGTGAAATATTCGGGTTAGGGCGACGCAGGATGCCAAAACCGCGATCCGCAACGTGGAAATGGGCGATTTTGCGCCGCAAGACGCCGTGTTACGAATTGATCAGAGCTTCCCAAAGGTTTATGTTGAGGAACAAGGACTGGGAGGGTACCTTGGATCGGTATGACGCCATCTGCAATTGATCATACGTCCTCCTCCGCTTCCCTTATGCTTCTGGCAACCCCCGGAAGATGTTCAGGGTGACAGGCCCATGAGCTGGTTGCTGCCATTGATCGCCCTGACGACGGCCGGCCTGCTGTTGAGCCGACCACTGCGCAAGAACCGGGCCTGGCGTGCCACGGTAACCCCGCTGGCCTCCATCATCGGCAGCGGTTTCCTGGTGGTGGCGCCCATCCTCGGGCACCTGCTGGGGATCTATGCCTTCCTTGGCATGCTGCTGATCACCCTGCTGGCGATCGAGATCGGTGAGGTGATTCGTTTCAATATCCGCCACGCGGAGCCGTTGATCGGGCAGGGCGGCTTGTCGCCATCTGCAGAATGGACCGAACGTACCGCCAACCTGACGCTGACGCTGTCCTATGTGGTCTCCGTGGCCTTCTACCTGCGCCTGTTGTCCGCTTTCGTATTGCGCGCATTCGGCATGGAGGCGGATTTTCAGGCCGATGTGCTCACTACCGTGATACTGGCCTCGATCGGCATCGTGGGCTGGCGCTGGGGGCTGCACGCACTGGAAAACCTCGAGGAGTACTCGGTGTCGATCAAGCTGGCCGTGATCGCAGCGCTGCTTGCAGGCCTGGGGGTACACGATGTGGGAACCGGTTTCGATCTGTCCGGGGTCGGCTCCGCGGGCCACGACCTGTGGGAGATCGTGCGGGTTCTCGGCGGGCTGCTGCTGGTGGTGCAGGGCTTCGAGACGTCGCGTTACCTGGGCAATGAATATTCAGCGGACCTGCGCATCCGCAGTATGCGCCGTGCGCAATGGTTGTCTACAGTGATCTACCTGGTGTTCGTGCTGCTGGTGACCCCCTTGCTGGGCCTGGCGGAGAGTGCCCATGTCGACGAGACCGCGGTCATCGATCTCGCTGCGCAGGCGGCCTGGATACTGGGCCCCATGCTGGTGCTGGCGGCGGTGATGAGCCAGTTCAGCGCCGCGGTGGCCGACACGGTGGGAGCGGGGGGATTGGTGGAGGAGGAATCCGGGCGTCGTATCAGGAGCCGGATCGCCTATCCGGTGATCGCCGTGCTGGCCATCGTGCTGGTGTGGACGGCCAATCTGTTCGAGATCATCAGCCTGGCATCGCGGGCCTTTGCCTTCTATTACCTGTTGCAGACATTGCTCGCGATGCAGCTGAGCCATCGGATCGCGTGCCGTCGCGGGCGTGTCTTTTGCCGGTTGCGGTTCGGTGGGGTGGCGCTGGTTCTGTTGTTTGTCGTGCTGCTTGGGAAGCCGGTGGGTTGAACACAAAAAACGCGCCCGAAGGCGCGTTGTAGCGGTTATTTTTGCGGGTTGCCGCCTCCACCGTTGGGGGCGGTGGGGGCAGGTGCCGGCGCAGCCCGGTGTGGCGGAGCGGCCTTGGGTGCCGGTCCTTTGCCTTTTGCCTGCGGGGGCGCAGGTGGCCGGCCCTGCGGCGGGCGCCCCCAGTAACCGGGAGGCGGTCCGGAACGCTTGTTTTTCTTCTTGCTCCACGGCATGTGCATGTCGCTGTTGTCCCAGGGGCGGTTGCCGGACCATGGCAGGTCATCCCACATGCGGTCGCGGCTCCAGGGGTAGACGCGGTTGCCGTTGCCGCCCCACGGGCCCCAGTTGTTGCCGCCCCAGGGGCCGAAATTGTTGCCCGGGCGCCAGCTGCGGCTGTTGAAGCCCCAACCGTTGTTCCAGTTGTTCGGCCCCCAGTTGTTGCCGCCGCCCCAGGGTCCCGAGTTGTTTCCGCCCCATGGCCCCCAGTTGTTGCGGCCGCTGCTCCAGGGTGCCCAATTGTTGTTGCCACCACCCCAGGGCCCCGAGTTGTTTCCACCCCGGGGTCCCCAGCTGCCGGCGATTACCTGCCCGCTCACCAGTGTTGCGGCCGACAGGCCGACGGCCAGCAAGGCCTTTTTGATTTGCATCTTGCGGTGTCCTCTCTTTGGATGATTCAAGTCATGCAGATGCAATCATAGGTTATTTCGGGCCTCGTACCTATGCGGGTTTTCCTTGGGATGGGGCTGGGTGTCGCTGTTGAGTTTTTTCAGCAGGCGCTGGCACTGGCGCAGGCTCAGCTCCACCTGGTAATGGTCGGCCAGGTGGGCGCACAGCTGTTTGCCGCGCCACTGGTCGGCGTCCAGGCCAAAGGCCCGCGGGGAGGACTGGATATCCTGTTTCAGCCGGGCCATGTTCTTGTCGGAAAGACGCGAGGGCCTGCCCGGGCTGGTGTTGTCCAGCAGGCCGGCGACGCCCTGTTCATTGAAACGCTTGCGCCATCGTTCGATGGTTCGGGTATGCTCGCCCAGTGCCTCTGCAATGTCGCTGATGTGTTGACCCTGTATGATCATGAGCAGGCAAAAGGCGCGGTAGCATGCACGTTTTTCACGTGAATGGCCGATTTGTTTGCGTACAGCGTCGCGCAACAGCGCGACCTGGTTCTCTTTACTGCTATCAAGCATTGGTTTCTGACCCGTGTTAGCTTGTCTGTAACAGTATGTAAGTGCCGGCTTGGTGGCTGGTCGGCTAATCGCCGTGGAATTGATCTCGGTCAGCTTCCGCCCGGCTTTTCTCTGCCCGTAACTGGAGTGAATCGAATTGGAAATGCTGGAATACGTGTTCTTTCATGAACGCCCGCTGGGCGAGTTCGTGGCCTATCTTCGCGAGTCGGGGCTGGACCCGGTCCGGGAGGACGATGACGGCCTGCTCAAGGTGCTGCTGCCCGAGGAACTGGACGATGAGCTGGCGGAGCGGATCGAGGATCGCTATGACCAGCTGATGGAGCTGAGCCGGGAGATCTACGAGCAGGAGGGGGATGAGGAGGACGTGGGCTATCACACGGCCGGGATCACGGTTCAGCTGGAAGGGGGGGTAAACGTCTATGCCCAGGTCGACCCGCGCCTGCTCGGGCGCATCATGGAGGTGCTCAGCCCGGAGGAGTTCAACGAGGTGGTGGTCGCCATCGTCGAGGCGATCGAGAACCCGGATACCCGCAGCCTGTGTCAGCGCATGCGGGACGAACAGAAGGCCTGAGGTCGTTCAGTCGCGGGACGAGGGAGTCGCCTGGGGCTTGTCCCGATGTTCCTGTTGCAGGCGCTCGAGCTGTTCCCGGCGCCGTTTCTCGACCAGCTTGATGTACTGGTCCTTGGGCAGCATGCTGGCGTTTTCCGGCCTTTTGCTCGGGAGGTAATAGGCCACGACGGCGGCAATGATCACCGCCAGCAGCAGGAGGTAGACATTGGTTCGGTTCGGTCGGCGCCGCATGCGCATGGTTTTGTCCCGGGGCGGTCTCTCGTCCCTTCAGCATAGCGGAGCATGGCTGTTCCGGGCATGACTTTCATTCCCAGCTTGGCATCCATACCGTCCCGTTGCGGCCCAGGCAGGCCTGCAGCGGATAATCGAACAGTTCGCTGAGCGTCTCCCGGTTCAGGATCTCGCGGGCGCGGCCGGCACGCCAGCGGCCATCCCCATGCAACAGCAGGCAGTGGCTGGCGATACCGCTGGCCATGTTGATGTCGTGCACGACCATCAGCAGCGCCCGCCCGTCACGCGTGAAATGTGCGCCGAGCAGCCGGGTCATGGCGACCTGCTGGGCTATGTCGAGATGGTTGAACGGCTCGTCCAGCATGGCGAGTGCGGGATTTTGCACCAGCAGGCGGGCGATCTCCGCGCGGCGCAGTTCACCCCCGGACAGGGTCTGGGCATTCTGCGCGGCCTGTTCGGCCAGGCCGACCTGGCCGAGCGCATGCCTGGCGGCAGCCAGTTCCTCCGGCGTGTCCCACCAGTGCTGCCGGTGCGGGTGGTGGCCACTCATGACCAGCTCCAGAGTACTGTTGTGCAGCCCGGGATTGCCGTGCTGAAAGACCAGGCCGATGCGGCGCGCCCGCTCGCGTGGCGGCAGGCCGTGCAACGGGGTGCCGGGTGGCAGGTGGATGTGTCCGCCTGCCGAGGGAAGAAGGCCGGCGAGCGATTTCAGCAGGGTGCTCTTGCCGCAGCCGTTGGGGCCGATCACCGCCCAGCGTTCACCCGTCCGGATAGTCAGTTCCAGCCCGTCGATCAGGCAACGCCCGCCGCGGGCCAGGGTCAGCGCGTCGGTTTTCAGCAGGATGTTCACAGGCGTTTCTCCCGGCGTAGCAGTGCCAGGAAGACCGGTACCCCGATGACGGCGGTCAGCACGCCAACGGGCAACTGCATGGGCGAGATGAGGGTGCGGGCGAGCGTGTCGGCCAGGGTCAGCAGCGCGCCGCCGAGCAGGACCGAGGCCGGCAGCAGCTGGCGCTGATCGCTGGCGCCCAGCAGGCGTACGATATGCGGGGTGATCAGTCCGACGAAACCGATTGCGCCGGCCACCGCCACGGCGGCAGCGGTCAGCAGCGAGGCCAGGAAATACAGCTGCATGCGCAGGCGGCGCGGCTCCACGCCGAGCACCGAGGCCTGCTCCAGGCCGTACAGGGCCAGGTTGAGTTGCGGCGCCAGCCACAGCGCGGCGCCCAGGCCCAGCCCCAGGACGAGCAGTTGCGGATAGGGGCTGAGGGCGTCGCTCAGGTCTCCCATCAGCCAGAACAGCATGCCCGGCAGCTGCATGGGCGGGCTGAGGCTCAGGGTCAGGCTGATCAGCGCCGACCAGCCGGCGGCCATGACCACCCCGGTCAGCAGCAGGCGCGCGCTGCTGTGGTCGCTGTCCGATCGCGCCAGGGAAAACACGATCAGCATGCTGAGCAGTGCGCCGGCGAAGGCCAGCGGGGTCAGCCAGAGCACCGGCAGGCCGAGCAACATGCCGGCCAGCACGGCGCTGGAGGCCCCGCCGGACACGCCCAGCACGTAGGGGTCGCCCAAGGGGTTGCGCAGCAGGACCTGCATCAGCGCGCCGGCCAGTGCCAGGATGCCGCCGATGGCAAAGGCGGACAGGGTGCGGGGCAGGCGCAACTGATCGACGATCCGGTCGGCGATGCCGCCGTCGTCGTGGAACAGGTATTTCAGGATATCCCCGGCGGCGATGGGCGTGCTGCCGACAGAGAGGGAGATCAGCAGGCTGGCGCCAGCCGCCAAGGCAGTGAACGCGAGCAGACGTTCAGGCAGCAGTCGATGCATGGTCGTGCAGGCTGATCACCGGCCACCCGGCCTGCTCGGCCCGTTGCCGCAGGGCCTCGTCGGGATCCACCGCGACCGGATGATCGACCATCTCCAGCAGCGGCAGGTCGTTGTGCGAGTCGCTGTAGAAGGTGGCCCCGTCCAGCGAGTGGCCGCTATCCTGCAACCAGTGCCGCAGGCGTGTGACCTTGCCTTCGCGGAAGCTTGGGGTGCCGGCCACGCGGCCGGTATAGCGCCCGTCGCGCATCTCCGGTTCGGTCCCGATCAGGTGCGGGATGCCGAACAGCTCGGCGATCGGCGCGGTCACGAAGGTGTTGGTGGCGGTAATCACCAGCAGGGTGTCGCCGCTGGCCCGGTGCGGCTCCACCAGTTCGCGTGCCGGCTGGCCGATCAGGGGCAGGATCTTGCGTTTGAGGAAGTCCTCGCGCCAGCGGTACAGGCTCTGCAGCGGATGCTCGGCCAGGGGTCGCAGGGAGAACGCCAGGAAGGCGAAGATGTCCAGTCTGCCGGCCTTGTAATCGTCGTAGAACTTCTGGTTGGTTGCCTCGTAGACCTCGCTGTCCACGACCCCTATCTCGCTGAGGTACTGCCCCCACAGGTAGTCCGAGTCGCCGCTCAACAGGGTGTTGTCCAGATCAAAAATGGCCAATGGCATGGCGCTTCCTTCCTCGTGCCGGGAACCGGGGAATGATACAGAAAAATATTTATAAGCAATAGCTTATGGATATTTTTTATGCCTGTCTCCGGCTTGCGGCTGGCGCCGGCCTTGTGGAAGAATGACAGCCATAGCAATCTACCGGTGAGTGACGTGATCGATGCGGACGGTTTTCGGCCCAATGTCGGGATAATTCTCGTCAACGATGAGAACCGCCTGTTCTGGGGGCGACGGGTCGGCCAGAATGCCTGGCAGTTCCCCCAGGGTGGGATCAAGGCGAAGGAGTCCCCGCGCGAGGCCATGTTCAGGGAGCTCGAGGAGGAGGTCGGCCTCAAGCCCGAGCATGTGCAGGTGCTCGGCGAGACGCGTCGCTGGCTGCGCTACCGCCTGCCCAAGCGTTTCATACGGCGTCATTCCCATCCCATCTGCATCGGTCAGAAACAGCGCTGGTTCCTGTTGCGCGTGAACTGTGCCGAGAGCGATTTCTGCCTGGATCGTTGTCACAAGCCCGAGTTCGACAGCTGGCGCTGGGTCGATTACTGGGAGCCGGTCCAGGACGTGATCTATTTCAAGCGCCGTGTCTATGAACGCGCCCTGGAGGAACTGGCTCCCCTGTTGTTCCCGGACGGTGCGCCCGAGCGCCCTTCTCAGCACAAGCAGCAGCGTTCATGAGCCAACGGCCGCCAGGCTCCGGAGACTAAAGCGTGCTGGATACGCTGCACCGCATTGTCTCCGCCGTCAACAAGGCGCCTGATCTGCAGAAGGCGCTCTCGGTGCTGGTGAATGCCGTCAAGGAGGCCATCGCCAGCGATGTCTGCTCGATCTACCTGGTGGATGACGCCTCGCGTTCCAATGTCCTGATGGCCACGGTCGGTCTGCACGTCAAGGCGGTGGGCAAGGTCCGGCTCCCCATGGGGAGGGGCCTGGTCGGCCTGGTCGCAGAGCGGGCCGAGCCGGTAAACGTGGCGGATGCGCCGGCGCACCCCCGCTATGTCCGGATCACGGATACCGGCGAGACGCGTTATCGCGGTTTTCTCGGGGTGCCGATCATCCAGAACCGGCGGGTCCTGGGGGTGCTGGTGGTGCGGCAGGTCGAGATGCGCGAGTTCCAGGACGAGGAGGTCACCTTCCTGTTCACCCTGGCGGCACAGCTGGCTGGGGCCATCACCCATGCCCGTGCCAGTGGTGAGCTGGATGCCCTGACCACCGGCACGGAATCGATCAACCGCTTCCTGGCCGGGCAGGGCGGCAATGCCGGGGTGGCCATCGGCACGGCAGTGGTCAGCTATCGTCAGTCCGATCTGCAGAGCGTGCCGGATCGCAAGGTCGATGACCCGGATGCGGAGTGTGTGCGTTTTCAGCGCGCGGTGGCGCAGGTGGGGGAGGACCTGCGGCGCCTGCAGGCGCGGCTGGGCGAGCAGTTGCCGACAGAGGACCAGGCCCTGTTCGACGCACTGTTGCTGATGCTGGAATCCGAGACCCTGCTGTTGCAGACCGAGGAGGCGATCCAGGCAGGCCTGTGGGCCCCGGCCGCCCTGCGCGATACCATCGCCACCCACGCCCAGATCTTCGACGAGATGGACGACCGCTATTTGCGCGAGCGCGGCTCGGACGTACGCGACCTGGGACGGCGTATCCTCACCCACCTGGAGCACGATCAGCCGCTGCCCGCCGAGTACCCGCAAAAGACCATTCTGGTCGGGGAGGAGATCAGTGCCATGCAGATGGCCGAGGTGCCGCCGGACTCGCTGGCCGGGGTGGTGTCGGCCAAGGGCTCGAATTCCTCGCATGCCGCGATCCTGGCGCGTGCCATGGGAGTGCCCGCGGTCATGGGGGTGGCCGAGATGCCGGTCAGTCGCATGCAGGGGCGGGAGCTGGTGGTCGACGGCTACCGGGGCCGGGTGTACGTGGACCCGGCGCCGACGGTGCGCAGCGAATACGAGCGCCTGCAGGCGGAGGAGCGGGCGCTCGGCGCTGAAGTGGAGGAGATGCGCGGTCTGCCGTCGGAGACCACCGATGGCCACATCATCCCCCTGCATCTGAATACCGGCCTGGTCAACGAGATGCATGCCGAGGAACAGGCCGAGGCGGCCGGCGTGGGGTTGTATCGCACCGAGGTGCCGTTCATGGTGCGCGACCGTTTTCCGGGTGAGACCTCGCAGTTCAACAACTACCAGCGGGTGCTGTCGGCATTTGCGCCGCGTCCGGTGACCCTGCGCACCCTGGACGTGGGCGGGGACAAGGAGCTGCCCTATTTCCCGGTCACCGAGCAAAACCCCTTTCTCGGCTGGCGCGGGGTGCGGATCTCGCTGCAGCACCCGGAGATATTCCTGACCCAGGTGCGGGCGATGCTGAAGGCGGATATCGGGCTGGGCAACCTGCAGATCATGCTGCCGATGATCAGCAGCGTGGGCGAGGTGGACGAACTGCAGCTGTTGATCCAGCGGGCGCATGACGAACTGCTGGAAGAGGGGCATGCGGTGTCCATGCCGCGTGTCGGGGTGATGATCGAGGTGCCGTCAGCGGTGTACCAGGCAGAGGAACTGGCGCGCCGGGTGGATTTCATCTCCATCGGCACCAACGATCTCACCCAGTACCTGCTGGCGGTGGATCGCAACAATCCGCGCGTGGCCGATCTCTACGATGAGCTGCATCCCGCGGTTCTGCGGGCGCTCAGGATGATCGTCGATGCGGCCGCGCAGTTCAATCGGCCGGTCAGTGTGTGTGGGGAACTGGCGGGCAATCCGCTGGCGACCATCCTGCTGGTCGGACTGGGTGTCGATACCCTGAGCATGAGCGTCGGCAGCCTGCTGAGGGTCAAGTGGGTGGTGCGCAGTATCAGCCGGATGCGTGCGCGCCAGCTCCTTTCGGTCGCCTTGCGCATGGAGGATGCGGCCCAGGTGCGGCGCCTGATGGAGGCCAGCCTCGACGAACTGGGCCTGGGTGGGCTCATTCGTCCCGGGAAGTGAGCTGCTGTTTCCTGTCCAGGGAACGAAGCGCCAGCGGCGCCTGGACGAACAGGGAGAACACCACCACGCCAAAGGCGATCGACTGGATTGTCCACCAGTAGGACAGGTCGGCCGGGACCGACAGCGCCAGCGCCAGGACCACGGCCCCGCGCAGGCTGCCCGCCATCAGGATACGCTGCGCCGCGCCGGCGAGGGGGTGGGCGGTTTTTCTGAACAGCAGGCTGGAGCCCATGATATTGGCCGCTCTTCCGATGATCAGGGCGATGATGCCGATCAGTATGGCCAGCCAGCGCTCGGTGAACATGTCGGTGCCCATCATCATCCCCATCAGGACGAACATCAGGGCCTCCACGACAAAGGCGTTGAACTGCCAGAACTGGTCCACGAAGGAGCCGCGCTCGTCCTGAAAGTCCTCGTGGATGACCCGCCCCATGATCAGGCCTATCACCAGTACCGCCATGATGCCGGATACGTTCAGCACGTCTCTGGCGAGCAGGTAGGCGGTATAGGCCGACACCAGGGTGACTACGCCCTGGTACAGGTGGTCGTCGAACAGTCGCGAGAGAAGCAGGAAACCGATGCCGGTCAACAGGCCGACCAGGATACCGCCAAAGAAAACCACCACGAAACGGATCAGGATGTCGGCAAGGGTGATGTCCTCGGTCGGATGCAGCGCGATGTAGATCAGGATGCCGAAGGCCACGATGGCAACCGCATCGTTGAGCAGGTCCTCTCCCTCCAGCAACACCCGCAGGCGCTTGGGGACGCCCGAGCGCGCGAACTGACTGGTGAGCGGCGAGGCGTCGGTGGCCGATACCACCACGCCGGTGATCAGGGCCGCGATCCAGGGAAAGCCTTCAGGGGATGCAATCCCGTAGTAGACCAGCAGTGCAACGATGGCCACCGATCCCAGCAGACCGGGGATGGCCAGCAACAGGATGGGCAGGAGGTTGTCGCGCAGCAGTCGGGCATCGATCTGGAAGGAGGCGGAGAACACCAGCACCGGAAGGAAGGCGTACACGATCAGTTCCTGGAAAATGTGGTCGTCGATGGCATTGCCGTAACCCAGCAGTCCTATCACCTGCGAACCGGCAAAACCGTTGGCCACCAGCAGGGCGGCCAGTGGCAACCGAATGCGTTCCCCCAGGGGTTGCAGAAGCAGCCCCAGCAACAGAAGCAGGGCCAGAATCAGGAGTACCATACCGATGTGCATTCAGGCCTGCCTGTCGGGGTAGGGATGGAGCTCATCGAGTGCAACGCTCAGGCCATTTTCCTGTACCACCCGCGCATGTGAGCGCGTCAGTTCACGCGGGGATCGGACCCCGCAGGCATGCGCGATCATGCCGACCTCCTTGATCATGTTGATCACATAGTGTGCGATGCGCTCTGCCTTGTCTTTTGGGTGCAGACCACGCTGGAGTTTTTTATTGTGGGTGGTGATCCCGGTCGGGCAGGTGTTCTTGTTGCCCTGCAGCGCCTGTATGCAGCCGAGCGCGAACATGAAGCCGCGTGCATTGCTGATGAAGTCCGTGCCCATGCACAGAGCCCAGGCGACATCGGCCGGGTTGATCAGCTTGCCCGAGGCGATGACCCGTACCCGTTCGCGCAGGCCGTACTCGCAGAGCTTGTTGACCAGTAGCGGAAGGGCCTCGCGCAATGGCAGTCCCACGGCATCGATCAGCGGCATGGGGGCGGTGCCCGTCCCGCCCTCGGCGCCGTCCACGGTGATAAAGTCGGGCGCGCTATCCGGGCCGCGCTCGATGATCGTCCGGAACAGGCTGTCCAGCATGCCTGTGGAGCCGATGACGGTCTTGATCCCGACCGGTTTGCCCGTCACCACGCGCACCCGGTCGATCATGTCCAGGAGATCGTCGTTGTTGCGGATATCGGGATGCCGGTTCGGACTGAAGGCGTCCTGGCCGACCCGGATACCGCGGATCCTGGCGATCTCCTCGTTGACCTTGGCGCCCGGCAACATCCCGCCCTTGCCCGGTTTGGCGCCCTGGCTGAGCTTGATCTCGAACATGCGCACCTGGGGAATGGCGGCGATCTCGTGGAGCTTTTCGTCACTCAGGTGGCCGTCCAGGTCGCGTACGCCGTTCTTGGCGGTACCGATCTGGAACACGATGTCACAGCCGCCTTCCAGGTGGTAGGGGGAAAGACCACCTTCCCCGGTGTTCATCCAGCAACCGGCCTTTTTGGCGCCCAGAGACAAGGCGCGAACGGCGGACCTGGAAATGGCGCCATAACTCATGCCGGATATGTTGAACAGGGAGGCCGTGGTATAGGGCTGTTTGCAATCGGCGCCGATGGTGATGGTCTTGGGTGGGACGGCGTCCTGGCTCAGGGTGGGGAAAGGGCAGTTGACGAACAACACGCTGCCGGGGCGTTGCAGATCGCGGGTCGAGCCGAAGGCAACGGTGTTGTTGAGATCCTTGGCCGCGCGGTAGACCCAGGAACGCTGGGCGCGGTTGAAAGGCAGCTCCTCCCGGTCCATGGCAAAGAAGTACTGCCGGAAAAATTCACCCAGGTGCTCGAAGAAGTAGCGGAAACGCCCGATCACCGGGTAGTTGCGGCGGATCGCCTGCCTGGACTGGGTGACATCCACGACGTAGGCGACCAGGGCCTACAGCGCGATGCCGCCCATGATGACGATGAACAGTGCCGCCATGATCTCGAGGCTGGTCAACAGGAACTGGCCAAACTCTTCCGACATCTTCTGCATGTGAGGTCCCCTATCGGTCCTGCCCCATAAGACCCGCATGGAGGCGATTATTGTTCTTCCTTCTAGCAGGCTGTTGAAATTCGCCGCCTGAAGTGGAAGATACCGGTAAGGAAGGAAGAAGGACGAGCAGTACGATGCGTGGCCCGGATATTCAACAAGATGCCCTGTTCAGCACGGTCAG
>JAKRWE010000009.1 GCA_024712425.1 Chromatiales bacterium
CATCTTCATGCTGGGAGGTGAGAGCTATCGACTGAAGCACAAACGCGAGAGCTGATTTTTTGTCGCCCCGGGTGGGTCAATTTTATTGGCCGAGGGGGGGTCAAAATTATTGGCCATTGACGTCCAGGGCAAGCGCGTGGTCGAGGACAACCTGCGCGTGGTGCGTCGCGGCTTCCAGGAGGTGCGCGAGATCCGGCCCGGCCAGGCAGCCGCCGCCCAGGCGCAAAAGACGGCCGCACCGCGCCTGCCGGTCATGCTCAAGCACCTGCCGGAAGGCGACGGCGGGATCGGTGACATCCACCGCTTCTGGGAGCAGACAGGCAGCTTCTATGCCGCCGGCCAGGGCTCGGACAACCTGGCCGACCCCTACCAGGCCCTGTCGCTGATCCCCGCCGCCACCGGCGTCTTCCGCGACATGACCAATATCCGTTTCGACTACCCGCAGTGGATCGCGGAAAACTGCACTGCCTGCGGCGACTGCTACACCCTGTGCCCGAACAGCTCCATCCCCGGCCTGGTCAGTTCAGTCAGCGAGGTGTTCAACACCGCCATCGCGCGGGTCGAGAAGGGCATGCCCACCCAGTATCTGCGACGCGAGACCCGCCTGGTGGAAAAACGCCTGCGCGAGTTGGTCGATGAACAGGGCGAGCAGGCCGACGTACGCGCACTGCTCGACCAGGCGATCCTGGAACACCTGGCCGCAGCAGAGGTGGATGACGACACGCGCTCCGCCATGGAGGCCGAGTTCTCGCGCTTCCTGCACGCGCTTGGCAGCTTCGACTTCTCCATCACCAAGCCGTACTGGAGCAACAAGGAGAAAAAGGCCAAGGGCAGTGGCGGACTGTTCTCCATCACCATCAATCCGTACACCTGCAAAGGCTGCATGGAATGCGTGGATGCCTGCGAGGACGACGCCCTGCGCCCAGTGCCGCAGGACCAGGCCGCGGTGGAGAAGCTGCGCTCGGACTGGGCGTTCTGGCTCGAACTGCCCACCACCAGCGAGGCCTACAGCCGCATCGACGACCTGGACGAGAAGATCGGCGCGCTCGAGACCCTGTTGCTGGACAAGGCCGCCTACCAGTCCATGGTCTGCGGCGACGGCTCCTGCCTGGGCTGCGGCGAGAAGACGGTCATCCACCTGTTCACCGGCACCGTGGCCAAGCTCATGCAGCCACGGGTGCAAAGACAGCTGGCCCGGCTGGACGATCTGATCGCCCGCCTGGAGCAGCATATCCGCCTGAAGCTGGCGGCCGGCGTCGATCTGAGCAAGGCCTCGGCCATCCTGGATGCAACCGAAGACCCCGACGGCGACCAGTCGCTGGCGCGCCTCAGCGATACCCTCGATCCCGCCCACGAATCCACCCTGGTCGACCGTGAGTGGCTGAAATGGGCCACCGGGGTACTGGAGCAGCTGCGCGACCTGCGCTGGCGTTACCTGGAAGGACCGACCCGCAACGGACGCGCCAGCATGGGTGTGGTGAACTCCACCGGTTGTACCTCGGTGTGGGGATCGACCTATCCCTACAACCCCTACCCCTTCCCCTGGACCAGCCACCTGTTCCAGGACAGTCCCTCCATGGCGATGGGGCTGTTCGAGGGCCACATGGCCAAGATGGCCGATGGCTTCAAGGCGATCCGCATGGCGGAGCTGGCGCTGGAGGACAAGTACAACCCGGCCGAACACGATGCCTGGTTCGCCCAGTTCAACTGGAAGGACTTCAGCCAGGAGGAATGGGAGCTGTGCCCGCCCGTGGTGTCCATCGGCGGTGACGGCGCGATGTACGACATCGGCTTCCAGAACCTGTCCCGCGCCCTCGCCTCCGGTATGCCGATCAAGGTCCTGGTGCTGGATACCCAGGTCTATTCGAACACCGGCGGCCAGGCCTGCACATCGGGCTTCATCTCTCAGGTCGCCGACATGAGCCCCTACGGCAAGGCCATGAAGGGCAAGGAGGAGATCCGCAAGGAGGTATCGCTGATCGGCATGGCGCACCGCAGCAGCTACGTGCTGCAGAGTGCGATCAGCAATGTCACGCATATCCTGGAGGGCTTCATCGACGGCATCAACAGCCGCCGCCCCGCCCTGTTCAACATCTACGCGGTATGCCAGCCGGAGCACGGCGTGGGCGACGACGCCTCGGAGCGCCAGTCCCGGCTGGCGGTGGAATCGCGCGCCTACCCGCTGCTGCGTTTCGATCCGGACGCCGGCGAAACCATCGAGGAGTGCCTGGAGCTGGAAGGCAACCCGGCGCCCGACCAGGACTGGCCGAGCTACAAGCTCGACTACCTGGACGAGAACGGCAAGCCGGCCAGCATGGAACTGCCCATGACCTTCGCCGATTTCGCCGCCACCGAGGGGCGTTTCCGCAAGCAGTTTCGCATTGCGCCTCAGGAAACGTGGGCGGATGCTGCACAGGGAAGTGCGAATGCCGCGGGCACAGGAAGCGCAGGAGCGGCCATGGTACGTCTGGACGAGTTCATGGATCTCGACGAGGATGAGCGCGACGGCCTGTATCCCTACATCTGGGGCGTCAACGCCAGGAACGAGCTGATCCGCATCCTGTGCTCGGTGGAGATGGTCAAATCCTGCGAGGAGCGCCGCACCTTCTGGCGCCAGCTGCGCGGGCTGGCCGGTGAGCTCAACCGGGTGGATGTGGACGCCGTGGTCGAACAGGCCAAGGCGGACATGGCCGCACGTCTCAGTTCCAGCCTGTTGTCGCTGGTCGCCTCCGGCGGTACCGCCAGCCTGGGCGCGGCGATGACCGGCAACACCAGCGCGGGCGCTCCGGCCAATGACGGCAACGGCGCCTCCGCACCGACCGACTACGAGCCGGTCTGGATCGAGACGCCGGAATGCACGGCCTGTGACGAATGCACCGAACTCGCGCCCAGGGCATTCGCCTACAACGACGAGAAACAGGCCATCGTGATCGATCCAAAGGGGTGCAGCTACAAGGACATCGTGCGTGCGGCGGAAAAATGCACCGGTGGCTGCCTGCACCCGGGAACGCCCTGGAACATGAACGAGAAGGACATCGACAAGTGGATCAAGCGCGCTGAGAAGTATCAGTAGGCCGATAAGCACCGTATCCAGGAAGGCATCATGGGACTGTTGCAACAACTTCGCCGGGGCAGCTTCCGGCACGGCATCCATCCACCGGCCAACAAGCAGGTGACCGCCGCACAGCCGATCCGGCGCCTGGCCTTTGCCGAGCGCCTGGTCATCCCGCTGGGCCAACATATCGGCAGGCCCTCGCGGGCGCTGGTGCGCAAGGGCCAGGAGGTGGTGCGCGGCCAGCCGATCGCGGCCGCCGACGGCTTCGTGTCGGTTCCCATCCACGCCCCGGCCACCGGGCGCATCCACGATATCCGGCTGATGCCCACGGCGCGGGGTGAACTGTCCGAGTCCATCGTGCTCGACGTCTACAAGGCCGACACCCAGGAGGTCCGGTGGCGGGAGCCCGTGGCCGCCCCGAACACCCTGACGCCCGAACAGATCGTGCAGGCGGTGCAGGCCATCGGCATGGTCGGGCTCGGTGGCGCCGCCTTCCCCTCGCACGTCAAGCTCAGCCCGCCCGACGACAAGCCGGTGGATACGCTGGTGGTCAACGGTTGCGAATGCGAGCCCTACCTGAGCTGCGATCACCGGGTCATGTTGGAACGGCCACGGGACCTGATCCGGGGCATCGAACTGGCGATGCGTGCCGCCGGGGTCGAGCGCGCCATCATCGGCATTGAGGACAACAAGCTGGACGCCGTTGCGGTGCTGCAGGACGCGCTGCGGGACAACCCATGCATCCGCGCCCGGGCGGTGGAGACCAAGTACCCGCAGGGATCGGAGAAGATGCTGATCAAGTCGCTTACCGGCCAGGAGGTTCCCGCAGGCGGCCTGCCGGCGGATATCGGCATCATCGTCAACAATGTCGGCACCCTGGCCGCCATCGGCCGGCTGCTGCCCCGCGGCGAGGGTCTGACCGAGCGGGTGGTGACCGTGACCGGTCCGGGCGTGGCCCGTCCCGGCAACTATATCGTGCCGCTGGGCACCCCCATCGGCTTCGTGCTGCAGCAGGTGGGCCACCAGGGAACCCATACCGACTTCGTGCTCGGCGGCCCGATGATGGGGCCCTCGGTCTCGGACCTGCGGACCCCCATCACCAAGGGTACCTCCGGCCTGCTGGTGCTGAACGACAGCGAGGTGCTGAAGGAGACCCGGCGCATCTGGCCCTGCATCAAGTGCGGCCAGTGCGTATCCGCCTGCCCCATGCACCTCAATCCCGCCCAGCTGGGACAACTGGCGGTAAAACGCGAGTTCACCCGCATGGCGGACGAGTACCACCTGAACGACTGTTTCGAGTGCGGCTGCTGCGCCTACACCTGCCCCTCCAACATCCCCCTGGTACAGCATTTCCGGGTGGCCAAGGCATACAACCGCGAGCACGCCGCCTGATGAGCAAGCCAACTATCGAGCTGCGCGCCACGCCCCATATCCATGCACCACATGACGTGGTGAAGATCATGCGCAACGTGGTGTTCGCCTCCCTGCCCATGGCCGCCTGGAGCATCTGGTCCTACGGACTGAGCGCGCTGCTGCTGATGCTTGCCGTGGTCGCCAGCTGCCTGCTGACCGAGCGCCTGTTCAACCGCCACAACAACACCCTCGGCGACTGGTCCACCAGCATCACCGGGATCCTGCTGTTTCTGACCCTGCCCCCCGGCTTCCCGGCCTGGATGGGCATGCTCGCCGGCTTCATCGCCATCGGCATGGGCAAGGTGATGTTCGGCGGGCTGGGCATGAACGTGTTCAACCCCGCGCTGATCGGGCGGGCCTTCGTGCAGGCCGCCTTCCCGGTCGCCATCACCACCTGGATCCCCGCCTTTTTCGAGGGCCGTTTCACCCGGCTCATTCCCAGCACCCTGACCCCGCCCTTCACCATCCCGCCCGAGACAGCGGCCTGGTCGCAACAGGTCGCGGTGGACGCCTTTACCGGCGCCACGCCGCTGGCGGTGCAGAAGTTCGATCACGTGGCGGCGCCCGCGCTGCACCTGCTGACCGGGACCACCGCCGGTTCGCTTGGCGAGGGCTCCGCCCTGATCATCCTGGCATGCGGTCTGTACCTGGCCTTGCGGCGCATACTCGACTGGCGCATCCCGCTCGCGGTCATGGCCGGCACCTGGCCCAGCGCGGAGCTGTTCCACTGGATCGACCCGGGCGTCTATCCCGATGGCCTGTTCATGCTGCTGTCCGGCGGGCTGATGCCGGGCGCCTGGTTCATGGCCACCGACATGGTCGGCTCGCCGGTCACACCGCGCGGGGTGGTCATCTACGGCCTGCTGATTGGCATCGTCACGGTCGTCATCCGCCTGTTCGGCGGTCTTACCGAGGGGGTGATGTACGCGATCCTGCTGGGCAACGCCGCCACCCCCCCTGATCGATGAACTCACCCAGCCCAGGGTGTTCGGCGAACGGCCAGCCAGGCGGGAGGACGCATGAACGAGGCGCAACAGGCCATGCAACCACCCCGCGCATCCAGCACCCTGATGATGATCGTGCTCAACGGTATCGCCATGCTGGCCGGTTTCCTGGTGGTGATGACCAGCCAGCTGACCGCGCCGCGCATCGCCGAAAACCAACGCATCGCCATCGAGCAGGCCGTGAGCAAGGTCATTCCCGGCGCCACCCGCCATCGCGAGTTCCACCTGGGAAAGGACGGACTGCGCAGCGAGCCCGGCGCCGATACCACCACTATCTATGCCGGCTATGACGACCAGGACCACCTGCTCGGCGTGGCCGCGCGCGCCGCGGCGCAGGGCTATGCCGACATGATCTACCTGTTGTACGGCTACGACCCGACCTGTCAGTGCATCCGCGGCATCAAGGTGCTCAAGTTTGCCGAGACCCCGGGACTGGGCGACAAGATCACCCACGATGCGGCCTTCCAGTCCAATTTCGACGCGCTGGATGCCCGCCTGGCGCCGGATGGACAGGGCCTCGCGCACGCCATCGCAAAGGTCAAGCACGGCACCAAACAGCACGACTGGGAGATCGACGCCATCTCGGGCGCGACTATTTCCTCGACCGCCGTGGGCAAGGCGCTCAACCAGTCGGCACAGGCGCTGCTGCCGCAACTGCTGCCCCATCTGCAGGAACTGCGTGCAACGGAGAAACGACCATGACGCGCAAGACGGACACGCAGATCACCTGGAAGACCTTCTCCGAGGGACTCTGGGCCAACAACCCGGTATTCGTGATGCTGCTGGGCATGTGCCCGACGCTGGCGGTGACCAACTCGGCCATCAACGCCCTGGCGATGGGGCTGGCGACCACCTTCGTGCTGCTCGCATCCGGCCTGCTGGTCTCCCTGTTGGCACGCTACATCCCCAAGCAGGTGCGCATCGCAACCTATATCGTGATCATCGCCACCTTCGTGACCATGATCGACTACATCATCCAGGCCATCTCCCTGGACCTGTACAACGCCCTGGGCGCCTTCATCCAGCTGATCGTGGTCAACTGCATCATCCTGGGCCGGGCCGAGGCCTACGCCTCCAAGCACCGCCCCGCCAAGGCCGTGCTCAACGCGCTGGGCATGGGCGCGGGCTTTACCCTCGCCCTGCTCTGCCTTGGCCTGGTGCGCGAGATCCTGGGCTCGGGTTCGGTGTTCGGCGTCGACCTGTTCGGCCCGGCCTTCCAGCCCTGGGTGATCATGACCCTGCCGCCCGGCGGCTTCCTGGTGCTGGGCGCCTGGCTGTTGCTGTTCGACTGGTTCAGGCTGCGCCGGCAACAGAAGGAAACCGTCACGGGAGGACAATCCGATGTCGCCTGATTCACTGACCTTCATCTTCCTCAACACGGTCCTGGCCAACAACTTCGTGCTGGCCATGTTCCTCGGCCTGTGTCCCTTCCTGGGCGTCTCGGGCAGGCTGGACACCGCCATTCCCATGGGCATCGCCACCACCTTCGTGATGCTGGTCAGCTCGGTGTGCGCCTATGCCATCAACCAGGTCCTGGTGGCCTTCGACATCGAGTTCCTGCGCCTGATCTCCTACATCGCCATCATCGCCAGTGCGGTACAGCTGGTGGAGATGGGGCTGAAGAAATACAGTCCGTCGCTGTTCCGCTCGCTGGGCATCTTCCTGCCTCTTATCACCACCAACTGCGCCATCCTCGGCGTGGCGCTGTTCCAGACCTTCCGCGACTACGACTTCAGCCAGTCGCTGGTGTATGCCTTCGGCGCGGGAGTCGGCTTCACCCTGGCGATCGCGCTGATGGCGGGGCTGCGCGAGAAGCTCGAACTGTCGCAACTCCCCAGCGTCACCCAGGGCGCCGCCCTGAGCCTGATGCTGGGCGGCATGCTGTCACTGACCTTCATGGGCTTTGCCGGACTCGGCGGAGGGCACGGATGAAATACCTCATCGGCATGGCCGCGGTGCCCTTGCTGCTGATCGGCTGGCTGCTGATCCAGCAGATCGGACGCCGCTTTGCCCGTGAGCACCCGGAGCATGGCGAATACCGCGAGGAAGGCGGCGGTTGCGGCAAGCACTGCGGTTGCCATGGCAGCGGTCGTTGTCAGAACCGCGGTTAGGCCCCGCCGTTCCGGAAAGAAGTACGGAGGAGTTCATTATGAAACTCCCTTATCCCATCATTGATGCGCCACCGGACGAAGTTCGTAAATACGCCCATATTTCGCCGCCGACTCCAAATCTCCCTGGCGAATAGCATCCCTTACATCATCCAGCTTATAGGAATCCTGGACACTCAGATAAGGTGACCAACCAGATTCGTCTTCCAATAGATCAACTTCTACTTCAGCCACATAGCGGCCTTCATGTACGAACTTGATCTTCTTTCGCTGTTTCATCGTTACAGCCTCCTCGTGTAAGACTTATCCCACCGTTCCGGATCAGGTCGATAGGCTGTGATCAGAACCGCCGGTTTGTCATGACCTTTTGGTATACCCCATACAACATGGACCGGCAATCCGGATTTATCCTTCTGCAACAAAAGAACACATGGTCCCTTTGGATAGTTTGGATACTCTTCTATAACCACTGCACCCGTAATACCACCGAGCACCTCTCTCGCGGTCAGGCCATCCTCGGCCAACTCATCGTATCCATGCTCTGAGACTCGGACTTGCCCAGCGCCAATCAATGTTCGTACTTTATCAACGAACTCACTCAAATCTTATCCCCTTACAGGTAACATGCTTCCGGCACAGGGGTCACCCGCCTATAAGCCCAATGGATTGTCCGGATCGACGCCTTCCATGAAGGGCAATTTACGGTCACGGTTGGTGACCTGGTAGACCAGCCCCATCCAGTTGCCCACGACCGCCTCGGCGGTATCGTGCCAGGTGTTGTCCAGCTCCGGCAGCAGCAGGGCCTCGGGGAACTCGGGTATCCCGTGCCCTTGTGCAACGGCGTCCTGCAGGCGCGCCCGGTATTCACGTATCAGCGCCTTCTGGTGGTCGTTGAAGTAATTGGCGATGAACGGCAGGAAGCCGTCGAGCTCGCCCGCCGCATAGCGCAGGACCTCGCGCTTGAATTCCTTGAGCAGCGAGATGGTGTCGTACTCCGGATGCCCCTGGAAGAACACGAAGCGCAGCCCGTCCGGGCTGGTCGCCAGGTGGATGCCCGCCTGTTCGCTCTCCACCAGCACCCGCAGCCCAGCCGCATCGAACTGGTCGCGCTCGACCGCGTTCCAGCGCGAGTGCGGCACGTCGAAGCGGGTGTTCACGTCACCCACCAGCGGGTGCCGCTTGTCCACCACGCGGTGCGGGAACACGCCCCAGATCTTGCCCGGCTGCGGCCGCCGCTTCTGGCCGTAGCGGAACTGCAGCACGGCATGGGTGGCCAGGCAGGAGCACAGGGTCGAGGTGACGTTCTCCGCGGCCCAGTCGATGATCCCGATCAGCGGCTCCCAAAAAGGCTGGTTCGACAGTTCCGGTCCGACCACGTTGGCGCCGGTGATGATCAGCGCGTCCAGCCCTTTGTCGCGGATGGCGTCGAAGGGCTCATAGTAGGCATCGATATGGGCCTGCGCCTTCTCACCGCGCGCCAGCTCCGGCAGGGTGAAGGGGTGCACGTAGAACTGCGCGATCGGATTGCTCTCCCCGACCAGCCTGAAGAACTGGCGCTCGGTGGCGGCCAGCGCCGCATCCGGCATCATGTTGAGCAGGCCGATGTGCAGCTCGCGGATGTCCTGGTTGGCGGCGCGTTCCGGGGAGAGCACATTGACCCCCTCCTGGCGCAGGCGCTCCAGGGTCGGCAGCGCTGTGTGGGCGACGATCGGCATGGAGGCCTCCTCAGCTGCGCGCGATCGCGGTTTCGATCAGTGCCAGGAAGTCCTTTTCGTCACGCACCGCCGCCACCTCCTGCGAGGTCACGGTGTACCCGCGTTTCGCGATCTCCTCGTAACGCGGGATGCGCGAATGGAACAGGCGCGGGAAGACCCAGCGGGTGAAGCTGTCCGGGTCCATCTGCGCGGCGTACTGCAGGCCGTTCTCCTGCAGATAGGCGGCCAGCTGCTCCTGCAGGAAATCAGGCCGGCAATAGAGTGGCTTGGGATCGCTCTGGGCGCGTGTTATGAGCTTCTGTTCCTCCGCCTCGTCGGTCACCTTGATGTACAGGATCAGGGTGTGTTCCTCCAGCAGATCGATCACGCCCGGTTCGTCCAGCTCGCACAGCGAACCGCCGACATCATTGACGAAATGCTGGTAGCCGTAGATCTGCTGCGCCTTGCGGATGAAGCCGGGCACATCGTGCATCGCCGCGATCTCCGCCTCTCGGTAGAGTGCCTGGTGCTCGCGGAACATCTCCAGCTCGAGTCCGCCCTTTTCAGGATCGCCGAGCTTGCCGACGAAGGCCAGCACCGGCCCCAGGTCGGAGACCTTGATGTTGTTGCGGATGTAGATCCAGTCGTTGCGCAGCAGGTCNGCGTTTCGCGATCTCCTCGTAACGCGGGATGCGCGAATGGAACAGGCGCGGGAAGACCCAGCGGGTGAAGCTGTCCGGGTCCATCTGCGCGGCGTACTGCAGGCCGCTCTCCTGCAGATAGGCGGCCAGCTGCTCCTGCAGGAAATCAGGCCGGTAATAGAGTGGCTTGGGATCGCTCTGGGCGCGTGTTATGAGCTTCTGTTCCTCCGCCTCGTCGGTCACCTTGATGTACAGGACCAGGGTGTGTTCCTCCAGCAGATCGATCACGCCCGGTTCGTCCAGCTCGCACAGCGAACCGCCGACATCATTGACGAAATGCTGGTAGCCGTAGATCTGCTGCGCCTTGCGGATGAAGCCGGGCACATCGTGCATCGCCGCGATCTCCGCCTCTCGGTAGAGTGCCTGGTGCTCGCGGAACATCTCCAGCTCGAGTCCGCCCTTTTCAGGATCGCCGAGCTTGCCGACGAAGGCCAGCACCGGCCCCAGGTCGGAGACCTTGATGTTGTTGCGGATGTAGATCCAGTCGTTGCGCAGCAGGTCGCGCAGAAAGGGCGCCTCCATCGCGCGCGACTTGATCATGTCGAGGATGGCCTCGTCCAGGTAACGGGTACCGATACGGTAGTCGCCCGAGTAATGAAACCAGTCGTGCTCGCGCAGCATGCTCGAGATATGGGTCTTGCCCACACCCGACATGCCCAGCAGGGTGACCTTCTTGTGTTCCCAGTTGCGGAATGCCTCGACGTCGAACTTCACGTCCTGTCCTCGATGTTCTTGAAAAGACGCATTATAAGGTAGCAGGCCCGTCCCGGAGCCGAATAACATTCAATCGCTCAGAACGGCACCGGCGACTCGATCCGTATCGCCCGCGCTGTCAGCGGGTGAACGAGGTCCAGACGGTGCGCATGCAACAGCAATCGCGGACTGAGGTGCAGGCTCTTCTCATCCGCATACAGCTCGTCGCCCAGGATCGGATGGCCGAGCTCGGCCATGTGCACCCGCAGCTGGTGACTGCGACCGGTCTCGGGAAACAGCCTGACCCGTGTACTGTCCGTGGCGGCATCGTAGGCGACCGCCTCGTAACGGGTCAGTGCTGGTTTGCCAGCCGCGTGATCGACACGCTGGCGCGGGCGGTTCGGCCAGTCGGCGATCAGCGGCAGATCCACCTCGCCCTCAGCAGGAGACAAGCGACCGGCCACCACGGCCAGGTATTCCTTGTGCACCTGGCGCTGCTGGAACATGCGCCCCAGCGCGGACTGCGCCGCCGCACTCAGGGCGAACAGCGTCAGCCCGGAGGTCGGCTGATCGAGGCGGTGTACCACCAATGCCTGTGGATACACCTGCTGGACCCGCTGGCTCATGCAGTCCTTCTTGTGTTCCCCCCTGCCCGGCACGGACAGCAGCCCCGATGGCTTGGCTACCGCCAGCAGCGCCTCGTCCCGGTACAGGATCTGCAATGGTGCGGGTGGCGGCGGTCGATAATCCATTTCCACTCACTGCTCGTTGAAAACCATCGGGATGCCCCCACATAGAGTCTATCCGATCCGGGCCGCCTTTCGCCTGCAGCGCCCTGGCAAAATACCAACGGAGAGCATCCTGCCATGAAGTTCGATATCAGCTACAGAAACCTGCCCAAAGCGCAACACGACAAGATACAGGACGTCATCGAAACCTATGCAGGCAGACACCTGCGCCCCTCGCTGGAGGCCTTTGCCGGCAAGGAACTGCGCCTTCGCGTCACCCTGGAGAAACGCAAACTGGATTACAGGGTGACCTGCCGCATGCAGCTGCCCGGACGACGGGTAATCGTGGCCCAGGAGGCCAACGGGAATCTCGACGAGGCCCTGCACGAGGCCTTCCTGGAACTGGCCCGCCAGGCCGAGCGGCAACACGCCCGGCTCAGCCATCAGTCCAGCTGGCGCCGCAAGGCGCGCCGTCAGCGCATCAGGCAGCTCAAGAACGCCCCGGTGGACGCGGTGCGCCAGCAGGTCGAAGTCTCGCTGGGCGCGCTGCTGCCACGGCTCGAGACCTGGATCCGCCACGAGCCGGCCTACCTGCGCGCCTCGGGCCTGCTGGCGGAGGACTATCCCACCTTTGCCGACGTGCGTGACGAGATGTACGTCCGTATCCAGTCGAACTGGGAGGAGCTGCCGCACGACGAGACCTCGCTCCTGCATGCCGCGATGCGGGTGATACACCGGATACTGGACGAGGAGCAGAAACGGGCCGGGGAATCCGCAGCGATGGTGCCCCTGGAGGAGGCGGTGCCCGAGGATGCCGAAGAGCAGGCCGAGGATATGGTCGAGGAGGAGGTGGGCGAATTCTACCAGCCGGATGAGGACCTGCACGTGGAGGATCTGATCGCCGACACCGAGATCGCCACGCCCGACCAGCAACTCGACCCGGAGGCCGTCGACGCCTGCCACGAGATCCTGGGCGCCCTGCCGACCCTGTGGCGACGCACCCTGACACTGGTGCGTCGCGAAGGCATCCCGGTCGACACCGCGGCCGACATCCTCGCGATCGACACGAACAAGGCCCGGGAGGTCCTGACCGTGGGCGAGCTCTATGTAACTGAACGGCTCGAGGAGCGCGGCTTCAGCACCGCCGACCTGTCGGTGCTGTGCAGGGCCTGAGACCCTGAATACGGACCTATTGGGGGGCGGGTTGATATAATGACGCATGGATCATTCTGTACTGGACGGCATTCTCGTCCTGCTCTTCCTGTCGGTGATCGCAGTCGCCCTGATGCGGCGCGTGCACCTTCCCCCCATCATCGGCTACCTGCTGGTCGGTGCCCTATTCGGGCCGCATGCCCTGGCCCTGATCCCGGGCGGACACACCATCGAATTTCTGGCCGAACTCGGCGTGGTGTTCCTGCTGTTCATGATCGGTCTGGAGGTCTCGATCGGGCACCTGCTGGCCATGCACCGCGTGCTCCTGGGCCTGGGCGGGCTGCAGGTTCTGCTCTCGACCGCGGCCACCATTCTGCTCGCCATGTGGGCCGGGTTGAGCTGGGAGAGCGCACTGGCGATCGGTGGCGTACTCTCGCTCTCCTCCACCGCGATCGTGATCAAGCAGTTGCAGGAGCAGCTGGAGATGCATTCCCGGCACGGCCGCAAGGCGTTGGCATCCTCCTGTTCCAGGACCTGGCCGTGGTGCCCTTCCTGGTTGTGATCCCCATCCTGGGCGGTGGCGGGGAGAGCATGACACCGCTCCTGCTGCTGGCACTGGGCAAGGCCGTGCTGGCATTCGCGCTGATGTTCGGCATCGGTCACTGGCTGCTGCGTCCGGTACTCGGCTGGGTGGCCGCCGCCTACTCGATCGAACTGTTCACCCTGACCATCCTGTTGCTCTCCCTGGCCGCCGCCTGGCTCACCCAGCAGGTGGGCCTGTCGCTGGCGCTGGGCGCCTTCCTGGCCGGGGTGATGCTGGCCGAAACCGAGTACCGGCACCAGATCGAGACCGAGATACGGCCGTTTCGCGATGTTCTGCTGGGACTGTTCTTCGTCACCGTCGGCACCCAGTTGAACATCGCTGCGCTGCTGCACACCTGGCCCTGGGTACTGCTGCTGACCGCGGGCGTGGTGTTCGGCAAGGGCGGACTGATCGTCCTGCTGACCCGCTGGTTCCAGTCCGACTGGGGCGTGGCCATCCGCACCGGCACAGTGCTGGCGCAGGGCGGTGAATTTGGTTTCGCCCTGCTGGCGCTGGCCCTGTCCGATGGACTGGTGGACGATGCGCAGATACAGCCCCTGCTCGCGGCCCTGGTGCTCAGCATGGCGATCGCCCCCCCTGCTGATCCGGGTCAACGGGCGCCTCGCCAAGGCGCTGTCGCCCGGCTACAACGAGCAACGCCAGCAGCAGGAGATGGCGATCGAACAACAGCATGCGGCGCTTGCCGGACACGTGATCATCGCGGGCTTCGGCCGGGTCGGTCAGAACCTGGCTCTGTTCCTGCGCGAGGAAGGCATGCCCTACCTCACCCTGGACGTCGACACCACCCTGATCCGCGACGCCTTCGAGGCCGGCGAACCGGTCCACTATGGCGACAGCTCGCACCCGGAGATCCTGGAGAAATCCGGCATCCAGTGTGCCGCGGCACTGGTGGTGACCTTCCATGACCACCACCTGGCCTCGCGCATCGTGCAGGTGGCACGGCGCCTGGCGCCGGAACTGCCGATCGTGGTACGCACCCGCAACGACCACCACATGGAGGAATTCGAACAGATGGGCGCCTCCACGGTGGTGCCGGAGTCCCTCGAATCCAGCCTGATCGTGGCGGCCCGCACCCTGGAACTGGTCGGCATCGACCATGCCGAGGTCGAGCGGCTGATCGAGCGGACACGCGACGAGCACTATGCCCATCTGCGCGGCGTGTTCCATGGCGAGGAGATCGAGGTCGAGGCCGAGATGGACGAACTGCAGCCGCACACGGTGATCCTGGACGAGCGGGCGCGGGCCATCGGCAGGCACATCGGGGAACTGCACCTGGACGACCTCGGGGTCAGCATCGACTCGGTGCGACGCGGCGGCATACGCGGCGAACAGGTGGATGCCGCCACGCGACTGCGCGAAGGCGATGCAGTCATTCTGCAAGGTCATAGCGAACAGATAGCGCGTGCCGAGCGGCGGCTGCTCAAGGGGTAAGGTATAATCGTTGGTCAGTTTGAAACCGGCAACGAACCCCCATGAACTTCATCGAAACCCGCGGCAACGACGGCAGCCGCCCCGCATCGGTCAGCTTCTCGCATGCAATCCTCAACCCCATGGCCTCCTTTGGCGGCCTGTACGTGCCCGAGAAACTGCCGGCACTGGGCGAGGCCTTCCTGCAGCAGCATATCGACAGCGACTACAAGACCCTGGCACGCGCGGTACTCGAGGCCTTCGAGCCGGATATCGACAGCGACACCCTGGACCGCGCACTGGCCCGCTACGACGATTTCGATGATCCGGCCCAACCGGTACCGGTGGTGCGGGTCAGCGATGAGCTGTTCGTCAGCGAGCTGTATCACGGCCCCACCCGCGCCTTCAAGGACATGGCCCTGCAGCCCTTTGGCGTGGTGCTCTCGACCCTGGCACAGGCGCGCGGGGAGAACTACCTGATCCTGGCCGCCACCAGCGGCGACACCGGCCCGGCCACGCTGGAGACCTTCAAGAACCAGGCGAACGTGAAAGTGGCCTGCCTGTACCCGGACGGCGGCACCTCCGACGTGCAGCGCCTGCAGATGGTGACCGAGGACGCACCCAACCTGAAGGTGATCGGCATCCACGGCGCCTTCGACGATGCCCAGACCGCGCTCAAGGCCCTGCTCTCCTCGGATGCCTTCCACGCGCGCCTGGCCGGGAAGCACACCCGCCTGTCGGCCGCCAACTCGGTCAACTTCGGGCGCATCATCTTCCAGCAGATCTATCACATCCACAGCTACCTGGAACTGGTGCGTCAGGGCGCCATCACGATTGGTGACAAGGTCTACCTGAACGTGCCCAGCGGCAACTTCGGCAACGCGCTCGGCGGCTACTACGCCATGAAGATGGGCCTGCCGGTGGAGAAGATCCTGATCTCGTCGAACAGCAACAACGTGCTCACCGACTGGATCCATACCGGCCGTTACCAGCTCAGGGACCGCAAGGTGCTCACCACCAGCTCCCCGGCAATGGACATCCTCAAGTCATCCAACGTGGAGCGCATCCTGTTCGACCTGTTTGGCGCACAACGCACCCGCGAACTGATGGCCTCCCTGGATACCGAAGGAGGCTACCAGCTGAGCGGGGAGGAACTGGCACGCCTGCAGGCGGTCTTCGCCGCCGACTTTGCCAGCGACGAGGAGGTGGAGACCGCGATCCGCGAGACCTTCGAGCAGCGGGGCTATCTCATGGACCCGCATACCGCAACCTGCCTCAAGGCGCACGCCAGCTGCCGCGATAAGGCGCTGCCGGATATCGTCTATTCAACGGCCGAATGGACCAAGTTCTCGCCCACCATCGCGCACGCCTTGACCGGCGAGAGCGATGCCCACGACATCGACGCCCTGCGCTCCATCTCGGAGACGGCAAAACTGTCCATACCATCGATGATCGCTGAACTGTTCGACAGGCCGATTGCCCAATCCACCGTTATCGACAAGCGGGATATCGAAAAAGAAGTGTTGAGCTTCATATAGCCCATAGCGGCCGTAACCCGGGGCTGCATGCGTCATCCCCGGGTTTCGCTGCGCTTCACCCGGGCTACGATCTCTGAAGTCGGCGAAGCTGCTCCCGACACACCACACCCTGTAGGAGCGAGCTTGCCCGCGAAGAAACATCGCGCCGGTCGGGAGCCGTGCCATCATTATTCGCTGCCAAGGCAGCTCCTACACACCGCGCCTTGTAGGAGCGGGAGCTGGCTTGCCGGCGAACAGCCCCCCGGAAACGTGGATTGCGTGTTGCGGGCCGGTATACTCGTTCGATGAACCCCTTCTACCGCAATATCCCCATCCTTTCCTTCGCACAGGCGATGATGATGAGCAACTCCTCGCTCATGATCACCGCCTCGGCACTGGTGGGCGCGGGTCTGGCCGAAGACAAATCGCTGGCCACCCTGATCGGCGCCAGCGGCGCCGCAATCGCGACCTGGTCCATCCTGCACCAGGCCTTCTGGGGCTTCGTTGCCGCCTCCGCGATCATGGGCATGCACAACGGCTTCGGCAACTACTACCGATTCGCCGCCGCCGATGCCGCGCCGCCCCATCACAAGGGACGGGCGATCTCCTTTATCCTCGCCGGTGGCGTGGTGGCCGCCTTCATCGGACCCAATCTGGCCAACATCAGCCGCGACTGGATCAGCGGCACACCCTTTGCCGCCAGCTTCATGGTGGTGATGGGCCTTTACCTGTGCTCGGGCACCGCGCTCAGCCTGCTGTGACTGCCGCCGGTGGCCGAGGACGACATCGATACCGAAGAACCCGTTCGTCCGCTCCGGGAGATCGTGCGCCAGCCGGCCTACCAGACAGCCGTGCTGTGCGCTGCGCTGGGCTACGGCACCATGTCACTGGTGATGACCGCGACACCGCTGGCCATGCATCAGCATGCACATGGCATGGCGGACACCTCGTTCGTCATCCAGTGGCACGTGCTGGCGATGTTCGTGCCCTCGTTCTTTACCGGGAAGCTGATCGACAGCTGGGGCAGCGAGCCGATCATGCTCGGCGGCGCCCTGTTCGGCCTGCTGTGCGTGGCGATCAACCTGCTCGGCACCAGCGTCTGGCATTTCTGGCTGGCGCTGGTGCTGCCGGGCCTGAGCTGGAACTTCCTGTTCATCGGCGGAACCACCCTGCTCACCCAATGCTACCGTTCGGCGGAGAAGGCCCGGGTCCAGGCCAGCAACGACTTCACGGTGTTCACCACCGTGACCCTCAGCTCACTCTCCGCCGGCGCCCTGCAGCACCGCTTCGGCTGGGAGACGGTCAACCTCGGGGTGTTGCCGCTGCTGCTGATCGTCCTGCTGGCGCTGCTGCGTTACCGGCTGACGGCAGCCGGCGCCTTAGCCGCCGAGCAGCGAGGGTGAACCGCGGCGGTTGCCGTTGCCGCCCTGACCTGCGCGGCGCTTGTTGCGCCCATTGCGCGACTTGGCCGACTGCCCGCCCTTGCCTGCACCATTGCCCGGACGCGGCTTGCCCTTGCCTCCACGCTTGCGGCGCACGATCTGGTCGCCACCGGCCAGCATGACCGGGTCCCGGTTGCTGTTGTCGGTAAACAGGGTATTGCCGTTGACATCGCCGTTCTCGTCGCGCGCCATCGGCTTGCGCGGCGCCTTGGCCTGGTTTCCGGCATTCTCCGATGCATGCTTTCGCGGGGACGGCTGTCCGGCCCCGTTGCCTTTGCGGCCGCGCCCCTGACGCTGCCCCTGGGGGCGTCCATCGCGACCACCGGAACGTTGCTGCCCCCTGCCCTGGCGCTGGCCACGGCCCTTCTGGATGGGCTCAGGTTTGATCAAGGGGTCCGGCTCGAAGCCTTCGATGACCTGCGAGGGGATCTCGAAGCCGATCAGTTTCTGGATATCCCGCAGCAGCCGGTCTTCGTCCACGCACACCAGCGAAACGGCCTCGCCCTCGCACCCGGCGCGACCGGTACGGCCGATGCGGTGCACATAGTCCTCGGGCACATTGGGCAGTTCGAAATTGACCACGTGCGGGAGCTGGTCGATATCCAGTCCGCGCGCCGCGATATCGGTGGCCGCCAGGACCCGGATATCGCCCGCCTTGAAGCCGGCCAGCGCACGCGTACGCGCGCCCTGGCTCTTGTTGCCGTGGATGGCCGCCGCACTCAGGCCGCTCTTCTCCAGGTACTGTGCCAGGCGGTTGGCGCCGTACTTGGTGCGGGTGAACACCAGCACCTGCTGCCAGTTGTTGGATCCGACCAGCCAGGACAACAGCTCGGCCTTGCGTTTGCGGTCGACCCGGTAGACCTTCTGCGCGATGCGCTCCACCGTGGTGTTCTCCGGCGTGACCTGAATCGATACCGGCTCGTCCAGCAGGCGGTTGGCCAGGTCACGGATCTCCCTGGAGAAGGTCGCCGAGAACAGCAGGTTCTGACGCTTCTCCGGCAGCAGGTCCAATACCTTTCGGATGTCATGGATGAAACCCATGTCCAGCATGCGATCGGCCTCGTCCAGCACCAGCACCTCGATCCGTGACAGATCGATGGTGCCCTGCCCCACGTGGTCGAGCAGCCGCCCCGGGGTCGCCACCAGAATGTCCACGCCCTTCTTCAGGGCTGCGATCTGCGGGTTGATCTTGACCCCACCGAAGATCACGGTCGATTTCAGGTCCAGGTGGCGACCGTAGGTCTCGACACTCTCGCCGACCTGGGCCGCCAGTTCCCGGGTGGGCGTCAGGATCAGGGCCCGGATGTGGTCGGCGGGGCCGTCCTGGTCGAGATGCTGCAGCAGCGGCAGGGTGAAACCCGCGGTCTTGCCGGTCCCGGTCTGGGCACCCGCCAGGATATCCTTGCCTTCGAGAATGACCGGTATGGCCTGGGATTGAACGGGGGTGGGTTCGGTATAGCCCTGGTCGGACAGGGCACGCAATAGTTCGGCCGACAGGCCGAGTTGCTCAAACGTCATATTGAGATTTCCATGATCGTTCCCGCAAGGCATGTCGCCTGGCTACGGTCTGGGAACGAAGTGTTTCTGTACGTGGAAACAGGCCTGAACGGCCGGGATGACGCGGACCGAAATGCGTCATTGGTGCCACTATACCATCAACAGACCCAAAATATAAGGTGCCCCGCCCACGGCCGGCATATCCGGTAGCGGCTCCAACACTTCACTTGCAAAGTCTGCGAGAATCCGGGCCTGATCAAGGGTACATCCAGATGCAGACCGCACTCCCCCAATCACTGTTGCAGACCACGGCCGGCCAGGAGGCCGATAGCATCCTGCGCGCCTGCGTGCACTGCGGCTTCTGCATCGCCACCTGCCCAACCTACCAGTTGCTCGGCGACGAGCTGGACGGCCCGCGCGGCCGCATCTACCTGATCAAACAGGTGCTCGAGGGCAAACCCGCCACCCGTCTGACCCAGCGACATCTGGACCGTTGCCTGACCTGCCGCGCCTGCGAGACCACCTGTCCCTCGGGCGTCCACTACAGTCGCCTGCTCGACATCGGCCGCGAACGGGTGGAACAACAGGTGCAGCGCACGTTCTGGCAGCGCCTGCAACGCCCCCTGCTGCGACGACTGCTGCCCTACCCCGAACGCTTCGCGATGATGCTGCGACTGGGCCGATGGCTGTCGCCACTGTTGTCGGAAAAGGTCCGCGCCAAGGTGCCACCTGCGCAGAACCCTGGCAGCGTCGACTCCGGTCCGCATACACGCCACATGCTGCTGCTCGACGGCTGCGCCCACTCGGTGGCGACACCGAACACCAACGCCGCCGCGCGGCGCCTGCTCGACCGCCTCGGCATCGGCCTAATCAGCCCCAGGGGCCAGGGCTGCTGCGGCGCCGTCAGCCAGCATCTCGCCGCCCCTGAAGAGGCGCGCAGCTTCATCCGGCGCAATATCGATGCCTGGTGGCCGCACATCAAACAGGGCGCCGAGGCCATCGTGGTCAGCGCCAGCGGCTGCGGGGTACAGGTCAAGGACTACGGCTATCTCATGCAGGACGATGCCGCGTACGCAGCGAAGGCGGCACGGGTGGCGGAACTGGCCCGCGATATCTCGGAGGTGCTGGCCGCAGAGGACCTGTCGGCACTCGACGTCGACACCTCGCAACGGGTTGCCTTTCATTCACCCTGCACCCTGCAGCACGGACAGCAACTCAACGGCGTGGTGGAAGGCCTTCTGCAAAAGGCAGGCTTTCAGCTGGCAGGCGTGCAGGAGGCCCATCTGTGCTGCGGCTCGGCCGGGACCTACTCGATACTGCAGTCCGCCCTGTCGCAGCAGCTGTTGGAAAACAAGCTGCGGCACCTGCAGGCGGAACAGCCGGATGTCATCGCCACCGCCAACGTGGGATGCCAGCTGCACCTGCAGAGCGGCACCGCAATACCGGTAAAGCATTGGGTTGAACTGCTGGACGGGAACCTTCAGTGAATCACCGCGGCACGTACCGGGGGGATGGCGCCCATCGCCCCCCCGGATTCCGCTGCGCTGCATCCGGGCTACCCCATGGTTGGAGGAAAACCCTCGATGAGGTACTGCCGCACGTAGCCCGGGTGTAACGAAGTGCAACCCGGGAGGAATGGTGCCCATCGCCCCGGTACCCGGCAAAAAAAGACCCCGGAGGGAGACATCCGGGGTCGTATATGGATAGGAGGTTCGACGACCCTGTTCAGCTCGCCTTGCCTTCGTAGTCGGCAATACCCGGGTTGTTCATCACGTTCACCAGGGTCGGGCGATTGATCTTTTCCAGGCGCAGCACATTGCCCTTGCCCTTGTTGGACAGGATGTAGTCGCGCACCACGTCCCACATCAGGCGCCCTTCCGGGGTGCGGTTCACGGTGGCCCAACCGGACACGGTATAGGTCTCGTCCGGCTTCAGCTCGCGGCCATCGTCCAGCACCATATGGGTGATCCGCTCACCCAGTTTCTTGGAGGGATCGATGGTGTAGTCCAGCCCGCCGACACGCACCATGTCACCGCCCGACTGCAGGTAGGGATCGGGATCGTAGAGGTTGTCCGCCACCCCTTCGAGCATGTCGTGGATCTGCTTGCCGCTCATCTCGGTGACATAGGTCTCGCCATAGGTGATGGCGCACTCGGTCATCACGTCCTCCATGGTGATCCAGTCGCCCTTGAGGGTCGAGGTGCCCCAGCGCACGCCCGCGGAGAGGGCGATATCGGCATTGTGCTCCCAGCGCAGGGCGTTGCACAGCACCTGGTCCCAGGTACCCATGAAGTTGCCGCGCCGGTACAGGGTGCGATCGGCGATCGCGAGCTTCTCGCCCAGGATCTCCTCGAAGGTCTTGCCGAGGCGGTCCTTGTTGTAGAACAGGTCGCTGCGGCGTGACTCGACGATATTCTTGTCATAGACCTTCTGCCGCATCTGGTCGATATAGGCCTCCATCTCCTTGTCGGCCGGCAGCCAGTCGGTGATGACAGGCAGTTGCCTGTAGTGCATGCCCTTGAGCTTGCCGTCCTGGATATCGAAGTCCATCACACCGACAAACTTGCCGTTGGAGCCGGCATTGGTGACCCAGCATTCATGGCCCTCGACGTTCTTCACCTTGAGCGGCTTGGCCATGCCGTCATGGGTGTGACCGCCGAATACCGCATTCAGGCCCGGCACACGCTGCGCCATCTTGATGTCCACGTCCATGCCGTTGTGCGACAGCAGTACGATGGCATCCGGCTTCTCCTCCTTGCGGATGGCCTGCACCATCTCGATCATGTCGTCTTCACGCAGGCCGAAGGACCAATCGGGGAAGAATTCCTGCGGGTTGGCGTTGCCGGTGCGCGGGAAGGCCTGGCCCACGATGCAGATACGCGCACCGTTGATCTCCTTGATCACATAAGGCTGGAAGGCGAAGCCCGCATCCTCGTCGTACAGGCCACGGCCGTCGTACTGCTCGACCAGGCGCACATACTCGTCACTCATCAGGGAGTCTTCCTTCACCCGCACGTTCTGGCCGATGAAATCGCCCTTGAACAGGGCCACGTTATTGAGGACCTCGTTCTCCTTGTAGGTAAACTCCCAGTGGCCGACCATGACATCCAGGCCGAGGATGTTGGATGCCTCGACCATGTCCACGCCGCGGGTCCACAACGAGGTACCGGAGCCCTGCCACAGGTCGCCGCCATCGAGGGTGAGGGTGTTGTCCTTGCCGCCGGCCTGCTCCCGCAGGCGATCCAGCAGCGTCTTGATGTGCGCGAAACCACCGGTACGACCATACTTCAGGGCATCCTGCTCGAAGTTCAGGTAGGTGTAGGCGTAGGACTCGGGCGTATTCGGCTTCATCCCCATGGCCTTGAGCAGTTTCTTGCCCACCAGGTGCGGCGGACGACCGAAGGCGTCACCCACGCCGAGGTTGACGTTGGGCTCACGGAAATACACCGGCTTCAGCTGACCATGCACATCGGTGATATGCAGGAAACGCACGTTGCCCTTCATCGGCACGTCGTAGAAGCCCTTGGGTGGATTCGGGCCGGCCATTGCGCGGTGGGCCACCAGGGGAACCGTGCTGGCGGCAGCGCCCAGGCCCATGAGTTTCATGAAATCCCGACGATCTATCTTGTTAGACATATCTCTACTATCTCTGCTCTTTAAAATTTGGATATCAGGGTCGACAGCGGCATACTGCGTCTCACTCAGTGGGAGGGCAGTCTAGCAAGCCCGTTTGCCGGAAGCCGATACAAAGGGCCTGTTGCCCAATAACACCCGCTTATTTCAACTTATTACCGGATTCTGCCTGCCCCGGTAACCGACTGTACTGCTAGACGCCATTACGCCCCGTTTATTCCCTATGCCTCTTCTACGCTACCTCTGTCTCGGCCTTCTCCTGCTGCCATGGACCGTGCACGCCGATGTGGTCAAACCGGCCCTGGTCGAGATCAGCGTGTACGCCGACGGCCATTACGAGGTGGAGCTACGCGCCAGCATCGAGGCCCTGCTGACCGGCATCAACGCCCGTTACAAGAACACCAAGGACGCCCCCACTTCCGCACAGTACGACGTCCTGCGCCACCTGCCGCCCGAGCAACTGCTCGAGCGATTCAAACCCTTCGAGCCCGAGCTGCTGCGCGAGATCGCGCTGCGCTTCGACGGCAGGCGCGCCACCCCCAGCGTGGAACGGGTGAAGATCCCACAGCGCGGTTACACCAAGATCCCGCGCATCAGCGTGATCCTGCTGACCGGGCAGGTCCCCCGGGACGCCAGACAGCTGACCTGGTACTACCCGGCACGCTTTGGCGACAACGCGGTGCGGGTCCGGCAGGTCGACCGCAAGGCCCAGAAATACCACTGGTCGGAGTGGCAGTGGATCCGTGACGACAGCACCAGCCAGCCCTTCTCTATCACCGAGATCGCCAACCCGCGCCACTTCACCGACGTGGTGCGCGAATACGTGGTCGCGGGCTACAAGCACATCCTGCCCCGCGGCATGGACCATATCCTGTTCATCCTCGGACTGTACCTGTTTGCCGCACGTATCCGACCGCTGCTGTGGCAGGTCACCATGTTCACCATTGCGCACACCATCACCCTGGGGCTGGCGGTGTACGGCTGGGTGCAGCTCCCGGCCGCCGTGGTCCAGCCCCTGATCGCGCTGTCCATCGCCTATGTCGGGGTGGAGAACCTGTGGCACCGACAGTTGCACAAGAGCCGCCTGGCCCTGGTGTTCGGTTTCGGCCTGCTGCACGGAATCGGCTTCGCCAGCATGCTGAGCGATTTCGGCATGCCCAAGAACGCCTTCGCCACCGCCCTGGTGAGCTTCAATGTCGGGGTGGAGCTGGGCCAGATCAGCATCATCTTCGGTGCCTGGGCGCTCACCGGGCTGTGGTTCGGACGGCGCGACTGGTACCGACCGCTGGTGGTCGTGCCCTTCTCCCTGCTGATCAGCGTGATCGCGCTGTACTGGTTCTGGGACCGCCTGGAATGGGACGCCCTGCGTGCGTTGTGATCACGCGGCGGGCGCCAGCAACAGCGCCAGCACCAGCATTGCGCTGGCGGTGATCCAGGAGGCGATGATGCGCACCCCCACCCGCAACCAATGGTGCGCCTGGAAACGCTCGGCCAGCGCCATCGGGTAGAGCATCAGCAGGTAAAGGCTGATCCCGCTACCGAACAGGGCCACCGCACGCGCGCGCGCGGCCAGTTCCGACTGCGCGGAATCCAGCCCCAGCAAGCCCCCCGCCAGCAGGGTCAGCGATGCCATCGCCCAGGCCGGCAGGCGCATCGCCAGGACCACCGCCAGCGCCACCGCCACGGCCAGCGCCAGCACCGTCAGTTCCTGGGTCACCCCATCCTTCAGCACCACCCCGTGCCAGGCCAGTGTCAGTCCGCCCAGCAGGCCGGCGATATAGGTCCCGGCCGAGGCCAGGTTCCGGCGCACCCCCTGCTGGCCCAGCAGCAGACCCAGCGCGATCACCAGCAACAGATGCGCCGGCACGAACAGCGGATGCAACATGCCGTTGTAGAGGTCCCCCAGGCCCTTGATCGGACTGTGGGCGAAGGCCGCGCCGGGCAGCAGCGCGGAAACGAGGAACAGGCGTGCCTTCACAGCATGCCGACCAGGAAACCACCGCCCACCAGGGCGATCACACCACCACCGGCACGCACCACCCCCTCGCCCCAGGGCCAGCGGGTCAGCGTACCGAGGGCAATGCCGGCCAAGTGCAGCAGGCCGGTCGAGATCACGAAGCCCAGGCTGAACGCCAATGGGCTGGCCGAGGTCGGCAGCTCGGCTCCGTGCGCGTAGCCATGGAAGATGGCGAAGAAACCCACCAACAGCGCCGCCACCCAGATCGGCGGGCGCACCGCCAGCGCCACCATCAGGCCCAGCCCGATGCCCGACAGGGCAATGCCGGTCTCCACCGCCGGCATGGGCACGCCCAGGATCCCCAGGGCGCCGCCGAAGGCCATCACCAGCGGAAACACCACCGGCAGCAGCCATATCGCGGGGCTGCCCAGGAAGGCACCCCACAGGCCGACCGCCACCATCGCCACCACGTGGTCCAGGCCAAGAACCGGGTGCATCAGGCCCGAAGTGAATCCGCCGGCCAGGCCGTTGCCTATATGCGCGGCGGCCGGGCCACTCAGGATCATCAACAGAATGGAGTAATAGAGATAACGACGCATCGGGAGGATCTCAGAAAGACAAAGGTAGACGCGATCATTCTAACTCAACGCAACATAGTTGACCCCGGTCAGTCAAGCTCAAACAGGGTTGGACGTGACAGGCCCAGAGGTGTGACAATTTCAAAGATAACTACTCGTGAAATACAAGGCCCCGAGGATCCCGCATGGACATCAAGAATATTCCCCAGATCGAGAAAGCCACCCGCTTCGGTCGGCCTGAGATGTTCCGCTTTGGCGTCGCCCTGACATTTGTGATCATCATCATGCTGTGGACCAGTATCACGATGATCCCCGAATCCACCCACAACTACATGTTGATTGCCGCCGCCATGATCGGCGCCTACATGGCCATGAACATCGGCGCCAACGATGTGGCGAACAACGTCGGCCCCGCCGTGGGATCACGGGCCCTGACCATGGCCGACGCCATCCTCATCGCAGCCATCTTCGAGGCCGCTGGCGCACTGATCGCCGGCGGTGACGTGGTCAGCACCATCAAGAAGGGGATCATCGATCCGGCCGTGATCAACGACGCCAATGCCTTCATCTGGCTGATGATGGCCGCGCTGCTCGCGGGCGCCATCTGGCTCAATATCGCCACTGCGCTCGGCGCGCCGGTCTCCACCACCCACTCCATCGTCGGCGGCGTACTCGGCGCCGGCATCGCTGCCGGTGGCCTGGGCATCGCGAACTGGGCCAAGATGGGACAGATCGCCGCCAGCTGGGTCATATCCCCCGCGCTCGGCGGGCTTATCGCGGCCGCGTTCCTGTACCTGATCAAGCGATCCATCACCTACCAGGAAGACATGAAGGCAGCGGCCCGCAAGGTGGCCCCCCTGCTGATCGCGGCCATGGCGTGGGCCTTTGCCACCTACCTTATACTCAAGGGACTGAAACACCTTTGGAAATTCAATCTCGGCAGCGCCGCCCTGATCGGACTGGGTGCCGCGGCGGTCATCTATTTCATCATCAGGCCCCGGATTCAGAAAGCGGCCGACAGGCTTCCGGAGGGCAAGGAGAGCGTCAACAAGCTGTTCACCGTGCCGCTGATATTCGCCGCGGCGCTGCTGAGCTTCGCGCACGGCGCCAATGACGTGGCCAACGCGGTCGGGCCACTGGCCGCGATCAACGACGCCATCATGCACAGCGCCATCGCGAAGAAGGCTGCCATTCCCCTGTGGGTCATGATGGTTGGCGCAATAGGCATCGCGGTCGGGCTCGGGCTGTACGGCCCGAAACTGATCCGCACCGTGGGTTCGGAGATCACCGAACTGGACCAGATGCGCGCCTTCAGTATCGCCATGGCTGCCGCCATTACCGTGATCATCGCCACCCAGCTCGGCCTGCCGGTCTCGTCCACCCACATCGCCGTCGGTGCGGTGTTCGGCGTCGGCTTCCTGCGCGAATATCTCAAGCACAGCTATTCCAGGATGGTCGAGGAGATCAAGGAGCACCACCAGGGCCGGGACGAGGCCGAGGTCGAGGTCGAGGCCTTCCTGGCCGCCTTCCGCAAGGCTTCAGTCGCGCGCAAAGGCCAGATGCTGCAGCAACTCAAGGAACACTCAGCCAACGCGGAACTCAGCAAGAAGGAGCGCAAGAACCTCAAGCGCGTGTACAAGACCGAACTGGTCAAGCGCTCCGCCCTGATGAAGATCGCCGCCGCCTGGCTGATCACCGTGCCCTTCTCGGGCCTGTTGGCAGCGGTTATCTACTACACCATACGGGGCATGATGCTGCCCTGATGAGAGGGCGGCTGACGAGAGGCCTGCTGCTGGCGGGCATGCTCGTGCTGGGCATGCAGAATGGCGCCCATGCCAGGCTGACACCGAGAAAGCATGTCCACGTGGTCGGCTCATCCACCGCCTACCCCATCATCGCGGCAGCGGCGGAGCATTTTGGCCGCGTCAGCCGGTTCACCGCACCGGTCATCGAATCGACCGGCACCGGCGGCGGCTTCAAGCTATTCTGCGCCGGCATCGGTCCCGGCACGCCGGATATCGCCATGGCCTCGCGACCGATCAAGGACAGTGAACGCAGGAGCTGCGAGAAAAACCATGTGTCGACGATCGAGCCGATCCGTATCGGCTATGACGGGATCGTTATCGCAAACCAGCGCCAGGCACCTGGCTACCACTTGACGCGTGGCGACATCTTCCGCGCGCTGGCGCGCTGGGTACCCTCCTCCTCCGGCACCATGATCCGTAACCCCTACCACAGCTGGCGCGATATCCGCCCAGGACTGCCGGATGAACCCATCCAGGTCTATGGGCCGCCGCCGACATCGGGTACGCGTGACATCCTGGTGGAACGCCTGATGACCCGTGCCTGCCTGGACGACCCGACCATTCGCGAGCTGTACGAACAGGACCCGGACAGCTTTATCCGGCAATGCCGCGCACTGCGCGAGGACGGCGCCTATATCGACGCCGGCGAGAACGATACCCGACTGGTCCGCATGCTGATCAACAATCCCCATGCGCTGGGCATCTTCGGCTACAACTTCCTGGATCAGAACCGCGACCAACTGAAAGCCGCCGACATCGACGGCAAACAACCCGACTTCGACAGCATAGAATCCGGCAGCTACCCGCTCAGCCGCCCCCTGTACCTGTACGTCAAGGTCCAGCACATGGGGATAGTCCCCGGACTCAGCGAGTTCGTTCGCAACATAACCGCCAGGGATTCCATCGGTCCGGAAGGACGACTGATCGACAAGGGGCTGATACCGCTCCATCCCGGTGACTGACGCTCCCGCTACCCGCTACGGCGGGTTACACTCCGCACATGCTGTCCAGACACCTGCCGCTCACCCTTTCGCTGGCGCTGACCGTACTGATCATCTGGTCGGGCATCGCCCCCTTCGCGCGCGATGTGTGGATCGCCGAGATCACGCCGGTGCTGCTGGTGTTTGGCGGCCTGGCATGGCTCTATCCCCGCTTTCGCTTCAGTAACACGGCCTACCTGCTGATGGCTGTGTGGCTGTTCTGGCACACCGTGGGCGGCCACTACACCTTTGCCCATGTACCCTTCGACTGGTTCAACCGCCTGATTGGCTCGGAACGCAACCAGTTCGACCGCATCGGCCACTTCTCGGTGGGTTTCTATGCCTATGCCATGACCGAATGGCTGCTGCGCACCCGGCGCTGCGGCTTCGTCCCGGCCATCCTGTTCGGCCTGTTCCTGATCATGGCGGTCGCCGCCGGCTACGAGATCCTCGAATGGCTGTTCGCGGTCTATTACGGCGGTGAGGCCGGCATCGAGTTCCTCGGTGCCCAGGGGGACGCCTGGGACGCCCAGAAGGACATGGCCGCAGACACCCTTGGCGCCATCGCCGCCCTGATGCTGTATGCCTGGATACGGCCCGACAGGCGACATACCGGGGCATGAGCGACTCACTGGCCGAACTGGGCGACGACACCCTGCTGCTCACGGTGAACAACCGCCTGGCACGGGAACTGATGCTTCGTCACGCCCAAAGCCGGATCGACGCCGGGCTGAAGGCCTGGAGCACGCCTTCGATTCTGCCCTGGGGGGCCTGGCTGAACGCCCAATACGAGGTACTGCTCGACTCCGGCTATGCCGACCGCCTGCCGCTCAATACGCACCAGGAGATGCTGCTTTGGGAAAGGGTCGTGCGCGAGAGCCGATCCGGCCAGGAACTGCTGCGCCCCACCGGCGCCGCGCGCCTGGCCCGCCAGACCTGGCAACTGCTGCTGGACTGGCGCCTCTCTCCCGGGGCCCTGGACCTGCTTCCCGACCGGGAAACACGCCTGTTCCTGGGCTGGGCGCGCGATTTCGAGACCCTGTGCCAACAGACCAACAGCCTGAGCACGGCCGAACTCGGGGCGCAGATCTGCGGGGCGCTCGATGAGGGCCTCATCGCGGCGCCCCCACGCATCCGGCTCGCCGGATTCGACAACCCGACACCATTGCAGCTGAAGATCCGGGAGGCCCTGGCCGAAGCCGGCAGCGACATACGGGACTGGAACGAACAGCGGGGTGCGGGCGAGGCGCTCCGTATTCCGTTGCTGGACAGGGAACAGGAATACCTCGCCGCCGCCAACTGGGCAAAGACCCGCCTCGCCCGCGCGCCCGGGGCACGACTCGCCATCGTCAGCCCGCGCCTGGAGGAAGACCGCGAGGGACTTCAGCGCAGCCTGCAGCAGGTACCGGACCCCGGCGCCTACCTGTCCGGCCAGGGCGGGACGCCTTTGTTCAATGTCTCCCTGGGTCAGCCACTGGCCGATTACCCGCTGGTCGCGCACCTGCTGCTGGCCCTGCGCCTGTGCCTGGACAGCCCCTTGTCCCTGCACGAGATCGGCACACTGCTGCGCTCGCCTTTCATCGGCGGACACGTTGCCGAGTGGCTGCAGCGCGCCGCGCTGGATGCCCGGCTGCGGGAAAACGGTCGGCCGGCCCTGACCCGGCGCGAGCTCCTGTACCAGGCGCAACGCCAGGCAGCCAATGGCCCGACGCATTGCCCCGACCTGGCCCGGCGCCTGCTGGCGCTGCAGGGGCTGCTGGACGAACTGCCGGACCAGGCCTCCCCGCATGACTGGGCCGGTCACCTGCTGACCCTGTTCGACACCCTGGGCTGGCCGGGCGACGAAAGCCCGGACAGCACCGAGTACCAGCAGGCGGAGCGCCTGCGGCGCGCGGTCAGCGAGTTCTCCACGCTCACGCGGGTCCACTACCGCCTGCGCCTCGCGGAGACTGTGCGGCGCTTCACCCGCCTGTGCGAGGACACCGAATTCCAGCCGCGGACACCCCGGGCACCGGTGCAGGTGCTGGGGGTCCTGGAGGCCGCCGTCCTCGACTTCGACGGCCTTTGGGTCCTTGGCATGGACGACCTGTCCTGGCCACCCTCCCCTTCGCCCAACCCCCTGCTGCCGGTCGGCCTGCAACGCGAGAAGGACATGCCGCACGCCTCGGCCGAGCGCGAACTCCAGTTCGCCCGGCAGCTGCTCGGGCGCCTGATGGCTGCGGCGCCGGAGGTGCTGGTCAGCCACCCCCTACGCGAGGACGAACGCGAGCTTCGCCCCAGCCCGCTGCTGGCCGGCCTGCCCACGGGCGAACCGGAGGCGCTGGGCATCGGGCTGCTCAACCCCCTGTACCGGGCCTGCAGCGAGGGACAGGCAGGCGATCCCCTGCCGGCGGCGGATCGCATCCCCCTGGCACAGGTGCCGACCGGGGGCGCCGGCCTGCTGACCGACCAGGCCGCCTGCCCCTTTCGCGCCATGGCCCATCACCGCCTTAGGGCGCATGCCCTGCCCGAGCCTTCGCACGCGCCGGATCCTCGCCTAATCGGCGACATGGTGCATCAGCTCCTGGAGCGCATCTGGCAGCACCTGCAGGACTCCCGGACCCTGCACGGCACCCCGCCGGCGGACCTGGAACGGCTGGTCGACCACCTGGCGGACCAGACCCTGCGGGGCCTCGCCCGCCGTCGCCCGGATCTGTACGGGGAGGCATTCATCGAACTGGAAAAAGACCGCCTGGTCGACCTGGCACTGGCCTGGCTGGCATACGAGGCCGGGCGCGCACAGCCATTCCGCGTGCTCGCCTGCGAGCAGCAACTGGACACCGAACTCGTCGGCCTGCCGTTGCACGTGAAGATCGACCGCATCGACGAACTCGCCGATGGCAGCCGGGTGATCATCGACTACAAGACCGGCAGCCGCGTCAGCGCCGCCAGCTGGACCGGCGAACGCCCCGGCGAACCCCAGGTCCCGCTGTACTGCATCAGCCACGACCGGGTCGCCGCCGCCATCCTGGCCCAGGTCCACCGCAAGACACGCCGCATGCACGGGCTGGCGCGGCAGGAGGACATCGCACCGGGCGTCCGCGTCCATACTCCCAGCGAGGAGATCCCGGACTGGGACGCCCTGCTCAGCCACTGGCGGACCCAACTCGAGCACCTGGCGGCCGAGATCCTGGACGGGCTGGCGAAGGTCGCCCCGAAGGACCGCAACGCCTGCGATTACTGCGACCTGGCCCTGCTGTGCCGGGTCCAGGCGGGTACCGCAGGCAGCGATGGGGACGGAGATGACTGACATCCTCGACCAGGCAGCGCGCCGGATGGCGCTCGACCCGGAGGCCTCCTGCATCGTCCAGGCGCCGGCCGGCTCGGGCAAGACCGAGCTGCTGACCCAGCGCTTCCTGCGCCTGCTGGGGCGCGTGGACAAGCCCGAAGAGATCGTCGCCATCACCTTCACCCGCAAGGCCGCAGCGGAGATGCGCAACCGGGTGCTCGGGGCGCTGGACAGCGCCGAGGCGCCCCGCCCCGGCGAAACCCACAAGCAGCTCACCTGGGATCTGGCCCGCGCGGCGCTGGCCCGGGACCGCCAGCAGGGGTGGCAACTGCGCCAGGCCCCCGGACGCCTGCGCATCCTCACCTTCGACAGCCTGTGCGCCTCCCTCGCCCGCCAACTGCCCCTGCTCAGTGAACTCGGCGCACCGGCAAACACACGCGAGGATGCCATGCCGCTGTACCGGGAGGCCGCACGCCTGACCCTGCGGCGTCTGTCCGACACGGACCTGAACCAGCCGCTGGCGACGGTCCTGCGCCATCTCGACAACCAGATGGGCCAGCTCGGCGAGCTGCTGGTGCAGATGCTGGGCAAGCGCGACCAGTGGCTGCCGCATCTCATCGGGAACCGCGAGGTCGACGACCTCGAGAACAACCTGCGCCGCCTGATCGAGGAGCACCTGGCCGGCCTGGACCGCTGCTTCAACGCCTCGCAGATGAGCGAACTGGTGCGGCTCGCCAGGTTCGCCGCCGACCATCTGCCCCCCGACAAACAGCAGGATCCCGGATACGCCCCCCTGATGCAGTGGCAGGAGCGCCGCTTCCGGCCGGACACCCGCTGGGAGGAGCTGCCGCTATGGCAGGGACTGGCGCAACTGGTACTGGTCAAGGGCGGCACGGCCCGCAAACGCCTCGACAAAAACATCGGCTTTCCGGCAGACCGGAAACAGGAAAAGCAGGAGATGCTGGAACTGATCGGGGAGCTGAACGGGGAACCGTCGCTGATCGGGTCCCTGCACGCCACCCGCCGACTTCCGGCCAGGGCCTTCGATCCCGCACAGCGGCAGCTGCTGGAGGCGCTGCGGCATGTCCTGCTGGATGCCAGCGCACAACTCCAGCTGGTCTTCCAGGAGCATGGCGAGATCGATTTCGTCGAGGTTCAGTCCCGCGCCCTGGCCGCTCTGGGACGGCCCGAGGACCCCGGCGAGCTGGCCCTGCTCATGGACTACCGCATCCGTCACCTGCTGGTGGACGAGTTCCAGGACACATCCATCGGCCAGCACCAGCTGCTGCAAGGCCTCACCGGCGGCTGGCAGCCGGGAGACGGGCGTACCCTGTTCGTGGTCGGCGATCCCATGCAGTCGATCTACCGCTTCCGCAAGGCCGAGGTCGGTCTGTTCCTGCAGGCCCGCCAGCGCGGCCTGGAAAACGTGCCACTCATCCCGCTGCAGTTACAGATGAACTTCCGTTCCCGGGAAAACATCGTCGAATGGATCAACGACTGCTTCTCGCGCCTGTTCCCGGAGGACGTCGACATCACCCTGGGCGCCATGCCCTATGCCGCCTCGGTCGCATCCCAGCCGCCCGAGCCCGGCGACGCGGTGCAGATCCACGCCCTGGCGCAACGGGACGACCAACGGGAGGCCGCGCAGGTGGTGGCGTTGGTCGAGCGGCACCTGGCGGAGGACCCGGAAGGAAGCATCGCCGTCCTGGCCCGCGCACGCAGCCACCTGCACGGTATCGCCAGCGCGCTGCTGGATGCCGGGATACGCTTCCAGGCAGTCAAGGTCGACCCCCTGGCCGAGCGGCCCACGGTGCGGGATCTGTACAGCCTCACCCGCGCCCTCCTGCACCCGGCCGACCGGCTGGCCTGGCTGAGCCTGCTCCGCTCGCCACTCGTCGGTATGGCCCCGGCCGACCTCGTCAGGCTGTGCGAGGACGCGCCGGAGGCGGCGCTGTGGCCGCTGCTGGCCGACGATGAACGGCTGACGCGGCTTGGCGCCGACGCGCGGCGACGTGTACAGCGCCTGCAGGCGATCCTCGATTCCCGGCTGCCGGGCCGCTACCGGCGCAGCCTGCGCGACCGGGTCGAGGCCGTGCGGCTGGCGCTGGGTGGCGCGCTGGTGGCCGACGTGGACGACGCGCAGGCCTACCTCACCCTCCTCGCCAGCCAGGAGAGCGCCCACGGGCTGTCCGACTTCGGCGCCTTCGAACAGGCCCTGCAGCAGCTGTTCGCCCCCACCGACCGCCAGGCCGATCCCCGCGTGCAGCTGATGACCATGCACCAGGCCAAGGGGCTGGAATTCGACACCGTGATCCTGCCCGGCCTGGGGCGTTCACCCGCACGCGACCGCAGCGAGCTGTTGTACTGGCTGGAACTGCCGGACGGGGAGGAAGAAGGCGCACTGCTCATGGCCCCGATCAAGGGGGGGCAGCAGGACCAGGAGCCGATTTCGGAATACATACGCTGGATCAACCAGCGCAAACAGGCACTGGAGGAGCTGCGGCTGCTGTATGTGGCCACCACGCGCGCGCGCCGGCGGCTGCACCTGTTCGGGCATGCGAACTTCGACAGCCGGGGCGCCTGTTCCGCGCCGTCCGGCAGTCTCCTGGAACGCCTGTGGCCGGCCGTGCAGGAGACCTTTTCGGACCTGACGCCACCCGACGATGACGCCACCGCAACGGCCTGGCATGCCACACCCCGCACGGAAAATCGCGTCCCGGCCGACTGGCGGCCCGCGCTCCCCGATACCCCGGCCCTGCCCACCGGTCCGGCTGGCGGTGAGAGCTGCCCCATCGATTTCGAATGGGCCGGCGACACCGCACGCCACGTCGGCACCCTGACCCACCGCTACCTGGAACGCATCGGCCATGAAGGGCTGGCGCGATGGACGCCCCGGCACATCGATGAACAAGGTGACGCGGTATGTGCGGGACTCGCGGCGCTGGGCGTCGATCCGAACCGGCTGGACAGCGCCTGCGACAAGGTCCTGCGCGCCCTGCGCCAGACCCTGGCGCACGAGCAGGGACAGTGGATCCTGGCCGAACACGAGCAGGCCGCCTGCGAACTGCCCCTGACCGTGGTCGGCGACGACGGCCTGCCCCACCAGTACGTGATCGACCGGACCTTCGTGGCCGACGGGGTGCGCTGGATCGTCGACTACAAGACCGGCGAACACCTGGGCAGCGATATCGAGGCCTTCCTCGACCAGGAGCAGGAACGCTACCGGGAACAGCTGGAGAACTATGCGCGCATCATGCGCCTGCTGGAAGACCGTCCAATCCGGCTGGCCCTGTATTTTCCACTGCTGCAGGCCTGGCGTGTGTGGGACGCAATGGACGCCTGACCGGCCTCAGGGCGCCAGGCGCTGGATCGACCAGCCCTCTCCCTCGCGCAGATACTCGAAACGGTCGTGCAGACGGTTCTCGCGCCCCTGCCAGAACTCGATACGGACAGGATCGACGCGGTAGCCGCCCCAGAAATCGGGCAGCGGGATCTCGCCCTCGCCGAACTTGCGTTTCATGGAATCGAAGGCCTGCTCCAGCAGGGTGCGCGAACCCACCGGCGCGCTCTGCTGCGAACACCAGGCGCCGATCTGGCTGCCGCGCGGACGTGAGGCGAAATAACGCAGCAACTCCCCCACGCTGACCCGCGACACGTGCCCCTGGATCTTGACCTGGCGGTCGAACTCCAGCCAGTGGAACAGCATCGCCGCCCTGGGGTTGGCCTCGATCTCGCGCGCCTTGCGACTGCCGTAGTTGGTGTAGAAGACGAAACCCTTGTGATCGAAGGCCTTGAGCAGCACCGTGCGTACAGACGGCATGCCGTCCGCGCCAACCGTCGCCAGGCTGAGGGCGTTGGGGGTGTACAGGCCGCCCTCGGTCGCCTCGCGGAACCAGCGCTCGAACTGGATCACCGGATCGGCATCCAGCTGCTCACGGGACAGTCCCGCATACATGTATTCGCGGCGCAGGTCGGCTATATCCATGAAGATTCCCTCGTTCAGGCTCGCTCTGCGTAGGGTGCGGTTGAGCGAAGCGAAACCCACCATTCCGGGCCGCACCCGATGGGTTTCGCGGAGCTCAATCCATCCTACCCGTATTTCCTTGATCTGGCGTGTGGCTACCCGCTCATAGCAGTCGATCGGAGCCAGCATTGTATCGCGCTATACTCCCCGCATGGTCCATATCATCGTCGATACCGAATCCACCTCGCTCGCGGAGCGCAGCGCCCTGATCAAGACGCCGCGCAAGAACCGCAAGCGCTACCCGGAGGCCTGCGTGCAGATCATGCCCGACCCGTCGGACGCCATCACGGCCGCGGACCCCGCAAACAACCTGCACCCGGCCATAGTCTACGGACCTTCCGTGTCTTCCGAGAGCCAGCGTATCTACTACCTGGTGCGGTGGCTCGAGTAAGGTAACGAACCGGATAATCAACGGGGCAGATGGCGTTGCGGATCCTGGCGGCCATGTAGTACACGGACGATTTCAACACGGCCGTTGGTCACACGGTAGAACAGGGTATGGCTTTCCATGGGCAGGCTTCTGATGTTCGGAAGGAGTTCCGGGCGCTCGGTTCCAATAAGTGGTTGTTGAGTCAACAACCGGAATTGGTCTTTGATAGTGGAAAGGTAGCTCTTGGATCGTGCCTGCCCCCACTGCCTCAGGCCGTATTGGTATATGTCCTTGAGGTCATTTCGAGCCGCAGGCGCAATGACCAGTTGACAGGATGCCATCGAGGTCAGCGCCTGATATCGTCAAACAGGGTGTCGAGTGCTGCCTCTGTTTCGATTTCGATACCTTCCCCGCGATCCAGTTGGTCTACTCCGGCTTTCAGTTGCTCACGAAGTCGGGCCAGTTTCAGCTCACGAATCCAGTCTTCATGGGTTTCCACAAAGCGGAGCGCTTCACGGATGACTTCACTGGCATTGTTGTAAAGGCCGCTTTCCACTTTTGCCTTAACGCGAGATTCCAGCTCGGGCGTGAGTGATATATGCATAATGGCCTCCAGGGACGGATGCTTACACCAGTAATGTAAGACTCGGATACAAAGATTGTCAATAATTGGATGCCATATAAGCCGCCCCCGTGGAACCTCTGCCCGCCTGGCGGGTCAACAGGACCGGAAAACAATACGGACTCATCGTATGCATCGCATGAAAGCACCTTTTTCCCTGTTGTTGACGATCCTCCTGCTCTCCTGCACGGCCCGGGCCGCGCTGCCGGTGGCGGTGAACGGCCAGGCCCTGCCCTCGCTGGCGCCGATGCTGGAGAAAGTCACCCCGGCGGTGGTCAATATCGCCACCACCACGCACAAGCGCCTGCGGCGCCACCCACTGCTCGACGACCCCTTCTTCCGCTGGTTCTTCGAGGAGGCGCCGCAGTACCGCGAGCGCGAGGAACAGAGCCTCGGTTCCGGGATCATCGTGGACGCCGCGCGCGGCTATGTGCTGACCAACCATCACGTGATCGAGGAGGCGGACGAGATCAAGGTCACCCTGCAGGACGGGCGGAGCTTCAAGGCACGCCTGCTGGGACAGGACCCGGAGATGGATATCGCGGTGCTGCAGATTCCGGCGAAAAGGCTCACCGCCCTGCCGTGGGCCGATTCCGACCGTCTCAAAGTCGGTGATTTCGTGGTCGCGATCGGCAGCCCCTTCGGGCTGAACCAGACGGTCACCTCGGGCATCGTGAGCGCGCTGGGGCGCAGCGGCCTGGGTATCGAGGGCTACGAGAACTTCATCCAGACCGACGCCTCGATCAACCCGGGCAACTCGGGCGGCCCGCTGGTCGACCTGCGCGGCCAGCTGGTCGGGATCAATACCGCCATCCTGGCGCCCAACGGCGGCAATGTTGGGATCGGCTTCGCCATCCCAGCCAATATCGCGCATACCCTATTGCGCCAGATCGTCGAGTTCGGCGGGGTGCGACGCGGTGTGTTCGGCATCTCGGTACAGGACGTCAGCGGCGATCTCGCCCAGGCGCTGGGCATGTCACGCCCAGAGGGCGCCGTGATTACCGAGGTCAAGGCCGGCTCACCGGCAGCCGGGGCCGGGCTCCAGGTCGGCGATGTCATTGTCCGCATCGGCCGGCACGCCATCAGCGGCTCCAGCGACCTGCATACCCAACTGGGCCTGGCACGTATAGGGGAAAAGATCCGGCTGCAGATCCTGCGCAACGGCCAGCGCATCGAGGTCAGCGCGCCGATCGCGGACCCGTATGCCGATTACCTTCCCGGCAAGCAGTTCTCGCCCGCCCTGCGCGGCGCCCTGCTGGGCGAGGTGGTCGATGTCTCCAATCTCGGCCGCAACCCGGGCATTGCCGTGGGTTGGGTGAGCAAGGGTTCTCCGGCCATGCGCAGCGGGCTGCGCGAGGGGGACATCATCTTCCAGGTCAACCGGCACCGGGTCACCGACCTGCAGCAGCTGCGGGCGCTGTTGGCACGTTCCCGGGCCATCTGGCAGCTGCGCCTGCGGCGGGGCGACAGCCTGGTCACTCTGTCTTCGCGCTGATCCGCGGTATCGGGGTGAGCTCGCGCGGCCGACCCCACGGGAAGCCCTGAACGCAATCGAAACCGATCTCGCGTACACACTGCAGGACCGCCTCGTCCTCCACGCCCTCGGCCACCGTGATCTGCCCCGCCGAGGCGATGAACTCCAACAGGTGCGCCACCAGGCGGCGATGCACATCGTCGTGCAGGGACTGCACCAGGGTGATGTCGAACTTGACGACATCCACCGGCATCCGGGTAAGGTAGCTGAGGGATGAATAGCCGCTACCGAAGTCGTCCAGTGCTACCAGGAAGCCGAGGTTACGCAGCTGCATCATGTGCCGGTTGGCCCGTTCCAGTTGCGTGATCAGCGCGGTCTCGGTCACCTCCAGGACCAGCTTGTAATCCGACAGGAAGGGCTGTGTCAATGGCCAATAATTTTGACCCCCCTTCGGCCAATAAAATTGACCCACCCGGGGCGACAAAAAATCAGCTCTCGCGTTTGTGCTTCAGTCGATAGCTCTCACCTCCCAGCATGAAG